>CANIXX010000318.1 GCA_947471115.1 Opitutaceae bacterium | reverse complement strand
CTGGCGATGAAGACGGTGTTCACCATTCACAACATCGCCTTCCAAGGGGTGTTTCCGATGCGCTCTTTTCACCGCACGAACCTGCCCGAGGAACTCATGGGCATCGATGGCGTCGAGTTTTACGGGCAGATGAGCATGATGAAGGCAGGTATCCTGTTTTCGGATCGCGTGGCCACGGTCAGCCCGCGCTACGCCCGTGAGATCCAGACGGCTGAGTTCGGCTGTGGTCTTGACGGGGTGATTTTGAGCCGAGCAGCCGATTTGGTCGGGTTCATTAACGGCATCGATACCGCGGTTTGGAATCCGGCGACCGATCCGCTGATTCCCGAGCGTTATTCAGTGGGGAAACTGGCAGGCAAAGCGAAGTGCCGTACCGAGTTGCTTACCCGGGCGGGATTGGACCCGAAGTTCACTGGCCCGATCTTCGGCATGGTGTGCCGCCTGACCGAGCAGAAGGGCGTTGATCTGCTTCTGGATAACGCGGCTTTTTTCCGCAAAAACGACGTACGCCTGATCGTTCTCGGCAAGGGCGACAAGCAGTTGGAGTCGAGCTTGCGTGAACTCGCGGCGTTGGTGCCCACGCACGTGGTGTTGTCGAGCCGAGTGGACGAGTCGATGAGCCACCTGATCGAAGCCGGTAGCGATTTTTTTGTGATGCCCTCCCGCTTCGAACCATGCGGGTTAAATCAGATGTATTCACAGGCCTACGGGACGATTCCACTGGTCTCACAAGTGGGCGGATTAGTTGATACGGTCATCGATATTGATACTAACCCGGCGGCGGGCACCGGCGTGATGTTCAGCCCGAGTGTGGCGGGTTTGGGAAGTGGTTTGACACGAGCTCTCAAGCTATTTGCCGACAAGCAGCATTACACCGAAGTTCAGGCCCGCGGAATGCGCACCGACTTTGGCTGGGCGAAGACAGCGAAGGCCTACGAGGATCTTTATGCCGACGCGATTTAGTCGGCTTACGTCAGGGTGAAACGGGCGCGGGCTTCTTGCCTGCGTAAACGTAGTCCGAATACGCCACGGTCATGTCTTCATCGAGCGACTTCACCCACATGGCGCGGCCGCGAACTTTGACTGCCACTTCTTTCAATAATGATGGTCGGCCGGATTCGGGCCGAGTGTAAGTCATCACGGTGCGCGCCTCCGCAATCTTCACCATAAACACCGGGGAGAACGGTTCGGTGCTGGCCAGTTCGATTTTCTCGATGGTCTGTGTGGGGCGATGCAGCGTGTAAGTGACCCGCATAAACGCGGCGGACTGGTCGTCTTTGTCTCCGGTTTTGAGCTGAAAGCGATAAACCCCCTGCTCGGCGCTTTCGCTCAAAATCTCACAGCTATCGGTGTTGATTTGGTCCTTCACATTGGGGGCATTCTCATTGGATGAGCGACGGGCCTTGAGCTCCTTGTATTTGCCTGCCTCCTCCTCGTTCGGGGCGCGTCCGTCCTGCTGCACCAGCGTCCATTGAACGGAGTCGCGTCCGGCCGGGTTAAACTGTTCGACACGACTGTGGGCGCTGGCGATCGAGGTTTGGGTAAACCCCCAGCCGCGTGGACCCTCGGTTCTGAAATCCTTCAAGGCGGCGGCCAACTCGGCGGGAATGGGGGCGGCCATCAGGCGGCAAGTGACCAAGGTGAAAACAAAGAAAAGCGAGAGACGCATCCGCCCGAGAAATGCGAAGCCCGCGCAGCTGGCAACTCAACTCTCGGAAGGCGGGTAGGGCGGTGCTTTAGTCCGCCGTTCGACGAGCATTCAATGGCGGGCTAAAGCGCAGCCCTACTTGGCTGCTGCCGCCGGCTCAATCGAGGGCGACGATCGTGTGGCTGACGGGGCCAGCGCGTCCTGGCAGTTGCACGGTCGCGCCCACGCGTTGCCCCACCAATTGGCGCCCTAGCGGTGAAGCCGGCGTGACCACGGTGAAAGCCACGTTGTCTACCTTAGCTTCGAGCCCGCCATTGCGCGGGCCGAGAAAATAATAGTGCGGCCGACCGCGGGCCTCCAAAGTGATGAAGGCTCCAATACCGGCGGGTGCACCCTTGGGCCAAGCGGCCAGATCGAGCCCGTGGTAAAGTGTGAGGGCTTCGACGATTTCGGCGGCTTGGCGGGCTTGGCCCTCGGCCAGATAGGCGGCTTCCTGCCCGCGCATGTCGTATTTGCCCTCGGACTTGCTCTCCTCGCTGGTCGCCTCCTCGCGAGCTTCGTTGGCGGCGCGCGACTGGAGATCGAGCTCGCACTGGAGTTGGGCGACGATCGCGTCGCGGACGGCGGACTTCTGCATTCGGGTTAAGGTAGGCACCGCCATGTTCGTTGCCAGCGAAACTTGCGGCGGTTCACGGCGGTCGGCCTCGCTCAAATCGTGCGGCGGGCGAACAGGTCGGAAAGAAGGTAACGCGCGCCGCTGAGTGCGGAGTCGCTGAGTAAATCGTTATCGGTGAGAATCGCTTCTAGGCGGAAGCGCCCGCCATTGGTCACGTACAATTCGATGTTTTGATAGCGGCCGTCGACGATCCACAGCCTCGGCACCAAGCAGGACGCGAGAATGTTTTTTTTGATCACCGTATCCGGATGTCGGTCACTGTTCTGCAGGACCTCGACGGCGAGGTAGAGGCGCGGGTCGTTGCGCCGAATGAGCGCAAGATCCGGGCGGATTTCAGTATCGGGGCGGAGTTTAACCAGTGAACGACGGCGCAGGAGTTGGAGCGCGGAGTTGTGGGGGAGATTGTCCGCCACCCACGAGTGGAGACGGTCACAGAGAAGCTCGTGCGGGCCGTTTATCGGCCCACGAATCAAGGGGCGTCCTTCGAGAACTTCTTCATAGGGATCGGCCATGGGACACCTATTTTTTGAGGGCTCGCAACAGAACCAGCAGCGTGACGCTGCCGCCGAGTGCGAAGCCCGCTTGTATGGCTGCGGGGTTGATTTGGCGCAGTAACCACCAGCCAAGGAAGGCTCCAGCGGTTGAAACGCCCAAATTAACCGGAAGCGGAAGTTTTGGG
>CANIXX010000317.1 GCA_947471115.1 Opitutaceae bacterium | reverse complement strand
GTGCTTGGATTTTGGCGACCTCGACTGCGCCGTCGTCGGCCTGCTCGGCGAGTTTGATCGCCTGATAACCGTCGCCGTGACCGCGCGAACGCGCCGCCGGTCCGCCGGCGGCATTGGCGCCGCCACCCGGCGAGCCTTCGCCGACAAACACAAAATCGAGCTTCACGGCAGCGCGGATCGCCGACGCGTTTTTCTCGCCCTTCAGCCGGGCGACCGATTGGCGCAGGAGTTGGCAGTAGAGTTCAAAGCCCACGCCGATGATGTGGCCGCTTTGTTGCGAGCCGAGCAGGTTGCCCGCGCCGCGCAGTTCCAGGTCGCGCATGGCGATGCGGAAGCCCGCGCCGAGTTGGTTGTGGGTGCGCAGGGCGTTGAGGCGCTCGCGGGTGATTTCCACCAACCGGGTGTGACGGTGCAACAGCAGGTAGGCGTAGGCTTGGTGTTTAAACCGGCCAACGCGCCCGCGTAACTGGTAGAGTTGCGACAACCCAAAGCGGTCCGCTCCTTCGATGATGATCGTATTGCAGTTGGGGATATCCAGGCCGGTCTCGATGATGGTCGTACAGACGAGTACTTGGTATTTGCCGGCGACGAACTCGGTCATGACGCGCTCCAAGTCGTGTTCATCCATCTGGCCGTGGCCGACACCGACGGTGATGTCGGGCATCAGCTCGTTGAGGCGCGCGGCAACGAGGTTGATCGTCTGCACCCGGTTGTGCAGGTAAAACACCTGGCCGCCGCGTCGCAGTTCGTGGCGGATCGCTACGACGACCAATTTGTCGTCGTAGGTTTTGACGATGGTTTGGATCGGGTGGCGGTTGACCGGCGGGGTCTCGATCACGCTCATGTCGCGCGCCCCCGTCATGGCCATGTAAAGCGTGCGCGGGATCGGCGTCGCCGACATCGACAAGATGTCCACCGTGGCGCGCATGGATTTGAGGCGCTCCTTGTGTTTCACACCGAAGCGCTGCTCCTCGTCGACGATGACCAGTCCGAGGTTTTTAAAGGCCACGTCCGCCCCGAGGATTCGATGCGTGCCGATGAGAATGTCGACCTGGCCGAGAGCGGTGGCAGCGAGGATGCGGGTGGTCTCGGCTTTGGTGCGAAAGCGGCTGACCATTTCGACGGCGATGGGATAACCCGCCATACGTTCGCGAAACGTGTTCAGGTGCTGCTGCGCGAGGATGGTCGTGGGCACCAAAATGGCGACCTGCCGCCCGTCTTGAACCGCTTTAAACGCCGCCCTTATCGCCACCTCGGTTTTGCCAAAACCCACGTCGCCACAGATCAGCCGGTCCATCGGCCGGGCGCGCTCCATGTCGGCTTTGGTCTCCTCGATAGCCTTGAGCTGGTCCTTGGTTTCGTTGAATGGGAAAGATCCCTCGAACTCCTTTTGCCAGTCGTTGTCCGGCAGGCAGGGGTGGCCGGGCTGAGCCTCGCGCTGGGCCTGGATTTTCAATAAATCGGCGGCGAGATCGATGGTGGCGCGCTCGGCCGCCTGACGCGTTTTTTCCCAGCGTCCCGAGCCGACTTTGCCCAGTTGGGGCTTGGTCTTGCCGAGACCGACGTAGCGGCTGATGAGGTGCGATTCCTGCAAGGGCACGTGCAACGTCACGCCGTCGTCGAATTCCAACGAGATAACCTCACGCAAGCCGTCGCGCATTTCCAGTTTGGTCAACCCACGGTAGAGCGCGATGCCATGCTGGAGATGGACGACAAAATCGCCCTCGACCAACTCTGAGAAGTCGAGCAACTGGTCGACTTGCGCACGGTTAACTTGGGCACGTTGCGGACCGTTGACACGGCGGGTGCGCTGGCGGCCAAAAAGTTCCGTCTCGGTGACCAGTACGAGGCCACCGATTTCACCTAGTTTGCGTTTGGGCAAGGTCGACCAGAGAAGGCCTGCGCCGACGCGGTAGGTACAACGGAAACCCTCGTTGAGAGTGCCGCGCACCCAGAGTGGTTGTAGGCCTTTGAAACGGGAGTCTTCGGCGAGGATTTCTTTTACGCGCTGTTCCTCGCCCTCCTTGGAAACGACGAAGGCGAGACCGTAGCCGTCCTTTTTCCATGCGACGAGTTGCTGGAGGAAGTTGCGCCGGGCCTCTTCCTCGGCGCACAGGCGCTCTTGGGCAACGAGCTCGTCAGACGGATAACTGCGGTGGTGGACCAGGCTCTCGGTGTCCCAGGTGGTTTCGCGCACGTCCTCGTCATCGAAAAGCGCGGCGGCCTCGTCGATGTCGGCCAACCCAAAGGCGGCGGCGCATTTTTTAAAAATCGGGGTAAGTCCGTCAAAACCCTCGTTGGAAAAACCGGCGAACTCGGCGTCGAGGACGGCGGGTTCGATGAAGACGAGTTGGGTGAGCGGCGAGAGGTAGTCGGCGAGGCCGGTTTTGGAGGCGTCGAGCTTGAGGCGCGGCGAGGCGCACAGGGTGATAAATTGGAGTTGTTCGCCGGATCTCTGCGTAACGGGATCGAAGGCTCGGATGTCCTCAATTTCGTCGCCAAAAAAATCGAGTCGGTAGGGCTCGGTCGCAGTGACGGGGTAAACGTCAATAATGCCGCCGCGCACCGCGTAGTGGCCTGGGGATTCGCAAACCGCCTCGGAGTCGTAGTCGAGCCCGTGGAGGGTTTCGAGCAGGGCTTGAAACGGCTGGGTTTGGCCTCGGGTGAGGGTGAGTTCGCGGGTGGCAAACGCCTCGATTGCAGGGACCGGCTGGATGAGCGCGGCGGGCGTGGTGACGATCACGAGCTGGCCGGCGGAGGTGGCGGAAGCTAGGAGCTGGGAGCTCTTAGCTCCAGGCTCCAAGTTCTTAGCTCCCAGCTCGCAGCTCCGCGAGGCGCGCAGGCGGGAGAGCACCGTGGTGCGGTCGGCGGAGGCGGCGAAAGCTTCCCGCATGTCGCGGCTGTCGGGAATGGACTCGGGGAAAATGAGCGTGCTGACTGCCGCCGGATTGCCGCCTGCAGAGCGGTAGAAAAACGCGATGTCCTCGGCGAGTTGTTCGGCCAGTTTGAGATTCTCGGCGACGACCAGC
>CANIXX010000316.1 GCA_947471115.1 Opitutaceae bacterium | reverse complement strand
TCATCGGCGGTATGCTGGAGCACATCGAATTCGCCGGCGTGCACTCCGGTGACGCCTCGATGGTCATGCCCCCGCACACGCTGTCGAAGGACATGCTTAACACCGTTCGTCAGGCCACCTACGCGTTAGCCAAGGCGCTCAATGTGATCGGCCTGATGAACGTCCAGTTCGCCATCAAGGACAACCAGCTCTACATCCTCGAGGTCAACCCGCGCGCCTCTCGCACCGTGCCCTTCGTCGCCAAGGCGATCGGCGTTCCTTTGGCCAAGCTCGCCGCCAAGGTCATGACCGGAAAAAAGCTCGCCGAGCTCGGCTTCACCCGCGAGCAAACCCCTAAGCACTGGTGCGTGAAGGAAGCGGTATTCCCGTTTGTGCGCTTCCCCGGTGCGATGATCACGCTCTCGCCTGAGATGCGTTCGACCGGCGAAGTCATGGGCCTTGACGAAGATCTGGGCATCGCCTTCGCCAAAGCCCAAGCCGCCGCTAAACCCGGCCTTCCGGTTAAAGGCAACGCGTTCCTCTCGGTGAAGAACTCGGACAAGGCCAACGCCGTCGAGCTCGCCCGCAACCTCGCGGCGCTCGGTTTCGCGATCTACTCGACCAGCGGAACGGCCGACCACCTCGCCGCCAACGGCGTCGCGGTTAACCGCCTCTGCAAGATCGACGAGGGCCGCCCGACCGCCGTGGACATGATCAAGAACGGCCAAATCCAGCTCGTGATCAACACGCCCGGCGGAATGATTCCGCGCAAGGACGAGAACACGATCCGTCAGGCCGCCTACACGCACAGCGTGTGTATCATGACCACCATGACAGGCGCGAAAGCTGCCGTTCAGGGTATCCAAGCGCTCAAGAACAAGCGTGTGGGAGTGCGCCCCATTCAGAGCTACGTGGGCAACGTTGCCACCGTCTGAGCTGATTTGCTGATGTCGTCGCTCGCCCCCTCCACCCTCGTTGCCCTGTTGCATGGTCCGGACCAGCCGGGTTTGGTTGCGCGGGTGGCGGGGTGGATTTTCGAGCGTGGAGGCAACATCCTCCATGCCGACCAGCACCGCGACATGGAGGCGGGGATTTTCTTTCAACGCATTGAGTGGGTTCCTTCCCAAGGCGCCGCTTCGGCCGACACGGCGGGCTTCCATTCCTTCGCGGCCTCGCTCGGCATGCAGGCGCATGTGACCGCTTCTAGTCATCGCCCGCGCGTGGCGATTTTTGTCTCCAAGTTCGACCACTGTTTCCACGACCTGGTGCTGCGATGGAAGTCGGGAGACTACGCGTGTGAGCTCGTAGCGATCGTCTCCAATCATCGCGAACTGGAATCGTCGGCGCGGGGTTATGGCCTGCCTTTTTATGTCATTCCTGTGACCTCGGCGACCAAGCCTGAAGGGGAAGCTGCACAACTGGAGCTCCTGCGTTCGCTCGATGTCGAGCTGGTGATTCTCGCCCGTTACATGCAGGTGTTGTCGGAGGATTTTCTTGAAAAATTCGCCCGCCCGGTGATCAACATTCACCACTCGTTTTTACCGGCCTTTGCTGGCGGCCGCCCTTATCACCAAGCCGCAGAACGCGGAGTCAAACTGATCGGCGCGACCGCGCATTACGCGACTGCGGTGCTCGATGACGGTCCGATCATTCAGCAGGACGTGACGCGGGTGACGCACCGGCATGGTGTCGACGACCTCGTGCGTAAGGGGCGCGACCTAGAGAAAATCGTGCTCGCTCAAGCCGTGCGCTGGCACCTCGAGAGCCGCGTTTTGGTTTACGGCAACAAGACTGTGGTCTTTGACTGAGGTCTGCGTAGCACAAGCTCCTAGTAGGCAGTAACATTAAAGTGTCGGCGCTGAAATAGTGCGGTGCTTCAGCCCGCATCAGCAATTGTGATACGCATTCAACGCAAACCTGCGGGCTATAGCATCGCACTACCTCAGCGCTCAATCCTAAGTCTTCAATGTTGCCGCCTGCTAAGTCGGCGCGGATGCATTGGATCAACACCCTGTGTTCATTAAGTTTTTTGGCCGTCGTTATCGGTCGCAGTGTCTTGATTGGCCGGGAGGTGGTGCGGTAGGAAAAAGTAATAGCTCATCAGCCACCAGCTCCGCGATGAGCGATAAAAGAGAACTGGAAACCCGAGTGCCCCGACTCCGGCGGTCACCGCCGCAACCATGCCCGACAGCGCGCCAACCAGATAGAGGATCAGCACAGGAAATAAAAACCCCACGGTGGTCACGGCGTAGTTGAGCGACATGGAGCCGAGGAAAAAGCCCTCGTCGCGCTCAATGTTCAGGCCGCAATCTGGGCATTCGGGGTTAAGCGCGAAAAACGAATCGGCTTTGAACAGTTTATTGGCACCACAGTTGGGGCAGCAGTGGGTAATGCCCCGATTGAAGATCTGGCCCTTGGTGACTTTCATGGTGAAGAGGGGAGACTGAAACCGCCGCACTGGACACAAAAAAGCACGCCGGAAAACCGGCGTGCTTTGGAGGTTAGCTGCTAACAGCAGCGGGACGGCTTACGCGCCGAGCTGGTAACGGACGAAGCGGCGGATTTGTATGTTCTCGCCGGTCTTGGCGATCGCCTCGGTGAGGATCTCCTTGATGGTTTTCTCGGGGGTTTTCACGAAGGGCTGATCGAGAAGCGCGACGGTCGCGAAATACTTCTCGAGTTTGCCTTCAACGATCTTCTGCACGGCTGCGGGCGGCTTGCCGGCAACCTGGGCGGTGGCGATGTCGCGCTCGACGGCGATATCGGCCTCGGGAACCTGATCGCGGGAAACGCAGATCGGGTTGGCGGCGGCGATGTGCATACCGAGGTTACGAACGAGGGCCTTGAAGTCGTCGTTACGAGCCACGAAATCGGTCTCGCAGTTGACCTCGATGAGGACGCCAACTTTGCCACCGACGTGGATGTAGCTCTCGATGAGGCCTTCTTTGGCTTCGCGATCCGCGCGTTTGGCGGCGGAAGCGGCACCCTTTTTGCGAAGGATGGTGACGGCCTCTTCGAAGTTGCCGTTGGTTTCAACAAGCGCGCGCTTG
>CANIXX010000315.1 GCA_947471115.1 Opitutaceae bacterium | reverse complement strand
TTCAGATCGACGCCTCCATCGTCCTAAAAACCATTCACATCATGCTGTTTGGCAAAGGCCGGTAGAGCCGAAGGCGTTTTCAGCAGCAGATTAATTGGCCAGGGACGGCCAACGCTACATCGGCTGTTTGTTGGACTTCAATTGGCCGGGGACGGCCAACGCTACATCGGCTGTTTGTTGTAGTGTTGGCCGTCCCTGGCCAAAACTGTTTTACCGTCTCATCTTGAACGTGAATTAGCCTTACTCCCGATCCCTTCTCCCATGCCCAAACCCTACGATCTTCTCGTCATCGGCAGCGGCTCGGCCGGCTTCAATGCCGCCCGCGTCGCCGTCTCGCTCGGCAAACGCGTCGCCATCGTCGATAGCGCCCCACAACTCGGCGGGTTGTGCATCCTCAAGGGCTGCATGCCGTCCAAAACGCTCCTCTACTCCACCGAGATCCTCCACCTCGCCCAAAAGGGTAAAACCTTCGGCCTTCGCATCCCCTCCGCCACTGCGGATATGAAGGCGCTTCACGCCCGCAAAAAGAAGATCATCGGCGAATTCGCCGACTACCGCTCCCAGGCCCTTGAATCGGGTAAATACGACGTTTACCGCAGCCACGCCCGCTTCCTCGATCCGCACACCGTCGCCCTCGCCGATGGCCGCACGTTAACTGCTGCAAAGTTCCTGATCGCAACCGGCTCCAAAGTCAGCGTTCCAGCTGCCATTCCCGGTCTGGCAACCACCCCGTTCTGGACCAGCGACGACGTGCTCGACCTCGATTTTGTCCCCGAGAGCGTGATCGTGCTCGGCGGCGGCATCGTCGCCTGTGAACTCGCCCAATTCCTCCGGCGCATTGGCTCAAAGGTCACCCAAATTCAGCGCAGTAAAACCATTCTTAAGGACTACTCCCCCTCCGCCAGCGAAGTGGTCCAGCAGGCCTTCCGCGACGAGGGCATCGCCCTCCACACCGACACCCAAATCGACAAAATCTCAGGCGATGCGGCGGGCGTAACGGTCAAATTCACCTGTGGGGGAAAAACCCTCACCCGCCGTGCCCGTCACCTGTTTAATGCGCTGGGTCGTGAGCCCAACACCGACTCGCTCCAACTCGCAGCCGCCGGGGTGAAACTCACGTCGGTCGGTCGGGTAAAGGTCAACCGCTGGCAACAAACCAGCGTCAAACACATCTATGCCGGAGGCGATGTCTGCGGACCGTACGACCTCGTCCACCTCGCCGTGGCTCAAGGCGAACTGGCCGCCCGCCACGCGTTTGGCGTCAAAGGCCTAAAACCAACCGATCCCGCGCTCCTGCTCAGCGTGGTCTTCACTGAGCCCGCTCTGGCCAGCATCGGCGAACAGGAGCGCGAGCTCACTGCCCGGGGAGAAAAATTCCTCGTAGCAACCTACCCGTTCAACGACCACGGTAAGTCCATCCTGATGGAGGCTAACTACGGCTACGTAAAAGTCATCGCTGAGCCCAAACGCGGTCGCATCCTCGGTGCCGAAATCGTCGGACCTCACGCCGGCGAACTGATTCATATTTTCAGTGGTCCGCTGGCGATGAAGGCCACCGTTTTCGATCTCCTACGCGCGCCCTGGTATCACCCGACATTGGCAGAAATCCTCACCTATCCGCTGGAGGAAATTGCTGAGCAAATCCAACCCTGATCGGGGTCCAATTTGGTTGTAAGCGTCCCACCTCCGAACCCGGCTGAGGTTTTTACCTGAATTCCGAAGTTCAAACCAACCACGGATTACACAGATTCCACAGATACAATTCCTTAGGAGGTAAACGAACTCAACATGCCCCCTTTTTTCATCCTATCATTAAATTCAGTAAAACTCTGTTATCGGTGCTCATCTGTGAATTCCGTGGTTAAAACTTCGGCGTTCGGGTTTTAGCAGTGTAGCGTTGGTAGTCCCGGCCAATTTTGGAGGCGGGTGAAATCCGAATTTAGAGCCAACCACAGATGGCACAGATAGAATCCCTTAGGCGGCAATTGAAACCGGCTTCATTTCCCTTTTTCATGCCCTTTTTAAATTCAGCAACATTCTGGTATCTGTGCTCATCGGTGCATTCTGTGGTTAAAACTTCGGCGTTCGGGTAGATTGCAGCGAATGCACAGATTACCAAAGAATTAAAGAATCCTAATACACACCACCGGGGCGAATTACATTTTGGCGTATAATAGTATGCAAGTTATTCAATCCGTGTAATCTGTGAAATCCAAGGCTAAATTTTAATGCCTGATTTAGGTTCAACCCAACGCATAAAAAAGGGGGCTCCGTAATGGAGCCCCCTTTTTTTGCCCAAATGAAAATAGTATTATAGCCCGCTCGAATTCAGCTCGATCCGGCGAGTAAACACTTTCGAGTTTTTGAGAGCAATGTCCCACCAGTCACCGGTGATCCGATTATTCTCCAAATTATCAATCTGCATCACGCCTTCATCGGTCAAAACACGGACAAACACCTCAACAACGGCAGGGAAGTCATGTAAAATTAAATTCTTGGCAACCACGCCGCTCTCCTTGTCAACGTCGGTGGTCGCCGCGAAACCCACTATATTGGGTGTAGCGGAATCAGGGAAGTTGGGCGTAGCACTAAGAACACCCGAGCTATTTCTAGTGTAAACCCTAACCCCGAAATCGATGACATTGTTAGCAATCACTAAGCCTCGATTGGGTGTCGTAACTTCAGGACGACGCAGGATACCGGGATCGGTAACAGCAGCCGGTGCCGCAGTGGGTGTATCGTAAGCAGCATCAAATAGATTGAACCCATTGCTAAATGTATTGGATGAGTTGACCTCTGACCGAAAGAGAAGATACCGAAATTCCACTGGGCTTCCTGCGACCACCGGCAAACGCACGATTTGATACGAAACGGCTCGTGGCGCAGAAACCGTATTCGCGTCAGCATTCGTGTCGGTTATGGAAGTCAAAAACCGCAACCAAACACCGCCTTTACCAAACCTATAGTTCTCTAAAGTGGGAATAGCACCAGCTGCTGCCGCCGGAATAACAAAGGATGTATCAGTCAGCGCCGGGTTTGTGCCCAATGTGGTACCAGCTGGTTTG
>CANIXX010000314.1 GCA_947471115.1 Opitutaceae bacterium | reverse complement strand
ATCTAGGCAACTCCCGCCGAAACGCTCGCGCGCTCTTGCCGGTGATCTCCTTGAAGCGCCTCGAAAAATAGTGAGCATCACAGAACCCGAGCGCATCGGCGATCTGCGCGTCGGTCATGCGTCCCGCCTGCATGAGTTCGCACGCGCGGTCGATCAAGCGGCTCATGCGGTAGCGCGCGGGCGGTTGTCCTGCCAGCCGGGTGAACCGTTTTCGAAAGCCTTCCTCAGCGAGCCCCAGCGGGTGCGCCACCGCCGCCCAATCCGGCGGGCCGCCTAGCTCCGCCTCTATCAAGCTGCATGCGCGCGACACCCAGCGCAGGTCGTCCGCATAGGCCGTGGCGCGGCCCGCGCCCGTAACGATATCTGCCAGCAATTGCTGGAGGCGACAGAGATCGTGCAGCGGCGGCGCATACCCCGCCTGCCTCGGAGCGGACAACACGCCCTCGAACCGCCGACTCCACTCCGCCACCGGTTCGAGATGGTGCAACGGCTGCCGTGAATCGAGCAGTCCCTGCGCGCGCCACAAGTCAAAAACCGCTCCCTGAAAACACAGGTAGGACGCCACCCACTCCGTCCCGGGCACGGGGTTGTAGCGATGCTTGAGATCTGGATACACTATCACCAGATCCCCCGGGCCTAACGAGCGACGCAGCCCTTTCGCATCCTCATAGTCTCCCGCGCCCTCCTGGATATATACCACCGCATACTGCCCAAATGTGCGCCACCCGCTCATACCCACCGTCTGCCGCATGGAAAAACCTGCCATCGTGATCTGTCCCAACGGCGTGTTCAGCGCATTGCGAAAATCGAGGCTTTTTGGCGGACTTTTTTTCATGACGCCACCATGTGCCTAGGAGAGGCCGGAATCCACAACTTTATGCCCAGTCTCTCCATTTTAAACAAGCCTTTGCTCTGCTATGATAATGCCCGTTCCCACAACATCCTCATTAATTCCATGAACCTTCTCGCCCAAAAAACCGACCCCAGCAACCTCTCGATCAAGACGACCAATCCCGAGGTTTATCACGCGCACTGGCCCGTGAAGGACTCGTCGCTTGTCCTGCAGCGCTGTTACCTTCTCGCCCGCGAGATGGGCATCATCGTCGCAGCGTGGCTCCCGACCATCAGCCGTCACGAAGCCAAGATGCTTACGCCCAAACATCTTTGGCAGGACTTCCTCCACGCCGAGAAACACCAGGAGCGGGTATTCGAGCTGCGCTTCCCCCGCCAGAACATCGATGAAAACCATGACCCCGTGCTCGTCGAGCTCATGGAGCAACTGCGCCGTAGCGCGAGCGAGTCCGAGTTGATCCTCGCGCTTTACGAAGTCTTCCGGCCCGCCCTCGCCGAAGCCTACCAAACCTATCTTGATCGCGCTGATCCACTTACCGACGAACCCACCTTCGCTTACGTTCAGACCTTTGTCCGCCAGCTCCGCGAACAGATCGCCGAGGCCGCCGAGATCGTCGCGTGGGCCCGCGAGCAGCTCTCCGTGGCCGAGCGAGACGCCTGGCTTGGCCACCTGCGCGCCGGCCTCGCCGCAGCCGGTGGAGTCTTAGGCATCGAAGCTTCGAGTGAGTGGAAAATGTCCCCCGCCTACGCCACACGCCCCGCCATGGTCCTGCCCTCGACCGCTCTGCGCGACCCGCGCCATCAGGTACGCTGCCTTTTCCATTATCCGCGCACCATGCTCGACGACGATCGCGCTCGTCAACTCGCCGCCGCACTTTCCCACGTCAACGAAGCTTGGGCATCCGAGGCGGTCGCCCGCACCATGGCCGAGTTCCCCAAGGCGCCCTTGGAGCTCTTGGTCAAAGGTGCTCGCTGGTGCTACGACGAGATGCGCCACGCCCAGATCGGCGAACGCCGCCTGAAGGCATGGGGCTTCGACCTGTTCAAGGACGTGCCCATCGACGCCTTGAGCTTCAACCTCTACTCCGAGGCCGGGCATCTCTACCGCTTCGGGCTGCTCCACGAAGTCGAAACCCGCTACAACTTGGCGAAGGTGGAGATGATCGATACTTTTGAGAAAATGGGCGACTGGGAGACGCGCAACGACATCGATTTCGACAACGCCGACGAAGCCATTCACATGCGCTACGCAGTCGACTGGTTTGCCCACATTTTTGGCCGGGCCAACCGCCAGGAGCGCAACGTCTATGTCAAAGGCGCGGGTAAAATGTATGACGACTACTTGGCCCTTCACGAAACCGCCCTCCTCGCCGACCAGCAGACTTGGCTCCCTAAACTTCATGCCAAGATGGGAATTGAATGAACGCTAGAGAATGGGCGAAAGCGGCAAATGCGCGAAGCAGACGCCGTCACCGTGGGCATACAGCGTCGTCACTCCACGACAAGGGCGCGACCAGGAAACGTAACCTCGGTGACTGCGGACTTATCGAGTCCTCCCAGGCCGAGGGCGACTAGCCGATCGTAGTGCTTCTCAGGGCCGCAGGCGAGCGGGAGTTCAAGTCCTGCTTGGTCACGAGTTCCAAGGCGATGCCGCTGTCCTAGGCGGCATGCGCGAAGGAAAATTAACCGGCAGGGTCACAGGCGAGCGCGGCGGCGAGGCCTGGGGTGGATATTCATGCGTATATTGACGGGAGCCTTGACCTGAGCGGCGGTGCCGGCGGGGTACTCGCCTTCGCCAACGACCTGGTGCCGCTTCGGCCGGATCGCTCCGAGCCTCGCGCCGTCAAACGCCGTCCCAAGGTTTATCAACTCCTCACCAAGCCCCGCCTCAACATGGTCGTCTCCTCTTCCCGCGACCTGAAAAGTGCCGACAACACCCATTAACTTAGTGCCATTCCTCACCGACCCCATGTAATGCCCCTCGAGGTCAGCCACCACCGTGGCTTAGTTTGAGGCAACCGTAAAAAGGTGCCCTCAAAGACCGAGCCGGTTGCGAAAAACCTGTGCCTGCCGCCGCGAGAACTCCACCTTGCTGCCGCCTCTTAGAGAGGCTTTCAGTCCGCCGCTAAACCAGGGCTCGATTTTATCCACGAAGGTTCGGTTGATGAGTTGTCCTCGATTGGCGCGCACGAAAAGCGATGCGGGCAGGCGAGTT
>CANIXX010000313.1 GCA_947471115.1 Opitutaceae bacterium | reverse complement strand
GCGACGGTGGAGATACGCGTGGTGACGTCGAACTCAGCGGACGGGAAGAACGTCGCGACAAAGCGGCGCGCGATCATGTCGTAGACCTTGGCCTCCATCTCATCGAGGTTCGACGGGGTGGTGGTGGTCGGGATGATGGCAAAGTGATCCGAGATCTGGGCGTTATTAAAGATGCGCTTGTTGGGCTTGAGCCAACCCTGACCGAGGACGGTGCCGGCGTGTTTACCGAGTTCACCGGTGAGGTTTTCCAAGGTTTGGCGGCACGTGGGGATGTAATCCTCGGGCAGTGCGCGCGAATCGGTACGCGGATACGTGATGGCTTTGTGGCGCTCGTAGAGGGCCTGGGCGATCTGGAGCGTGCGACGGGCGGGCAGGCCGAAGCGACCGTTGGCCTCGCGCTGCAGGGTGGTCAAATCGTAGAGGCGCGGGCTGGCTTGGTTGGCGGCTTTTTTATCCTCACGCACGCTCGCCAATGGCTTGCCTTGGCAAGCGTTGAGCACGGCTTCGGCCATGGCCTTTTGCCAGACGCGGTCGATGCGGTCGTGTTCGTCGTTCTCGGCCTTTTTAAAGGGTGAGCGCTGATAGACGCCCTCGTAGGTGCCCTTGGCTACCTTGAATTCGGCGGTGACACGCCAGAAGGGACGGGGCTTGAAATTGCGAATTTCCAGTTCGCGGTTGAAGACGATGGCGAGGGTGGGGGTCTGCACGCGGCCGACTGAGGCGACGTTGCCGGCGCGTGAGCCGAACATGCGCTTGGTCAGGGCGCGGGTGCCGTTGATGCCGATCAGCCAGTCGCTCTCGGAGCGGCAGCGGGCGGCGGCTTCGAGGCCGGCCATCTGCGCGCCGTCGCGGAGTTTTTTGAATGCATTCTGGATGCCCTCGGTGGTCATCGTCTGCATCCAAGCGCGCTTCACTGGCAGCTTGGATTTGGCCAACTGATAAAGGTAGGCGAAGATCAGCTCACCCTCGCGCCCGGCATCGCAAGCGTTGATGACCTGGTCGATATCCTTGCGGGCGAGGAGCTTTTTAAGGTGTGTGAAGCGCTCCTTGGATCCCTCGATCGGCTTGAGGCCGAAGGTTTCGGGGATGATGGGCAGCATCTCCAGGCGCCAGAAGCCGTATTTCTTCTTGTCGATGTCCTCAGGCATTTCGAGTTCCACCAAGTGACCAACGGCCGACGAGATCACGTACTCGTCGTTTTCGTAGTGGTCGTCTTTCTTGGGGATTTTACCGAGGGCCTTGGCTAGATCTGCGGCCACGGAGGGCTTCTCGGCGATGATGAGGGACTTCATTGGGAAGGGAGCGGTTACGGGGCACCGACGCGGATTTCAAGGATTTGTTTTGCGCGATTGGGCTGTTTCCCTGCGGAAACATGAACCCAAAATAAAAAAGCCGACCCATGTAGGGTCGGCTTTTTTATTAACCTAGGCTGAGATTAATTCGCTTAAGCGGCCGGGGCGGCCTTGGGCGTCTCGGCTAGGGCGGCATCGAGAGCCTTGATCAGCTCGGCGATGGTCGCGTCGGTTTCGTCACCCATGTTCGAAATACGGAAGGTCTTGCCCTTCAATTTGCCGTAACCGCCATCGATCACCAGCTTGTGCTTGGACTTGAGCACCTTGTTCAACACGCCGAGGTCGATGTTTTGGGTGTTGGCAAAGCAGTTCAGCGCGACCGAGCCGTAGCCCTCCTTGGGGAACAGCTTAAAGCCCTTCGAGAAGATGAAGTCTTGCACCATCTTGTTCAGGCGAGCGTGGCGGGCGTAGCGGTTTTCGATGCCCTCGGCCATGATGTCCTCAAGCTTGGACTTGAGCGCGTAGATCAGGGCGATGCACGGGGTGCTCGGGGTCATGCCGGCCTCGTGGTTCTTCTGGAACTCGATCAGGTCGAAATAATACCCGCGGTCCTTGGCGAGAGCGGAGCGCTCCAGGGCTTTCTTGGACACGGTGATCAGCGCAAGGCCTGGGGGCATCGCGAGGGCCTTCTGCGAACCGGTGATGATAATGTCGATACCGAGCTCGTCCTTCTTGATCGGCACCACCGTGAAGGAGCTGACCGTGTCGATGATCGAAACGACATCGGGGAACTCGCGCAGCACGGCGCAGAGCGCGTTGATGTCGCTCATCGTGCCGGTGGAGGTCTCGTTGTGAATGATGGTGACGCAGTCGTAGGCGCCGGTGGCGAGCTCCTTGCGGACGGCCTCGGGATCGACGGGCTGGCCCCAGTCAAACTTGAGGGCGGTGGCCTGTTTGCCGCAGCGCAGGGCAACGTCGTTCCACTTGTCGGAGAACGCGCCGTTCATGCAGTTCAGCACCTTCTTATGGCAGACGTTGCGCAGGGCGCCTTCCATCACGCCCCAGGCGGAACTGGTGGACAAGTACACCGGATCCTTGGTGTAGAAGAGCGCCTGCAAGTCCGGTTGAATGGAGTTGTAGAGCGCCACGAAATCGGTGCTGCGGTGGCCGATCATGGGCTGAGCCATGGCGCGCAGGGTCTTGTCGGAGACGGCAATCGGACCGGGGATGAAGAGTTTGTAGCTCATGGGCGTGTGTGGATGTCCACCGGCGACGCGCCCCGGAGGATGTCGGCAACTTGCAGAGGATTAAGTTGCGTGACCCGGCTTGCGGCGTGGTAGAACTGTCAGCCAATCGCCCCCGCCCGCCCTCCGTCAACTCCCTAATCCGTCCGCATGTCGTCCTGGCTCAAACGCCAACTCAACACCTTCGAACACTACACGATCGATGTCATTTTCGGTCGCCGTGAAGGTGTGCGCGCGACCGTTTTCGCGGGGTTTTTGCAGGGGTTATCCTACCTTTTTAGCGGGATCGCTCAGTCGCGCCTATGGCTTTACCAGAAACGCATCCTCCACGACCAACCGCTGGGCTGCCTCGTCGTGGTGGTCGGTAACTTGACCGTTGGCGGCACCGGCAAGACTCCGGTGGTGGAAAAATTCGCCGCAGCCCTGCGTGACCGCGGTCGCAAAGTCGCCATCCTCTCGCGCGGTTATCGCAGTAAATCCGCCCCGATGTGGAAAAAGTGGTGGTACCGCCTCTCGCACACCGAGGAGCCGCCGCCACGCATCGTCAGCGACGGCAACCGCGTGTTACTCGACTCCGAAACTGCCG
>CANIXX010000312.1 GCA_947471115.1 Opitutaceae bacterium | reverse complement strand
GGAGGCGCGCTGATCGAAGAGCGCATGATCACCCCAGGAGAGCAGATTCATCATCATCATCGGTGCGCCCGGCTCAAGCGAGGGCCGCAGAATCAGAAACGCGTCCTTGACGCCCTGCCCGTCGACCGCGCGCTGGGTGATGCCACTGACGAGCTGCGGCGCGGTCGCGGGCTGGGCGCATTTCGGCCACTGGCTCAGCATGATTTCGGTTCGGTCTTTGGGCATCAGACCGATTAGAGCGTAGTGACAATTCAGCCTGGCTGCATTGCCGCTCCCAAAGGTGGGCGGTCCTTGGCGAACCAGCTGCTTGAAAAATTTGTGGGCGGCGTAGGAGAAGGTCGGGTCCTTATATAATGCGGCGGCCCATTCGAATACATAAAGCCACTCCGGCTGACCTGGGGGCTCGAAGTAGGCGTGTCCAAATTCCGGCATGTAACCGTTGGGGCTGAGCACATCCCGGAAGTTGCCAAACATACGGTGGAACCCCGGCGACTGGGCGATATCCCGAGTTCGGTCCAGCATGTCGGCGAGCGCGCAGAGGTAGAGGATGGAAACGGGAGTGTAGGTTTTGGAGTCCAGCCAGAGGTCACCACTTTTGATGATCTGCGCCCACGTGCGGTCGAGAAGGGGGCGAAAGCTTGCAAACTCGGCTGGGTAGATGCGCACCGCGCAGGCGATCGCACTTAATCGGGCAAGGTCTTGGTTGCCCTCGGAATATTCGCGTCGCTGCTCAAGGTGTTTCATACCGAAGGCGACGCACTCGAAAAAGGCACGTTCGTGGACCGGATCGAATACTCCTTCTGATTTCAGCAGATAGCCGGAAAGCACAACAGGGAAGAGGCCGAAACAGTCGTGCAGTATGTCCTTGTTGCCCGGTGCGAAAGTCATCAACGCATCGAACTGAACGAGCGCTTCCTTCAGATATCGCTCGTTTTTTGTCACCTGCCACAGGCGCACATGCGCTAGGATATAGTGTCCGGAAAATTTGTGCTTTTGGGACTTAAACGCCGTCGTGTCGCTCACTCGAAACAGTTCATCAAAATAGTCCTGGACCCAAGTCTGATACTGCGGTTTTCCCTGGTCGTTAACATAGCGCCTGTAGGCACCAGGGACGGGCTCTTCGGCGGCCGTGGCGGCAAAAGGGACAAGAAGTAATCCCAGGATGAAGGCTATCGTGGAAGCGGCTGATTTCATATGCGGTGTGCCTTGGCTGGGGCGGGGTGGAGGGCGGAGCGGCTTCGTCGAGCAATCTAATACCTTATTAAGCCAAGTGAAGAATCGAGCGAGCGATGGGTCTGTGAAACAGGATTATTTGCGCCAAACGATGCTGAAACATTGCGGGACGCGCTTTTGAGGGTGGGTATGGGTCCGTCGCGGCACCAACAGACCTGTTCGGCCCAACCGAAAATCTGTGCATCCCCGGATCAGCCCGTGTCTGCGCGTGCTCCGGCACGACTGTATTGTGGTATTATGCGCTTATACCTTCAGATGTGCCCCGCTTGTGGCTGATTCCAAAGCTTCGAAACAACTCGCTGATGCTGACCGGGTGGCGCTGCCGCGCAACGTAGCAGTGCACAAATGTTTGCTGCGGCCATGTATCCGCCCCGCATGGTAGTCACGCTTCGTTGATAAAATTTATAATCATATGACGATGTCAGGCTCTTTGAAAAATTCGTCCCGATGAATTCCCCTTTTTTCCTAACTAATGGCTGGGTGCGCTTATTGCTTGTTTTTAGTTTTTGGGCCGTCGTAGCCACGACGGTGCGTGCCGATGTTGCTCCCGCTCCGCCTTTCACTCCCAACGCTGTCTTGCAACGCGACAAACCGATTCCGGTTTGGGGTACCGCCGATGCCGGCGAGTCAGTGACAGTGCGGTTCGCCGGCCAAAGCGTCGAGACCAACGCTGACGCGCAGGGACGCTGGCGCGTTGAATTGACGGCGATGGCCGCCCGCAGCGAGCCTGACGTGCTTGTCATCGAGGGGAAGAACACGGTTACATGCGAGAACGTGGTGGTCGGCGAAGTCTGGCTGGTTTCCGGACAGTCAAACATGGAGTGGGTTGTCCGCGAAACCAAGGACGCGGCGCTCGATTTGCCCGCAGCCGAGGCGTTTCCGCTGATCCGCCATCTGAAGATCGCCCGTCAGGTCGCCGATGCCCCGATTCTCTCAGCCCAAGGCCGCTGGGAAGTCGCCAGTCCGGCAACCACCGCTGAATTCAGTGCGGTCGGTTATTATTTTGCGACGGCAATTCATCGCGTCTTACGGGTGCCGGTGGGCATCGTCAATTGCACCTGGGGCGGCACCCGAATCGAGGCTTGGATGGATCCGGCCGCACTACAGTCGCCCGACTTTGCTAGCGTGCACACCGACTGGCAGACGAGCCTAGCCGCCTACCTTGGGGCAAATGCCAAGTACGAGGCGGACCGTGCTGCTTGGACCGCCGAGAAAGACGCCGCTGCCTCTGAGCAGCGGCCATTCATTACGCGCGCTCCTCGCGCGCCGTGGGGACCGGGTCATCATGCCACCCCCTCCGGTCTTTACAATGGCATGGTTGCTCCGCTCGTTCCCTACGCGCTGCGCGGTGTGCTCTGGTATCAAGGTGAGAATAATGCCGGTCAGCCCACGCTCTATGAGCGACTGTTTCCGGCGATGATCATCGGTTGGCGGGCGCAGTTTGGCCAAGGCGACTTTCCTTTTTACTGGGCACAGCTCTCCAGTTACCAAGCCGAATCTAACTGGGCTTGGATCCGCGAGGCGCAGTCACACGCGCTCTCGCTGCCGGCAACCGGGCAGGCCGTAACGCTCGATATTGGTGATGCCGGGGATGTGCATCCGCGTAACAAGCGAGACGTGGGTGGTCGCCTCGCCAGAATCGCCCTCGCCCGCACTTACGATCAGGCGATTGTGGATCGGGGTCCAAGCTTTGCCAAAGCCGAGCGTGAGGGAGCGGCCCTGCGGGTGAGTTTCGATGTCGGAGTGGCGGGCCTGCGCGCCACCATTGCCCCATTGTCTGGTTTCGAGGTCGCCGGAGCCGATCAGTTATTCAAACCGGCGGATGCCAAGCTGGAGGCGAATGGCACCGTGTTGGTGAGCCACCCGCAGATTATGGAGCCGGTCGCGGTGCGTTATGCTTGGAGCAGTGCTCCCGTGGTCGGTT
>CANIXX010000311.1 GCA_947471115.1 Opitutaceae bacterium | reverse complement strand
ATCGTTAGCCAGCGGTCGCGGCCCGACTCACCGTAGGCGAAGGTGCTGGTGCCGTAGGGCGTGACTAGGGTGTTAACGAAATCGGTGCCCGCTTGATAGGTGAAAGCCGAGGTGATGCCAATCGTGTCGGTGATCGACTGGAGCTGCCCTGAGGCAGCGTAGGAGAGCGTACAAAAGCGGCCAAACGGATCGGTGACCTTGGTTAACTTGAGCGGATCGCTGGGCAATTCGTACGAGAGCGTGGTGACCTGGCCGAGCGTATCACTCACCGCAACCAGACGCTGTGAGGCGTCATAACTGAGCGTCAGGGCGTTGCCGGAGGCATCGACCATCTGGGTGATAAAATACCGGCGTGTACCGGCGGCGCCCGCACGAAAGCCGTAGACCAGCTTGGAGCCGTCAGCGTTGCGCTGCTCGTAAGTTTGGGCGTTGGTTTTGACCAGTTGCGCCTGGCTGTCGGCTTGGTTGGGGAAGGTGAAGCTGACGAGGTCGGCATCTGCCGTGGCGGTAGAGGCCGTATAGGGTTCGGTGCCTCCGCCGACCACCCGAACCCGAGGCGTGTAGGTGTAGCTACCGGCCGACCCGCTGCGGGTTTCGTCGATAAAGGAGAGCCATTGATGCGACCACTGACGGCCGACATTGCCGTAGTCGAAAATGGTGGGCTGGCTGGATTCGCGTTGGTTGTAAGTGAGTTGAAAGTCAACGGAGGGGCCAACGGGCGGAGCATAACTCAGCGGAATGTCCGTCAAGTTAAGGCTCACGATCATGAGGTGGGCATTGGCAACGGTCATGCCCTTGCCGCAATCATCATCCTTGGCTTTTTTATCGCTCTTCTTGGTGGCGTTGGGGTCGTTTTGGCTAGTAACGCCCTTCCCCCAGACCGTAGAGCCTTCGGTGGAGTCTACCGCTAACCAACCGGAAGGTAAAACCCCGGTCGGCACGAGGAAATAGCCGCTTGCTTCGCTGTCGATGGCCGCGCGCGTGGCCGAGTAGTCCGCTCCGAAGGTCGGATCCTGCAACTGGCTGATGCCGCCGGTTTCCTGGATGAGGGCTGCGTAGTGGCCGACCTTCCAATGGATCACGGCCGGGGTAAGCAAGGCAGCACCGGGCGTGCGTTTGGCCATTTGGTAATCAAGGCCGACTTTTTTCGCGAGTTCACTCACTTGCGTCAGTGATAGTCCCTCGCGCGTGGACGGGGCAGCCATAAGGGTTGGGTTGTAACCGACATTGGCGTTTTTAAACGCAAGGATGCGGTCAAGCGCACCGGGGCCGCAACGGAAGGCCAAGTCGGGGCGTTCCTGCATAAGAGACAGGCCGGCGCGCGCTCCCGCGAGCAGCTCGGTGGAGACGCCTTTGACTTGGCGCGTACCCAGTTCGGCAAACAGCCGGGTGAGTTCATCCATGCGACCCAAACGGGCATTGAGTCGGAGCAGTTCGGTGATCGCACGGTCGGCCACGGCCACACTTTGGCCATCGGTCGCGGTTTTGGCGTGTGCCCAAGAGTCGGAGTACGCGTCCATCGCCTTGGGAAAATACGCGGTGGCAAAATAGAGCAGGCCCAGATTGAGCTGCACACTGGCGCGCCAGGCCGATTGCGGGTTTTGCGCAAGAAAGGCTTCAAAAGGGGCGAGGTTATCCGGAGCGGCTTGGTAGGCGGTCAGCGCTTGAGCCAGGGCGAGGTTTTCGGCGGCGGTGGGTGAGCCCACGGGCACGAGGTTTTCCGGCAACACCTTGGTGCGGAAGATTTCTGCCTGGGTTGGAGCGGGCGAAAAACCGGCTGCGGCGGGGGCCGTTACGATGCCAGCCGGTAACGTGCGGTTAACGCGGACGACTGCAGGCGTACGCACGGGAGGTGCGTCGATTACCGCTTCGGCGGGCAGGTCGGCTAAGGGCGGCAACGGAGCGGATTCGGCGTGCAGGGTGGCCCACACCGGAACAATCGGGAAAAGGAGGTTCAGGTAGGCGAGTACGAGGGTGCCGGAAACCCAGCGGCGGAACGCAGAAACAGGGCCGTCGCGGTGGCCGGAGGAAAGGGACAGGGAATTCATCAGAATGAGAAAAAGAGATGGGCAAGAGGACGCGGAAGCTGCTCTGCGCGGCGGTTGGATTAGGGCAGTACGGTGGCGCCGACCGGAGCGGTCAGGGTGATCACCGGTGCGGTTGTATTCGGATTGGTGGGCAGCGCGGCGGATGCGGAAGGATCGAGCGGGTAGCGGTCGAGCCCGTCGTGCACGCCATCGCCATCGGTGTCGGCGTTGAACAGATCGGTTCCCTGGGCGAGCTCGACGTCGTTGCGGACGCCGTCGTTGTCGGAGTCGAAAGAGGTAGGGTCATAGCCAAGACTTGCCTCGTAGCCATCAGCTAGGCCGTTTAAATTCCCATCTATATTGGGAGCGATGGCGAAAGTCGTAGTAAATGTGTACTTATAGGCCAGATAAAATCCCACTGCCTCGCGTTCGGCGTCCGTCAGCACACGGTCGTAGATAATCACTTCGGCAATGTCGCCCTTTAAACCATAAGTCGAACCATTCGATCCAGCACCCAATGTCGGAGTAGTTCGAAAGCCTACCGTGTTGCTCGACCGGCTATAAAATTCACGCCCATTCTGGCGGGTTATCCACTCACCTGCTTTGGCCGAGACATTGTATAAATGATAAGTACTCAACCCAATCGCTGGCTTCGCAAAACTATACCGCGTAGTCGACCCGAAATCGTCATATATAGTTCCATCAGAGTCCGGGTAAAAACTAATGTCGGTATTTGCCCCCAACGCCCACAAACCCACTCTTACACCGGAGGTCGGCTCGATTGACTTCACTACAACAAACCCGTCTCCCGCAATCGCCCCACTCATTAAATTAGGCAAACTCAAGTACTGCGTACCACTAAACCTCACCACGTGTCGCCCATTTAAGACATTCGCAACCAAGGTCGGCCGATTACCCCCGCTCGCCTGCGTGGCATGGTTAGCCTTACCCGATTGGTCGCTCCATTGCCCAACCGCTCCAACTGCGAGTCCGGCATCTGCCTTCAACCATAACCGCATGCCATCAAACGGCATTCCTGTCGTAGTCGTCGTTGGCATAGTCACAGTTGCTTCATTGCCGTACGCGGAAATCCCACTGTGGTTACGCGCACGCACTCGGTAGGAATAAGTGGT
>CANIXX010000310.1 GCA_947471115.1 Opitutaceae bacterium | reverse complement strand
GTTAAGGCCAAGGTCAAGGGCGGCCTGATCGTTTCGATCGGCGTCGACTCCTTCCTGCCCGCTTCGCACATCGACATCCAGCCCCCCAAGAACCTCGATCAGTACGTCGGTCAGACCTACGACTTCAAGGTTCTCAAAATCAATCTCGACCGGAAGAACATCGTTCTGTCCCGCCGCGAGCTCATCGAGGAACAGCGCACCAACAAGCGCAAGAACCTGCTCGACTCCATCCAGCCCGGTCAGGTCCGCAAGGGCGTGGTCAAGAACATCACCGATTTCGGTGCGTTCATCGACCTCGACGGCATGGACGGTCTCCTGCACATCACCGACATGTCCTGGGGCCGTATCGCTCACCCGAGCGAGATCCTCAAGCAGGGTGAAGAGATCAACGTTATGATCATCGAAGTGAACCGCGAGAAAGAGCGCGTTTCCCTCGGCCTCAAGCAGACCACCCGCAATCCGTGGGACGAGATCGAGAGCAAGTTCCCCGTCGGCGTCAAAGTTCACGGCAAAGTCGTCAACTTGGTCCCCTACGGTGCGTTCATCGAGATCGAGCCCGGCGTCGAAGGCCTCGTGCACATCACCGAGATGTCCTGGACCAAGCGCATCACCAAGCCCTCCGAGCTGCTCAAGGTCGGCCAGGAGTTGGACGCGGTTGTCCTCGGTATCCAGAAGGAAGACCAGAAGATCTCCCTCGGCCTGCGCCAGCTCGAGCCCAATCCGTGGGACATGGCTCGCCACAACTACCCGATCGGCGCTCGTGTTCGCGGCAAGGTGCGCAACATGACCACCTACGGCGCCTTCATCGAACTCGAAGAGGGCATCGACGGTATGGTTCACGTGTCCGACCTCAGCTGGACGCGCAAGGTCAACCACCCCTCCGAGATCCTCAAGAAGGGCGACGAGGTCGAGGCCATCGTTCTCGATGTCGATGCTTCCCAGCAGCGCATCAGCCTCGGCGTCAAGCAGCTCGCCGTCGATCCTTGGACCGACATCGACGCCTTCTTCAAGATCGGCGACGTCGTTGCTGGCGTTGTCTCGAAGATCACCTCCTTCGGCGCCTTCGTGGAGCTCAAGGACGGTATCGACGGTCTCGTGCACATCTCGCAGATTAGCGAGGAGCGCATCGAGAAGGTGAAGGACGTGCTCAAGCCCGGCCAGGAAATCAGCGCCCGCGTGATCAAGATCGACCGCGAAGAGCGTCGTCTGGGTCTGTCGGTGAAGGCCGCCAACTACTCCGAGCAGCAGCTCGCCGCCGAGACCGCCTCCTTCGAGGCCCTCAACCGCGACAGCTCCGGCGACATGATGAATCTGGGCGACATCCTCGATGCCGCTTCCGACAAGAAGTAATCGTCCGCCCCGACTCGTTCGGTGCTAACTCGAAGCGCCCCATCCCGCCCACGCGGGGTCGGGCGCTTTTTTTGTGCGCTTATATTCTCGGCCTCCGGCGTAGCGCGGTGCTTTAGCCCGCCGTATAAAAACGCCTTGAGGTGCGGGCTAAAGCACCGCGCTACGCCGAGAGGCCCCGCGCCCGGTCTGAATTCGCTCTTTATTAGCGTCTATTAGCGGCCATTAGCGGTTAAAAATCCGTTGGTTTGCGGCGTTGATAGGTTAACCCCAATCCGAGGTGGTCTCGTTTTGTTGGCCGTCCTTATCCCAAAAAACGCGTCGAGTTTAGCCTTTTACCCGACTGCTTCTGCCTTCATGCGTGGAGCCTTACTTTTTTAAAAATGAACACTCCGCGTAAACCTGTCCTGCTCATCATCCGCGACGGTTGGGGCCATAACCCTCATCCCGAACAGGCCGCCACCAACGCCGTCGCTTTGGCCAAAAAGCCGGTCGACGATACCCTTCAGGCCACCGCTCCGGTTGCTTACGTCTCAGCCAGCGGTCTCGATGTCGGTTTGCCCGACGGCCAGATGGGTAATTCCGAAGTGGGCCACGAAAACATCGGGGCCGGCCGTATCGTCGACCAGGAGTTGGTGCGCCTCAACAAACTGTTCTCGGAAAAACAGCTCGCCAACAACGCCACCTGGCACGGCGTGGTTGCCCGCATCAAGGCCTCGCCCACCGCCAAACTCCACCTCATG
Organism: Opitutaceae bacterium; assembly: GCA_947471115.1. Lineage (GTDB taxonomy): Bacteria > Verrucomicrobiota > Verrucomicrobiia > Opitutales > Opitutaceae > Rariglobus. The sequence goes on along the minus strand of CANIXX010000310.1, from coordinate 1,112 downwards.
GGCATCCTCTCCGATGGCGGCGTCCACGGCATGCTGGAGCACCTTTACGGACTTCTGGTGCAGGCCAAACTCGACGGCATTCCCGCCGATCGAGTGTTCATCCATGGGTTCACCGATGGCCGCGATACCGCGCAGACTAGCGGCTTGGGTTTTGTGCGTGCCGTTGAGGCCAAGCTCAAGGAGCTCGCCTACGGCCGCATCGCCTCCATCTGCGGTCGCTTCTGGATCATGGACCGCGACAACCGTTGGGAGCGCGTGCAAAAAGGTTACGATCTGCTCACCGGCCGCGCCTTCGCTGCCACCGCCACTTCCGCTGAGGCCGCCGTCCAGAGCTACTACGACAAACCCCTCAGCGAGACGCAAAAGGGCGACGAGTTTGTGCCTGCCACCGCCATCGTCGATGCCGCCGGCAAACCCCTCGCCACCTTCCAAGACGGTGACGCCGTCGTGTTTTATAACTACCGTGGCGACCGCCCCCGCGAGATCACCCGCGCCTTTGTGATGGACGATTTCAAGGAGTTTAACCGCGGCCCGAAGCTCGACCTCTACTACGCCACCATGACCGAGTATGAGGCGGGCCTGCCGGTGAAGATCATCTCACCCAAGCCGGAAAAGCTCAAAAACATCCTCGGCCAGGTCGTGGCCAACGCCGGCATTGCCCAGTTCCGCTGTGCTGAGACTGAGAAGAACCCGCACGTCACCTTCTTCTTTAACAACTACAACAAGGAACCGTTCGCGGGCCAAGTGAACGCCTGTCCGGCCAGCCCCAAGGTTCCCACCTACGACATGCAGCCCGAGATGAGTGCGGCCGAGGTCACCGCCTTGACCAAGGATGCGATTCTCTCCGGCAAATACGGCTTCATCGCCGTCAACTACGCCAATCCCGACATGGTAGGCCACACCGGCTCGGTTCCGGCCACGGTGAAAGCCTGTGAAGCCACCGACGTCGGCGTGGGTGAACTGCTCGCTGCGCTCAAGCAGGTTGGAGGCAAAGCGGTGGTCTGTGCCGACCACGGCAACGCCGAGCAGATGTGGGACGCGGAGCTCAACGGCCCGCATACCGCGCACACCCTGAACTTAGTCGACGTCTTTGTGGTGGGCGAAGGCCTGAC
>CANIXX010000309.1 GCA_947471115.1 Opitutaceae bacterium | reverse complement strand
TCTCGACCTCTCACAGGTGCGTTTTCTCGACAGCACGGGCGCGGCCATGCTTGTGCAGTGGCACCGCCGCCTGCACGAACAGGGCAAAAAACTAGTTATCCTTAACCCCAGCGCCGAGGTGCAAAGTACCCTCCAATTGCTGCAGTTAACCGGGTACCTCAACCTACCCGACCAGGCGCCCCAAGGTACGCGCTACATCACAGCTGAAAGCGGCACCGAAACAGTCGTGCCCGCCTATCCCGGCGGCCACACCCTCGCTTGGCAGGGCGAAATCACCACCGCCAACGCCGAAGCCGTTGGGGCGCAAACCCGCGAGCTTCTGACTGCCGTCAGCCCCCCGCCGCGCAACACCCACTTGATCAATATCGCTCGCCTGCAATTCATCGACAGTTCAGGCGCAGAGATGATGGCGCGTCTGCGCCTTTGGACCCTTAACCAGAAACAGGAAATGCGTTTTATCGGTGCCCGTCCTGACGTTCGCAACGTACTTGAGATGAGTTACCTAAGTAATTTACTAGAGAATTCCCAGCGCTGACCTTCACGCCTAGGCCCGCAACGCCATCGAAATTCCGCCGTAGCAACCGGCGGCTCAATTACCCGCTCAAGGAAACCATTTACCCTAAAAATTTGCGTCAGTCCTGCCGAGAACATGCAAGCCCCCAACCCCATCCACATTTTGCTGCTGGAGGACGACCCCGCCCATGCCGAACTGGCCCGCCGCGCCTTGATTGACGCCGGTGTCATTTTTGTGATCACGCGGGTCGAAACCCGTGCTGAGTTTGAGGGGCATCTCAACGACACCGCTCCGGACATTATTCTTTCTGATTATCGCCTGCCCACCTTCGACGGATTGGAAGCCCTGCGCATCGTGCAAGCAGCGGCGTTGAACATCCCCTTCATCTTTGTCACCGGAACGATGGGCGAAGAGGTGGCAATCGAGACGTTGAAAATCGGTGCCACCGATTATGTGCTAAAAACCCACTTGGCGCGGCTCGGCCCCTCGGTCCGCCGCGCGCTCAGTGAAACCCTGGAGCGCCGGGAGCGGTACGAGGCGGAAGTAAAACTGGTGCAGTCCAATGAACAACTGAGGGCCCTCACCGCGCATCTTCAGCAGGTGCGCGAGCAAGAGTGCATTCGCATCTCCCGCCAGGTTCACGATGAACTCGGCCAGGCCCTTACCGGCCTCAAGCTGGACCTATCGTGGCTGGTCAGTGAAGTGATCAACACCAATGAGGCGCTCGGAAAAAAGGTCCAGGACTTGGCAGACCGCATCGATGCCACCATCCAAACCGTACGCCAAATCAGCACCGACTTGCGCCCGGGCGTGCTCGACAACCTAGGCCTCGTAGCGGCTATCGAATGGAAAGCCAACGACTTCCACCTCCGAACAGGGATTCGCTGCACCACGACAATCATGGTAAATGAGACGATGTGGGGGCAGGAGTTCTCTACCACTTTTTTCCGTATCTTCCAGGAAACCCTCACCAACATTATCCGCCACGCCGCCGCAACCCAGGTCGAGGTGGTTATAGCCGTGGATACCGGGCGACTCGTTCTGATCGTGCGCGACAACGGGATCGGCATCACCGAGGCGGACATCGCCAGTGTCAAATCCATCGGACTGGTCGGTATTCGCGAGCGCGCCGCGTTATTGGGAGGTTCGGCGGTTTTCTCCGGCGGCCCAGGACTGGGCACGATCGTCACCGTCAGCATCCCACTCACCTCAGCCGACCGTCACTGGGGCCTAACACCATGAGAATTCTTATCGCCGATGACCACGCCGTGGTCAGGCAAGGACTTAAACAAATCCTCGCCGCTGAGTTCAAACAGGCCGTTTTCGGCGAGGCGAGTACCGGGCAGCAGGCCATGGAGTTAGCGTGGCGCGAAAACTGGGACGTGCTGGTGCTCGACATCACCATGCCAGGGCAAAACGGTTTGGATGTACTTAAATCAATCAAGAAGTCGCGCCCGCGACTGCCGGTCTTGATGCTGAGCATGCACCCCGAGGATCAATTTGCGGTGCGCATGCTCAAGATCGGTGCCGCCGGCTACATGACCAAGGAAAGCGCGCCGGCGGAGCTGGTCGGAGCAGTTAAAAAAGTGGTTTCAGGCGGGCGTTACGTGAGCCCAGGCCTCGCTGAAAAAATGGCCGCCTACCTCGCAATCGACGTGCAAAGCGCACCCCATGAACGGCTTTCCGACCGTGAATTCGTGGTATTGCGCCTTATCGCCTCAGGCAAAACCGTCAGCACGATCGCCCAAGAACTTTCGCTGAGCGTCAAGACGGTGAGCACCTACCGCACCCGCATCCTTGTGAAAACGGGGATGCAAAACAGTGCGGAACTCACCCACTACGCCATTCAAAACCAATTGGTTAACTGAGCCGAACCCACGGCGTATTCCAGGCTTAATTGGGGCGCACACCCCACACATCGACGGTAGCCGAGTGCGTAGACTCACAGGGAAAAACCCGACCAAAAACCACCATGTCCACCGCCGTCTCATCCCGCTCCGAAATCCGTTACCGCCGTCTGTTTGAAACGGCCTACGACGGCATCATCATCATCGACCCAGAGACGCGTAAAATCATCGATGTTAACCCCTACCTGCTCGCCCTGCTCGGATACAGTTACGCGGAGTTCGTCGGCAAGGAACTGTTTGAGCTTGGGTTGCACTCCCATGCCACCGCCAGCAAGGCCGCATTTCAGGAGCTGCAGGCGATCGGCTATGTGCGCTATGAAGACCTGCCGCTGCGCGCCAAAGACGGGCGGCGCGTCGAGGTGGAGTTTGTGTGTAACCTGTACATGGAGGGCGACCACCCAGTCATCCAGTGCAACATCCGCGACATCTCCGCGCGCAAGAAAACCGAGGCCGCCATGCGCGATCTGCAGGAGCAACTCACCCGTTACACCGTAGAGCTGGAAAACACCGTCCAATTCCGAACTTCAGAACTGCGTCTGAGCATCGCGCAACTGGAGAGCTTCGCCCACTCGATCTCGCACGATTTACGCGCCCCACTGCGGACCCTGCAGGGCTTTTCCCAACTTCTGCTTGAGGAGCACAGTGATCAACTCAACCACCAGGGACAGGACTACGCCCGCTTCATCCAAGCGGCGGCGCGAACCATGGACCACTTGCTTTGCGACCTTCTGGCGTTTAGCCGCATCAACCAGGAGAAAATCGAGCTATCGACAGTGCCCCTAGAAGCGGTGGTGCG
>CANIXX010000308.1 GCA_947471115.1 Opitutaceae bacterium | reverse complement strand
GTTGAGGTGAAAGAAGTTTACTCTTTTTGGCGTTAGCGCTGCGGCTGGGCTTCTAAAGCCAGCACGCCCTTGCGAATCACAGCCAACCCGCTCCGCCCGATGCTGAATCGCGTGAATGAGCCCCTCTCCACCGCAGCCAACAGCGAGTTAAATCCCTGCCTCGAGAGGTCGCCGGCGTCGGCCTGCGCCACCAACCAGCGGTGTAATGCCCGCCGTACCACCGCGCGCGGCAACTCGCGTAATTTAATAATATCGAGTCGTTTGCCATCAGCCGACAAGGGTGCGAGGGCATCCACCCAGGCCTCCAACGCAACGTCATCCTCTTCGAGTAACTCCCTCGACAAGGCGGCGCCGGCCAGCGCATCACGGTCCCCGGTGGATGCTTTCCATTCAGGCAGGCCAACGTGGCGCAAGCGGTTGCGCTGATAAGCCGAAGTCGCATTGCTGGCGTCCTCCCGCCAAGCGACGCCCAGTCCGGTGAACGCGGCGACGATCTCGGCTTTTTTTAAAGAGAGCAGTGCGCGCACGTGAACTCGACCGGCCGACATGAGTTGGAGCGGGCGGGGTGCGGCCAATCCTGCGGTTCCGCTGCCTCGGGCCAGGCGCATGAGCAGGGTTTCAGCAATATCGTCCTGTTGGTGCCCGAGCCAAAGGGCGCGGATACGACGGCGGGCTAGCTCGCGCTGAAAAAACGTAAAGCGTGCCGTGCGCGCCTCCGCCTCGCTGGCCTGAGCACGAGCCTCGGTCCATTTACCGCCGACAAAACGAATGCCCAAAGCGACGCAGACACGCGCGCAAAACCGGGCGTCGGCAGTGGACGCCCTCCCGCGCAGGCGATGATCAAAATGCAAAGCGAGTAAACGCGCCCGCTGGTTCGGCCAATGCGCCCAGAGTAACAGCAACAGCGCCAGCGAGTCCGCCCCACCGGAAAACGCCACCGCCCACGCTCCCCGCGCGGCGGGGGAATCCCCCCCCGCCCACGCCACCACGCTGGGATGCAGAGCGGAGCGCGGAACCAGCTCGGCCAAGCGGTTCGCTAACGCCGGCCAATCAGTTTTTTTAGCCACGGCAGATACGGGGGGAACGCTGTGAATTTAGTGAAAATTAACTCCAGCCGCGTTCACCCAGTGACGTGCGAAGACTAGGATCAGGCGAACGTCAGGTATTCTTTACCGAAATACGGCACAAGCGCGGTGGGGATTTTCACGCGGCCGTCGGCTTGCAGGTTATTTTCCAGCAGAGCCGCCAACACGCGCGGCACGGCGAGGCCGGAGCCGTTGATGGTGTGCACCAACTCGGGCTTACCATCCTTGCCACGGAAGCGGATCTGCGCACGACGCGCCTGGAACGTCTCGAAGTTGGAACAGCTCGACACCTCCAACCAGCGCTTCTGCCCGGCCGACCAGACCTCGATGTCGTACTTTTTAGCCTGGGAAAAACCAAGGTCGCCGCCGCACATGAGCAGCACACGGTAAGGCAGACCGAGCAGGCGCAGGAGGTTTTCGGCATCGTCGCGCAACGCGTCCAACTCGGCGTAGCTAGTGGAGGGATGAACCCACTTGAGCAGCTCCACCTTATCGAACTGGTGCAGGCGGTTGAGCCCGCGCACGTCTTTGCCGTAACTGCCCGCCTCGCGGCGGAAACAGGGTGTGTAGGCGCAGCGCTTCACGGGCAGCGCGGCCTCGTCGAGAATCTCGTCGCGGAAGAAATTCGTGAGCGGCACCTCGGCGGTCGGCACGGCATAAAAACCGTCGGCGACGGCCTCGTACATCTGGCCCTCTTTGTCAGGCAGCTGGCCGGTTGCGGTAGCGCTGGCGGCGTTAACGAAGATCGGCGGGTTAACCTCCACGTAGCCAGCCTTGCCATCCTCCTCGATGAAGAACTGCAGCAACGCGCGCACGATGCGGGCGCCGTCGCCAATGTAGAACGGGAAACCTGCGCCGGTAACCTTGGCCCCGCGGGCGAAGTCGAAGAGTTTCTCAAACCCGGCGATTTCCCAGTGCGCCTTAGCATCGGGCGAAAGCCCCTCGCATGAACCCCAGGTGGAGAAAACCACGTTTTCTTCGGGCGTGCGGCCCTCAGGCACGGAGGCGTGGGGGATGTTGGGCAACGTCATCAGGGCCTGCTTGAGGCGATCCGCGACATCCTTAAGGGCAACATCGGCTTCCTTGGCCTGTGCGGAGACCGCCGTCATTTCCTGCACCTTGGCGATGAACTCGGGCGAGCCCTTGGGCAGCTTGGCCATGTCGGTGTTGGCGGCCTTTTGTTGGCCGCGGAGTGCCTCCACCAACTGAAGCTGGTTACGCCAGTCGGCATCGAGCGCGAGGATAGCGTCGACATCGACGGAGAGGTGTTTTTTGGCAATCGCCGCCCGGACGAGGTCAGGCGATTCGCGGAGGAGCTTGGGATCGAGCATGGTTTGGAGGAGCGTTAAAAGCGTGAGCACAACCCAGCGAGCGCCGGATGGGAATAGCGAAGTTTTGAGCCGACCAAGACGGCACTCAGCATTCAAGGCGCTTGGTGTGACCAAGAAAGGAATGAATACCAAAGCGGATACCCTCGCGTGAAAGCCCATTTTCGAAGCCCACGCAACCCGAGACGGGGACAATCCCGCCGAAGTCCTTATTTTCGGCTTCCGTTTTGGAAGTGGAGTCCTACGTTCTGCCGTCCACACACTGGAGAGGTGGCAGAGTGGTCGATTGTACCTGACTCGAAATCAGGCGTGCCCGCAAGGGTACCGAGGGTTCGAATCCCTCCCTCTCCGCCAGTTATCTTGCTCATTACGAATTACTTAGTGGAAGCAAGCAGCCGATTTGCCAGTTGACGTGGCAAATCCTACATGTCCCAGGCTCCACAGTTCGTTATTTCCGAATTCACGAATCCCTCAGGGGAAATCGTTTTCCGCCTCACCGGTTGGCTCGACGGCAAGCGTATCCGCAAGAACTTCCCTTCCCGCGCCGAGGCCGGTGCTGAGCGTCAGGCAATGGAGATTCAGCAACTTCAAACCGAGACCGGCATCCGTGCCACCGCCACCCGTCTCAGCGACGAGCAGCTCCACGAAGCCGAGGCCGCCTTTCAGCGCCTCGTCGATGCCCCCAAGTCGCTCTCCTTCTATCTAGAGTACGCACTCACCAACTACCGCGCCCCCGAACGCGAGATCACCGTCGAGGCTTCCACCGCCGCCTACCTCGCCACCAAACCGCTGGAGCACACACGCGGCC
>CANIXX010000307.1 GCA_947471115.1 Opitutaceae bacterium | reverse complement strand
GCATCGTGCATTACGGCACTGAGGTCATCACCGACGAAAAGCGGACGATTTCCGCGCTGCTGGGAGCTTCTCCCGGAGCGTCGGTGTGCGTGCACATCGTACTTGAAGTCGTGCAGACGTGTTTCCCTCAACTGTTGGCCACGCCCGAAGGTCAGGCCCGAATGAAGGCGATGATCCCCAGCTTTAACGAAGACCTGCGCGACCCCAAGCTTGCCGCCCGTTACGCCGAGGCCAGCCGCGTCGTTGAGCAAAAACTACAGCTGCGCTAACGCCAAAAAGGCATGATCCACTTCGGTAAACAACCGAAGGCTTTTTCCGTCGGCGGTTCGACCTAATTCCAGTGTTGTAGGGTGGCGAGAGCAGCTTAGCGCTAACCCGCAAACGCAGCTCTTTTTTGGCGCACGTAATGGGGTTGCGCCACATGGGATACTAAGGCGAAAAAGGTTCCTGAGTGCGAGTTGAGTGCCATCATCACGGCCATGTCAGATGTGCCTCAGCCCGCTGCGCTTGAGTAAATCGATAGGAAACTCGGCACGCTGCTCGCCGCAAGCCCGTGGGCTTTAACCGTTCGTTCTTGGAAGGCTACCGACCCAATTTTACCTGTTATCCAGCCTCAGACCTCGATCCGACACTTTATGCGCTGATTTTCTTCGCTCCCGTTGCGTTTCCTTTGCGACTTGGCAGTAAAATCAAACTCGATCCTTTGTTGCTACTTACTCGTCTTATGAAACCGCGTTCGATTTACCGTTTTGCACTTGGGCTGTTTTCTTTCGGCGGGCTCCTCATGGGCCTGAGTGCCTGCAAACCATCGACGCCAGCAACACAATCGGCTTCAACAAAGGACCAGTCGTTAACCTCAACCGCTTGTGCCCAATGCCACGCCACGCAATTTGAGGCGTGGAAAGCCACCGATCACGCCCTCGCCAACCGCCTGCCGCGTCCCGAGCACAAGGCTCCCCTCGCCACCTTCCCCGGAGGACTGCCCGAGTACGACAAAGCCGTCGCGTTGATGATTCTCGGTCACAAACCGATCTGGCAACCGCTCATCCCCGCCCCCGGCGGGCGCTGGCAACCCCATGAGCTCGCCTACGAAACCGCTAGCGGCGAATGGTTCAACGTTTTCGCCCAAGAGAATCGACAGCCCGGCGAATGGGGCCACTGGACCGGTCGCGGCATGAACTGGAATACCATGTGCGCTCAGTGCCACATGACCGGCTATAAACCTAATTACGACGTCGCAACCGACAGCTTTCATTCCACTTGGGTTGAGCAAGGCATCGGCTGCATTCAGTGCCATGGCGAACCCGCCGCAGGCCACGGCCAACGCGCGCCCGGCAAGTCCACCCCGCTTGATCCATTTCAGGGCAACCGTACCCGGATGATGCATACGTGCGTCCCCTGCCACGCACGCAACGAAGCCCTCACCGACTCTTTCAAACCGGGAGATAACTATGATGACCATTACCGCATCACCCTTCCCACCGTCGCCAGGACATTTTATCCCGATGGCCAACAACGGGATGAGGACTTTAACTGGACCTCGGTTTCTCTCAGCCGCATGGGCCACGCCGGTGTGAGTTGCCTGGACTGCCACGACCCGCACACCACCAAAACCATCCTGCCTGCGCAAAACAACGCCCTGTGCATGCAGTGCCACGAGGCTCCTGGACGCGTTATGGCCGGCGGGGTCCGCGCCACTCCAATAGACCCTGTCGCCCACTCACACCACGCCGACGGCAGCGCCGGTAACGCCTGTATCGCCTGCCACATGCCGACGACCAACTACATGCAGCGCGTCCCTCGTCACGACCACGGCTGGCTCAAGCCAGACCCGCTCCTCACCAAGGAGCTCGGCATTCCCAATGCCTGCAGCAAATGCCATGAAAAAGAAGGCATCGACTGGGTTATCGCCAAGGCCGATGAGTGGTACGGTAACAAACTCGACTCGCGCCAACGCGCCCGCGCCCGCGCCGTGTCCGCCGCCCAAGCCGAACAACCCCTAGCCACGGAGTCGCTGCTCAAGTTACTCGCCTCCGAAGATATCCCGGCGTGGCGGGCGACCTACCTGGACCTGCTCGCCCCCGTCGTACAACAACCTGCCGTACACGCTGCAGTCGTGCACGCACTAGGGGCCAACGCGCCCGTAGAACGTGCCGCCGCCGTGCGCGCCCTCCGGCCCCTGCCTGAGGCCAAGCCGCTTATTCGCCCGCTCCTCCAAGACCCGGTGCGGCTCGTTCGGCTCGACTCCGCCCTCGCCCTCACCGACGAACTCCCTGCCGACTCCGCTTCGCGCCGTGAGCTCGACGCCTACCTCAATCTAACCCGCGACCAGCCCGGAGGATTACTCCGTCTTGGCTTGGACCACGCCAACCGCGGCCAGCTCGACCAAGCGGTTAACTTAATTGGAAAGGCGGCGACCTGGGAAACGCAGTCCCCCCAATTCCCCGAGTATTTGGGGCAAATTCAGATAAACCGCGGGCGCCCTGCGGAAGCCGCTGTACGCTTCGCCGAAGCAGCTCAACGCGCCCCCACTCAGGCACAACCCGCTTATAACGCCGCCCTTGCCTACTCCGAAGCCGGTATGCTCGTCGAAGCTGAGCTCTGGCTGCGCAACACGGTGAAACGGGATCCAGCCTATGACCGTGCGTGGTATAATCTCGGGCTCTTACTCGCGCAAAAAGGCGATCCCAGCGGCGCACTCAACGCCCTGACCACAGCCGAATACCGCAATCCTCGTTCGGCTGATTACCCCTACGCTGCCGCCACACTGCATTTGCAAGCCGGTCGTCGTGACGACGCCCGTAACGCGGCACTTCGGGCTTTGGCCATAGATCCGGCGTATGCGCCGGCACGCAGTCTTTTGTCCGGAGCCAAATAACGCACCCGTGCATCCACCTCCGTATATACGACTCCTGCTTGTGGAGGGTATTGTGGGTGGGGGAATGCGGTTATCGCCGGTTTTTTGCGGCTTATAAGCCGCTACTGACCTCTAGAAAAAGTGCATAAAAAATCCCTCATCTCGTTAAAGATGAGGGATTAAAACTGGCGGGATGAACGGGACTCGAACCCGCGACCTTCTGCGTGACAGGCAGACGCTCTAACCAGCTGAGCTATCACCCCGGATGAGGAAAGAGGGCAGAACGTAGGGTCCACTTTGCTTCTGTCAAGAGTCCAATCTAGTTTTTTTGGATTCTTTTTAAGCACTTGGGCGAACGGGTGCGCAGGTGAGTAAAACCTCGTT
>CANIXX010000306.1 GCA_947471115.1 Opitutaceae bacterium | reverse complement strand
GCGAGGCCAACATCGGGCGGATCACCCGCGAGCGTTTCCAGAACCAGATCAACCAACTCGAAACCTTGGCCATATTGCCCAAAGGAAAACTCACGGTCGATCAAGTCATGACGACCGAGTACCTGCCGTGAACCTAGGGTAACCGCCGAGTGTAGGTCAGATTTCCAGCCGGCTTAGAATCCAAATGTAGGCTGGAATCCTTCACTACTCTTGCCTGTGCGCTTGATTGAACTCACCCGTACCGAGGCTTTCGCGTCTTAGCGTCTTAGCGTTAAAAATCCGTATCACCGTCCCTTTTTCCATGCCCACTCCCGCCTCCGACGCCCGCCCCCGTTTTCTCGCGCTCCTGCGCACCGCCATCGCCGACGGCACGCTGGTCAAACTCACCTTGGGCAAACCCGCGCGCACCCACGCCGATCCAACCTTGCAAAACCTCTTTGTGCGCCCGGTCACGCTCAAAGCCGGCCCCCACCTCTCGTTACTCTGGCGCCACGCCACCCGCGACATCACCAAAAACCTCCCGCCCGCCGAAGCCCTCGCGCTACTCGAACCACTGATCGGCGGGAATTTTCTCGATGCCCACCTGTTTACCCCGGTGCAAACCGCCCAATTTGAAACCCGCCCCGACGGCCGCGCCCGGCTCACGGTTAAAACCGCCGCCAGCGCCCCCGCCCCAGCTCCCGAAGCTCACGACCGAGCCAAAGCCCACCTAGTCGCCGGCGACGCCCCTTGGCTGCGCGCCCTCGGCGTGACCAACGACCGCGGCCTGCCCCGCGAAGGCATGGCGCACAAGTTCCGCCAGATCCAAAAATTCACTGAACTGCTCGCCCAACTCCTCGCCGAAGCTGAACTCCTCCCGCCCCCCGCCTCCGGCGCCCAGCTCCAAGCTCAAAGCTCCGAGCGCCCAGCCCCCAACTCCTTGCGTATCGCTGACATGGGTTGCGGCAAGGGTTACCTGACCTTCGCCTTGGCCGCGCACTTGGGGGCGCGCGCGGAGGTCACCGGCATCGAATTCCGCCCGGAGTTGGTCAAACTCTGCAACGACCTAGCGCGTGAGCACCAGCTTGCCCCGCACCTGCGCTTTGCCGCCGGCGACATCGCCTCAAGCGTACTGGAAAACCTCGATGTTCTGGTCGCCCTTCACGCCTGCGACACCGCCACCGACGACGCCTTGGCCAAGGGCCTTGCCGCCGGCGCCCGCTTGCTGGTGGTTTCCCCCTGCTGCCAAAAGGAGTTGCGCGCCCAACTTACCGCGCCCGCCGTGCTCGCCGACGCGTTGCGCCACGGGATATTCCAGGAACGCCAGGCCGAATTCGTCACCGACTCACTCCGCGCTCTGCTGCTGGAGTGGGCCGGTTACAAAACCAAAGTTTTCGAGTTCATCGCCACCGAGCACACCGCCAAAAACCTCATGATCACGGCGATCAAAACAGGCCGCGCCCGCGGGGCCGATTCTGCGCTGGCCGGGCGTATACGCGCCTTTGCCGCCTTTTACGGGATCCGCGAGCAGGCCCTTGCCCGCCACCTGGGATTTAGCCTGACAGGTTAAAAACCGCCTATCACTTCCCGTCCAGGCCTTCGTCGATCCGGTATTCGTTGAGTTTGTTGCGCAGGGTGCGGATCGAAATCCCCAGCAACTCGGCGGCTTTGGTGCGGTTGCCTTCTGTCGCAACCAACGTGTCCAAAATAGCCTTTTTCTCGATTTCGCCCAGCGAGCGGATCGGCGCCTCCGCCACCGCAACCGGTGCAGCGGACTCAACTGGGGCGCTCGTCATCGTTTCAACCGGCGCGGCCACCTCGGGTTCAGGCGCAGCCGCGATGAACGGTTCAATCACCGTCGGGGGCACTACCGCCATAAACGGTGCGGGGGCTGGCGGCGGATTTTGCACCGCATAAGAGGGCGCGGGAGCATGCTCGGCGGGTAAACCGGCATGCGCCACCGGCCGACCTGGCTCAACGCGCGTGAGCGTGGGCAGGCTGAGCGCGGCGGTAGTCACGGGACGGTGATCCTCGGACAAGATCACGGCGCGCTCGATGGTGTTTTGCAGTTCGCGCACGTTGCCCGGCCAGGGATAAGCGCGAAGTGCGGCAGTTGCGTGGTCGCTAAAGCCAGGTAGGCGCAGGCCGTGCTTGCGCGAAAAACGCCGCAGAAAGTTCTCCGAAAACACATCAATGTCCTCCGGTCGCTCACGCAAGGGCGGCACGGCAATGGGGAATACGTTGAGGCGATAATACAGGTCGGAGCGGAACAGCCCCCGCTCCATGAAGTGCGCCAGATCGCGATTGGAGGTGGCGAGGATGCGGACGTTGACCTTGATCGTCTTGGTGCCGCCCACGCGCTCAAATTCGCGCTCCTGCAAAACCCGCAACAGCTTGGACTGCAAGTTTAACGGTAGCTCACTCACCTCGTCGAGCAGGAGTGTGCCGCGGTTGGCCAACTCAAAACGTCCTTCGCGGCGTTCGATTGCCCCGGTAAACGAGCCCTTTTCATGGCCGAACAACTCGCTCTCGATCAACTGCTCGGAAAGCGCGGCGCAGTTCACCTTGATGTACGGCTCGGCGCGGCGCGGCGAATTACGATAAATCTCTTGGGCCACCATCTCTTTACCCGAGCCATTTTCGCCCGTAATGAGCACCGTGGCATCGGTAGGTGCTACGCGTTCAACCATTTGGCGCACACGCAACATCGAGGGACTGCGCCCGAGCATCGGCTCGCCATCGCCCCCGCTGCGCTCGCTGAAATAGCGGTTAACCTTGATCAACTGACTGTAGTTGTCGGCCTTGCGCAGAATCATGTCGATTTGCGCAGGTTGAAACGGCTTGATCACGTAATCGAATGCACCGGCGCGCATACAGCTGACCGCGCTCTCGATGGTGCCGTGGCCGGTCATCATGACCACCAGCGGGTGGGTCGGCATGGCCATGACCTGCTCGAGGAAACGTTGACCATCTCCATCTGGCAGACGCACATCGAGCATTACCAAATCAAACGTTTCCTTGCCCAAAAGGGCTTCGGCGGCCGCCAGCGTGCCAGCACTAGAGGTCTGAAACCGCCGGCTCTTGAGGATTTCCTCCATGGAACGCCGCACTAGAGGCTCGTCATCAATCACCAAAATTTTCTCAAGAGACATAGAGGGGGCGGAATAATACCGAATTCCTAGGCTAAACAAGATCGCCTCGATCGGAAAGCGGGAAATTTAAAGGAATTTCACAGAAGCGACTAAACCCGCGCCAATTCGGG
>CANIXX010000305.1 GCA_947471115.1 Opitutaceae bacterium | reverse complement strand
TTGGTTGCGGTGGTCGAGATCACGGAGGCTGGAGCGGGTGGCGCGATGGTGCAGCGCAAGACATTCACCGCTCCAGAGCTAGCTTGGGACGGCAAGGATTTCGGCGCGTTGGCGGTTGCGCTCAGTGCCGGCGTGGACGCTCTCGGATCGGAGTTGAGTCACTCGCTTCCCGCCCGTTGAGGCGGGTGAAGGGAAGCTGCCTGAAAGGACTTTCAGTCTGCTCTGTTAGGCGAAGTGAGGGGCCAGTGCGGCGTGGATTTCGCGCACCATTTTTTCGGTCGTGTCCCAGCCGATGCAGCCGTCGGTGATGCTGACGCCGAAGCGGAGGTTTTCCTTGGGTTGAGGGAAGGTTTGGCTGCCGCTCTCCAAGTTGCTCTCGACCATGGCGCCCATGATGGAGGTGTTGCCTGCGGCGATTTGCGCAAGCAGGACGCGGATGACGTCGGGTTGTTGTTCGGGTTTCTTGGCTGAGTTGTCGTGGGAGGCATCAACCAGAATCGACGGAGTGAGGCCGCCTTTGACGAGGGCTTGCTCGGTCTTGGTGATGTGCTCTGCGGAGTAGTTGGGTCCGGCCGAACCGCCGCGTAGCACGATATGGCAATTAGGATTGCCGCGGGTGACGATCGCCGAGGCCGCGCCGTCGAGGCTCACACCCAGAAAAGTCTGTGGTTGGCCTGCTGCCTTGATCGCGTTGACCGCAGTCTGCAGGTTGCCATCGGTGCCATTCTTGAAGCCGATGGCCATGGACAGGCCGGAGGCGAGCTGGCGGTGGGTCTGCGACTCGGTGGTGCGAGCGCCGATGGCACCCCAACAGACAAGATCGGCGATGTATTGGGGCGTGATGGGGTCGAGGAACTCGGTGGCGGTGGGTAGGCCGAGATCGAGGACTTCACCGAGGAACGAGCGGCCGAGGCGCAGGCCGGCGGCGATGTCGTGACTGCCGTCAAGATGCGGGTCCATGACCAGGCCCTTCCAGCCCACGGTGGTGCGCGGTTTTTCGAAATAGACGCGCATGACGACCATGATTCGGTCGGAGACTTCGCTGGCGAGGGCGGCCAGACGGCGAGCGTATTGGCGGCCGGCTTCGACGTCATGAATCGAGCACGGGCCGATGATGAGCAGGAAGCGGCGATCGCTGGTGAAAATGAGCCGGTTAATTTCGTCGCGTGAGCGGGTGATGAAGTCGGCTTGAGCCTCGGTCTTGGGTAGCGCTGAGAGCAGCTGGGCAGGCGAAGGGAGAGGGCGGGTCTCCACGACATTGATGTCGGATGTCTTGTGCATAAGATGAGAACTTGGGGTAAAGTTTGGCCCGAGTGCAAGCATCCAACACAGGTGGTGCAAGTTGCGGCCTAAACGCCCTAGGATGCGGGCAATAAAAAACCGCGTTAGGGAAAACGCGGTGTCGACATAAGGATTCGGTAATTAGCGTGGGATCTGTCTTGATTTTAAAAATAAGTTGGCCGGTCGCCTACCCCTAAGCGACCGGCCATTTGCTTTCTTAGTTACCCCAAAAACTCCTGCTAAGCAGGAGAAGTGTTTAAATCGAACGAGGTCAGATGTAGCCGTAGATCCTCGGCCGTCAATAAAAGTTATTGGAATTCCCTGCGCTCAATCTCAAATCCTTCGAATGCATTCGGATAAGGATACCCAATTTTTTAGCCCCGTTGCGGGGTGGCAACATCGCTACCGGCCAAGTGCCTGTTTGCGGGTGAGCGGCGAGGATGCGTTAAGCTTTTTGCAGGGGCAGTTTACGCAGGAGTTGCGCCCTGCCTCGGCCCCGACGGTGGCCTACGGGTTGTGGCTCAATCAAAAGGGGAAGGTTTTGGCCGATAGTTTTGTCCTGCGTGAAGAGGCCGATTTACTTTGGGTTATCAGTTTTTCGTCAAGCGCGGCGGTGATCCGCGAGCGGCTGGAATCGTACATCATCGCCGACGATGTGGTCATCGAAGATGCGACCGCAGCGTGGCAGGGACTGGCGCTGGGTGGCGAAGGCGCGGAGGCGTGGCTCGGAGAAGCCGCAGGAGCAGTGCCGGCGGCTGGTGAATTTACGCGGGCGGGCGGGGGCTGGGTGTTTCGCGGGCGACGCGACGGAGGCACGACTTTTGAATGGCTTCGACCCGCAGGGGATCAGGCACCTGCGCTTGGCGCGTTGGCGGATATCGGGCCGGGCGAATTGGAGCGGTTGAGGATCACGGCGGGGATTCCACGGGTGCCGTGCGATATTGGGCCGGGCGAGCTTCCCAACGAGGGCGGTTTGGACGCGGTGGCGGTTTCCTACACCAAGGGCTGTTATCTGGGGCAAGAGGTGATGGCGCGTCTCAAAGCCATGGGTACAGTGCGGCGGCGCTTGGTGCGGGTGAGGGCAGGGGGACGCTTTGTGCAGGTTGTGCCAACGGCGTTGTTGCAGGGGGAAAAGCGTGTGGGCGAGCTGCGTTCGGCAGTCGCTGACGGGGCGGGCGGCTTCATCGGGCTGGCCCTGGTGAACAAGCTCGGGCTTGACCCAACGTTGCCGCTTGCGCCCGAGCCCGGTGGCGATGGGTTTATTGAGCTCATTGACCTGCCATGACCGAACACGAACAACTCAGCCAATTGTGCTTAAAGTGGGGCGCGCCGACGCCCGCAGCGGCCGCGATCATGGCCGAGCAGTTGAGTAAACGCTGTGACCAACTGGTGGTGAAGCGGGGCATGGGCCGCGTGGAGGCGATGGCCTACCTGTTGCAACTGGTGGCCAAGGGGGCGCAAGGCGAGGCGCCACCGGGTTTCGAGGGCGTGCCCAAGACTATTTGAGATCAAGGTGAGGCCAATTGGCCAGGGGGCGGCCAACGCTACACGGTAGAAGGCGTTATGGTCGGGTTAAGCCGTGCTGACTAATTCTCCGGGGGAGGCGCGCGGCGACAAAGACCGTTGACGGGGCGCGGCGTTCTGAGGCATTCCGGCAGGCTTCAATATGAAGCAAAAGATCGCCGCCCTCTTTCAACACATTCACGGCCGGGAGCCGTCTGCCATCACTCGTGCGCCGGGTCGTATTGAGTTCATTGGTAACCACACCGACTACAATGGTGGCACCGTTCTGGGTGCATCCGTTGATCGCGGTGTGGCCGTAGCCATCGCGCCACGCCCCGACGGCAAGCGGGTGTTTTACAGCGAGTTCACCGGCAAGACCGTCACCCTCGACGCCTCGGTCGGTGAGAAGCAAACCGGAGAGGCCAGCTGGATTAATTACCCGCTCGGGGTGATTGCCGCC
>CANIXX010000304.1 GCA_947471115.1 Opitutaceae bacterium | reverse complement strand
GATTATCATGGCGAGCCCACGCCACACGCCTGGCCAACCAGCTCGTCGTTCTTTGGCATTTTCGATCTGTGCGGCTTTCCCAAGCTCGCGGCGCACATCCATCACGCCCATTGGACACCTCGCGACCAGGAAACGGTCCTCGAACTGGCCCCGCACTGGAACTGGGAGGGCCGGGAAGGCCAACTGATCCGGGTCCTCGCGGTGACCAACGCGCCGAGCGCCGCCCTTTCACTGAACGGCCAGACGCTCGGCCAGCGTGCGGTTGATCGTTTCGACTTCGCCTCATGGGAAGTTCCCTACCAGCCCGGCCGCCTGGAGGTGATTGCGCTGGACGAATCCGGCCGCGAACTGGCGCGCCGCCATGTTGATACCACTGGCGAACCTACGTCGCTCGAACTGATTCCGGACCGGACCGGCCTGCTTGGCGATGGGGTGGACTGCCAGCCGATCACCGTGCGCGCGCTTGATGCGCAGGGTCGCCCCGTGCCCACCGCAAACATAGCAGTGCGTTTCGAGCTCACCGGTCCGGGTACCATCATCGGCCTCGGCAATGGCGATCCGAACTGCCATGAGCCCGAAAAGGGCCATGAGCGAAGCCTCTTTAATGGGCTTGCACAGATCATCGTGCAAAGCGCACCGGGCTCAGCCGGGCCCCTCGCAGTGCGCGCCATCGCCCCGGGACTGAACGCCGGTGAGCTCCGATTACAAATCGAGGCCGCGCCCCAACCTGCCATCCAGCCGGCAGTCGACCCCGTGCTTTATCTGCAGAACTGGCGTATGTCGCCCGTCGCCGACACGCGCCTAGATCCCAACGTAAAGGTTGCAGATAATGACATGAATACGTGGCCAGGCATCCAGCCCGGTGAGCTACAGTCGTTTGTAGCGGGTGCCTTCGCGCTCTACCGCATTGTCTTCACCCCGTTTGTGTCGCACCAGCGCGAGGGCGCGCGCATCGCGTTCGCCCAAATCACCGGCGAAGCCGAAATCTGGCTGAACGGCACTCGGTTGGACGTGAAGAGCGACCCGGCACCCGCCTCTTACTCGGTGCCGTTGGCACCCGGCCAAGGTCCCTGGGAGCTCACAGTGCTGCTCCGGACCCAACGCGGGGTTCCCGCCGGCCTCAGCGGCCCCGTTGCGATCACCTGAATCCCCCCCCCCGGTGGCACCACCTACCGAGGTGTGCCACCAAAACCAGCCAGTTACTTTAGTCGGGGCGCGCCCCCAATTTACTCGACAGAGTGTCTTCACGCTAGCCCCCCTCGAAAACCGACTGAGCCCCCTATTTTCCTCCACGATGACCCTGCTTTCACGCTTCTTTCGCACGTTCGGCTGCCTCTGGCTTCTGGCACTCACCGTGAGCGCCACCCAGCTGCCCGAGATCACCGTCCCCCAAGGTGGCTCCTCTTTGATCCATCCGGCCCAGTTTCACGCACGTGGCGAGCCCCAGACCTACGCCGCCACCTCGCGCGGGCCTACGGAAAACCCCACTTGGGAAATTGCCACGCTGCGCGACACCTCCCCGGCGTGGGCAATTCAGCTTTCTACGCCCAGCACAAGGCCGGTCGAGCGCGATGATGTCGCCTTGGTACGGTTCCGTGGCCGCCTGCTGCACACCCTGCAGGAGTCCGGCCAAGGCAAGGTCCGCCTCGTCGTCCAGGAAACCGGCGGTAACTACGAGCGCAGCGGTATCCGCGCACTGGACCTAACACGGGAATGGCAGGAGTTTTTCGTGCCGGTCCGCTTCCCAAAATCCTACGCCCCCGGGGAAGTCGGCTTATATTTTGAATTTGGTTACGCCGCCCAAACCGTCGAGATCGGCGACATCTCTTTAATGCACTATGGCAAGCAGGTCGCCTACGGGGATCTACCGCGAACCCGCGTCACCTATACCGGCGCCGAGCCTGACGCACGCTGGCGCCAGGATGCACTCGCCCGTATCGAGCAGATCCGCAAGGGCGAACTCGCCGTCACCGTGACCGATACCGCAGGGCGACCGATTCCGGGCGCGACAGTCCGCATCCAGATGCAGCGCCACCATTTTGAATTTGGCACCGCCGTGCAACTGAAGCTGCTACTCGAGGACTCGCCGGACGCGGATCGATACCGCGACGTGTTGCTCTCATTGTTCAACGCGGTAGGGCCCGAAAACGACTTGAAATGGCCGGCATGGTCGAAATCCTCGGAAAACCGGGAAAAGACTGTGCAGGCGCTGCACTGGCTGCGAAGCCAAGGCCTGCCCGTCCGCGGCCATGTCCTAGCCTGGCCCGGCCGACGCTACCTGCCCAAAGACATCGTCGCCCTCTTCGGGACGGAGCGCCAAAACGAGATCCCCGCCCTTCTGCGTGCCCATATTCGCGATGTCATCACCGCCACCCAGGGCCTCCTCACAGAATGGGACGTACTCAACGAGCCCTACAGCAACCGCGATCTGATGGACTTGTTTGGCCCAGAGATCATGGCCGAATGGTTCAAGATCGCCCGCGCGCTCCTCGGTCCGAGCGTACCGCTCTACTTCAACGACTGGGGCAACCACGACCTTTACGGCGACCCCAACCACTTTCGGCATTTCATCGACACCGCCCGTTATATTTTAGCCCAAGGCGGGCCGATCGACGGCTTGGGCTTGCAATGCCATATTGGAGGCATCCCCACCGCGCCAGAGACGCTGCTCAAAACCCTCGACGCCTATCAAAAGGAGCTTGGACTACCAATACGCGCCACCGAGTTTGATTTCACCACCGACGATCCCTCGCTGCACGCCCAATACACCCGCGACTTCCTCATCGCTTACTTCAGCCACCCTAGCGTCGTCGGCATCCAATATTGGGGTTTCTGGGAAAAGGCCCACTGGAAACCAGTCGCGTCGCTCTACAACGCCGACTGGAGCGAGCGCCCCGCCGGCACTGCCACCCGCCAGATGATTCGCGAGGTGTGGTGGACACACGCGGAAGGCCGAACGGATGATGCGGGCCGCTACTCAGTGCGGGGCTTTTACGGCACCTACACGATTGTCGCCACGCACAACGAAAGCAGATCCGAACGCACATTAAGCCACCTGCCAGGCAACTCCCCGACCTCAATCACACTTTCCCTGCCCTGATCTGGCCTGATCTAGTCGTATCTCCAAGCTATTAGTTAGTAGCATTTAAACTGTCGGATATGGATTGCCGAAGGTTAACACTCCTACATCAGTGAGTATGAGTGCTCATCAGTGGTTAACTTGGATCGGGTTCTTCGATCCGGAAGCGGAGTTTTTTAACCACTTATGAGCACTGATGAGCACTGATAAACCGAGCATCGAAGTCACCTCGTGCTGTTGTCCTATTTGTACGCACTCAGGCTTCACGGAGAATATATAACGAGGGT
>CANIXX010000303.1 GCA_947471115.1 Opitutaceae bacterium | reverse complement strand
GATCCGGATACGGAGTTTTTAACCACTGATGGGCACTGATGAGCACGGATAAACCAAGCCGAGAAGTCTGACCCCAAATGCATCCGACAACTCAAAGGTTACTGCCTACTAGGTTAACCCCATCAGAGGACTGAGGTAGTGCGGTGCTTTAGCCCGCAGGCGTTCATCGGTTTGCCTCCTGCAATCGCCGATGCGGGCTTAAGGACCGCCCTACTTTCGACCCGACAACTTGAAGGTTACTGCCTGCTCGGGTTGTTTTGGTTTCCCCGCCCCGGCGGTAAACGTCGCCACCGGAAACGGCCGGCCGGTACACGTAAGTGAACGGGGCGAGGCCCCGGGTTCGGGAGCTTACAGAGGCAACTGATATTTTACTAACGGGCGAACC
This sequence comes from Opitutaceae bacterium, assembly GCA_947471115.1. Classification (GTDB taxonomy): domain Bacteria; phylum Verrucomicrobiota; class Verrucomicrobiia; order Opitutales; family Opitutaceae; genus Rariglobus. The sequence continues at coordinate 3,045 of CANIXX010000303.1, read as the reverse complement.
GCCGGCTCGTTCGCGTGTCGGTGCGATAGACCCGAAAAGCCTTCAGCTAACTCATCGCGCGCCCGCATAACCCGAGCGCGTCAGACTATAACCCCTAATGAAATCCCTTAAAAAACTATCCGTCTTAACCGTAGCCAGCAGCCTTGCCATCTCGGCCCACGCCCAAATGGACCAAGCCCAAATGGCCAGCGCCGAGCCTGCCGTTTTCCAAGCCTCGCTGTGGGCTCCCTCGCCCCAACTCGTTCCGGCCACCGACGACGTTACCGGCGTCCGCCTCCAGGTTTACGGCGAGAACCGCAACATGCGCGGCGTCGACATCGGCTTCGGTCAATCGACCACCGGCGATTTTGTCGGCTTTGGCGGTCTTTTCACCCTCTACAATCATGTCGGCGGCACCACCACGGGCGTTCAGTGGGGCTTGGTTAATTTCACTGAAGGCGAGGTGATCGGCTGGCAGAGCGCCGTGATCAACATCTCGACCGCTAAGGTCAAAGGCGTCCAGAGCGGGCTGATTAACTACAACGATATGGTCACCGCTGACGTCTCCGGCGTGCAACTCGGCTTCGTGAACACCGCCAAACATATACACGGCGTGCAACTCGGCTTCATTAACTACGCCGAAACGCTTAAAGGCGTGCAGCTCGGCCTGTGGAATCAGGTCAATTCGCGTGATTGGGACCAGTTCGACCCGCTGCCCAAGGTTTTCCCGTTCATCAACGTCGGATTCTAAAACCCTGCGTTTGCGCCAAAGCGTAGTGTTCGCCCCGCAGTACCCCCTGCGGGGCTTTTTTGCGTCCGAATGCTAAAGCTTCCGACCCTCGATCAGGAGATGAAGCGGATGCAGAGCGGGTAGCGATAGGCGAAGCCGTCGGAGGCCTTGATCGCCGCGATAATCGCCAAAACAAACGCTGCAATCGCGAGTATCGGCAGCAGAACGAACCCCACAAAAATAACGCACAAGGGGGCGATGCACAACGCGTAGAGCAGCAGAGAGAGGTGGAAGTTAAGAACCTCCTTGGCCTGTACCGCCACCGGGCCACCTTCGGTTTTTTTGATCAAATACACCACCAGCGGGAGAATAAATCCCACGCCCAAAAAAGCCGAGAGGTGGCAGAGAATGATGAGGGCCTTTTCGTCGCCGTTGATGCGCGGATTAGCCGAGGGGTTTGAGGAGGAGGGGAGCGTGACCGTGGTCATGTTAGTTTCGAAACAAAGCGCCTGTCGCGCCGAACCGCAAGTAACACGATGGCTCAGCACGCTGTAGCGTTATTATAAGGATAAAACCAAGACCAGTTAGCCGCGGAAGAACGTTAGGCGCGCAAAGATAAAAACCTGAATTTCTATGCGCTCTTTGTATTCTTTCGCGGCTAAATTGACTGGGCTTGCGCGTTGTTCGCCTCCGGACTCGGCCACCGCTGGGCGTAGGTCATTCCTGTCCGCCGCATGGCGCAACACGGGTCACGCCGGTTTGCGTGCGGACCAACTCGCGCCGCAACCAATCCAGCGCGGCGTTTACCGCGCGCCGATTCACCGTCGCACGCGGACCGGGATAATGGACCTTTTTCGACCACATGCCCTGCGGCGAATACAACGCCAAGTACATCGTGCCGACCGGGTTCTCGTGCGTGCCGCCACACGGCCCCGCAAAACCCGTGATCGCCAGCGCGTAGTCAGCGCCCAGCCGCTCGGCCGCGCCCACGGCCATCGCCACCGCGTTTTCAGCGGAAACTCCTCCGTGCTGCTCAAGCAGGCACTCAGGCACATCGAGCAGCTGCATCTTCGACTCGTTGGAGTAACACACGCAGCCGCCCGCAAAAAACTTGGTGGCCCCGCAGATTCCCGTGAACTCACTGGACAACAGCCCGCCGGTGGCGGTTTCGGCCACCGCCAGCATGCACTCCTGCGCCCGCAATAAGTCGCCTACCACTTGCGCCAACGAGGCACCCCCGTAACCCATAAAATCCTCCCCCAAAAGGCGCTCACACTCGGCGGCAACTTCGTCGAGTTGCCCAAACGAGAGCTGCCCACTCGGTGAACTCAGGCGCAAGTCCACCTGCCCTTGATGCGCACAGTACGCGACGCTCAACCCGTCGCCGTAATCCGCGAAAACAGGCAGCAGTTTCGTTTCCAACGCCGACTCGCCGATGCCCGCCGTGCGCAGCTGTACGTAGGCTTGCCGGTCGAGCAGGAGCCCGCGCTGCGCCAGCCGAGGAACCACCTGTTCGGCAAACATCGGCTGCAACTCGTTGGGCGGCCCCGGTAGCATGATCAGCACCTTGCCGTCTTGCTCCACCCACAGGCCGGGCGCGGTACCGTTGGAATTAGGTAACACCTCGCCGCGCTCAAAGCGGTAGGCCTGCTTGAGGTTGTTCTCCGTCATGATCCGTCCGCGACCGGCGAAAAAAGCCTCGATGCCCGCCGCGATTTCAGGCTCGAAAACCAGTCGTTGCCCCAGCACCCCGGCCACGGCCTCGCGGGTGCGGTCGTCGCAGGTCGGCCCCAGCCCGCCGGTGGTGATCACCACGTCGGCGCGCGCCCAGCTCTCGCGAAATTGTTCGGCAATCGCGTCGGCCTCGTCGGTCAAAGTCACGTTGCGCTGCAGGAGCACCCCACGCTGGCCGAGCTGGGCGCCGATGTAAGTGAGGTGGCCGTTGGCGGTCAGGCCCAAGAGCAACTCGTCCCCTAGGGTGAGGAGTTCGTAGCGTTTGGAGGCAACCGAGCCAAGAGGAGCGATGTTTTTTGAAACCATACTTGCGAAGCGCGAAAGTAGGTTAAACTCAGCCAAAATGCCAGCGCCTCACTCCATTAACCTCAAAGAGAAGGTCCGCCAGCTGCCCGAAAAGCCCGGAGTTTACCTGATGAAGGACCGCTTGGGGCGCATCATTTACGTGGGCAAGGCCAAGGCGTTAAAGAAGCGCGTGTCCTCGTATTTCACCCCGGCGCGGGCGATGACGTTGCACCCGAAAATTCGCGCCTTGATCGAGATGATCGCCGACTTCGACACCATCGAGGTGAAGTCCGAACCCGAGGCACTGCTGCTGGAGG
>CANIXX010000302.1 GCA_947471115.1 Opitutaceae bacterium | reverse complement strand
TGACGGTCATCCGCCAAAAGCGCGATGTGGTGCCACCCTTGGCGCTGATCCAACTGGAGCCGCTCACCGGCCGCAGCCACCAGCTGCGCGTTCAATGTGCCGGGCGCAACCTGCCCATCGTCGGCGACCTGACCTACGGTGATTTCCCCGCCAACAAAACCTTCGCCAAAGCCACCAGTCACAAGCGCCTCTTTTTGCACTCTTACGAGACGAGCTTCGACTACGAGTGGCAGGGCAAGAAGTTCCATTTCGCCGCTACCGCCCCGTTGCCCGCCGAGTTCGCCCAACTGCTCTGAACCGTAGGTGGGTGCAGACCGGTAAAAGACGCTCACGGTAACGAACCCAAATCCCCCAACCGTTTTAACCACTTATGGGCACTGATGGTCACTTATTCCGGCAAAGGCATTCCGCTGTTTTTATAAGTGTCTCTAAGTGCTAATCAGTGGTTAAAAAATGCCCGTCTTCGCCATGAAATCACCCCTCGTTTTCGCTGCTTTTGTTGCCTCCTTGTGTTTGTTTTCTGCGCTGCCGTCCGCTCACGCCTTCAGCACCGTGCAGCTCAAAAACGGTGCTTCGCTCGACGCCGAGGTCATTTCCGAAAAAGCCGACCGCCTCGTGGTCGATCTCGGTTTCACCGTTCTCTCCGTGCCGCGTGACGAGATTGAGAGCGTTAAACCCCGCGCCGAGGCCGGTGACGCCTTGCCGGTGGTGGAAACAGCCACCGCCGACCTTTACCGCGTCGCCGCTGGCTTGCCTACGCTCTCGGTCAAAGAAAACGTCGACCGCGTCGGCGAGGCCGTGGTTTTGGTGCGCACGCCGGTCGGCCTCGGCTCGGGTTTTTTGATTCATCCATCCGGCTACATTGTGACCAATGAGCACGTCATCGCCGGCGAATATAACATCAGCGTTACCCAGTTCCGACGCGGCGCCACCGAGCTGGAAAAGGTCCAGTACAACAAGGTCCGCATCGTCGCCCTCGACTCCCGCCTCGACCTCGCGCTTCTGAAAATCGAGGACGCCAGCCCGACGCCGTTTCCGACCGTGTCGCTGGTCGGTGAGGCTACGCTTAACGACGGTCAGTCAGTGTTCGCCATCGGTAGCCCGCTCGGTCTCGATCGCACGGTTTCGCAAGGCATCATCAGTTCGCACGCCCGCTTGCTGGACGGACAACTTTACATCCAGACCACCACGCAAATTAACCCCGGCAATTCCGGCGGCCCGCTGTTCAACCTGCGCGGCGAGGTGGTCGGCGTGAACAACATGAAGGCTATGGAAGTCGGCGTGGAAGGGCTCAATTTCGCCATCCCGATCGATGTGTTGAAAAATTTCCTGCGCAATCGCGACGCTTTCGCCTTCGACCCGCGTAACCCCAACTCCGGCTACCGCTACCTGCCGCCACCCCAGCCGGTGAAGGCGGCCGTCGCCACAGTCGCCAAGCCCGCTGATAAAACCACGACCCAAGCTAAACCCTAAATATTCCGCCATGCACCTGATCCCAAAAGTAGCGCAGACTTCCAGTCTGCTGAGATCCACAAAACGACCGGGAGCAGACTGTAAGTCTGCGCTACTTTTGCGGGCCGACGCAAACTGGAGGACCTCGCTACTTCTCCCTGTTTTCCTTATCGCGGCCACTTGGCTGCCGGCCTCCCCGAAGCTGCCGTTGGCCAATCTGGTCGACGACCAAACGCTGCTCGCGCTCTCAGTCAGCGATGCGCCAGCTCTCTTGCGCGGCTGGGACGCCAGCCCGCTGGCCTCCTCCTGGAGCGACCCGCAAATCGTCAAATTCCTCGCTCCGTTGCGCGAGCAGATGCAGGTCGATCAATGGGATGCCGACACCCAGGCCGCCACCGGTTTGAGCGTGCGGGAATTACTCGGCCTGGTCGAGGGCGAGGTGTTGTTCGCGCTGCCTTCCTTTAATTATAGCCAGGCCAACTCCAGCTCGGTGCCGGCCTTCTTGCTCGCCCTAGAAGTCGGTGCACGCGGGCCAAAAATCGAGAAAATCCTGGCCGACGCCGCCGAGAAGCGTGGGCTGAAGGAGGAAACGGAAACCTTCGCCGGGGTGCTGGTGCATGTGCGAGCGCTGAACGCGCCCCGCGACGCGGACGCGGCTGGGGCCACGTCGACCGAAACACGTGCACCCCGCACCTTGGCTTGGGCGCTGGTTGACGGCGTGTGGTTAATCAGCACCACCAAGGAGCGCGTATTTGCCGCGATCGACGCCGTGCAGCAGGGCGGGCTGCCCGCTTCACTGGGGACGAGCGAACGCTTCCAGCGCACCCGCCAGCGCGTGGGCGCGGCGCAGGCGTTGGCTTACCTGAATTTGCCGGCGATTTATCCCCTCGTTCAGGAGGCGGTGGTGGCTGCTAAAGCCAAGTCCGCAGGCAAGCCCAACGCCCTCGGTCTCGACCCCGAGGCGGTCCTCAACGCCCTGGGTCTCGACGTGTTGGGCGAGGCTTACGCGGCGGTGGCGCTGGAGCCTACGCAGGCGCGGCTCGACACCGGCCTGGCTTATACCGAGGAACGCGGAGTGATGCGGCTGGTCGCTTATCAGCCCGGCCCAACTTCGCAGCCCGATTGGGTGCCGGCCAAGTGGCCCAACGTCTCCACGGCGCGTTTCAGCGTGCCCAAGGCCTATGATGGACTGGAGGCGCTGGTCAACGCGGTCAGCCCGATGCTCTTCGGCATGGCGCAGGGGCAATTGCGCTCGTTCGACAAAAAAATCGGCTTTGACCTGCGCCGCGACTTGATCGGCAGCCTTGGCGATGACTTGGTGACCGCCTACGCGTTGCCGTCTGGGCAGGACGCGGGAACCGTGCCGGCGTGGACCCAGATGGACCAGTTGATCGCCGTTTCGTTGGTTAACGAGGAGGCGTTTTTGCGCTCGGTGAATGCGCTCAAGGCGCTCGCCGGTCCGGCGGCCGAGCAGCTGTTCACGCAGCGGGATTATTTGGGCAACACCCTCTACACGCTCAACGTGCCGACTGCGCCCGGAGCCAGCGGTGCGGCGCGGGGATTTAGCTATGCGATCGCGCAAAAAATGCTGCTCGTCGGTATCGGTTCGCCGGCGACGGTGGAAAGCGCGCTGCAGGGCATGGCCTCGGGGGCGGGCGGGTTTTGGCAACGCGACGACGTGAAGGCTGCGCTCGCCGACCTGCCGCCCGATGCGGTCTCACTGCAAGTGCAGGATCTTCGCGTGTTGCTCGCCTCACTGGTCGAGTCGGTGGTGGAGTACCAAGCCGCGCTCAACGCCGGAAAACCCGACGACGCGAAGCCGTCTTTCGTGGACGTGGAAGCGCGTCCAGATGCTGACGTGTGGGCACGTCACTGGGGGCTTTCGTCGGGTTACGTGACCCGCACACCCGAAGGCCTGTTTAGCACCAACAGGCTGGTTTATCCGCAACCCTGAAACGTCTTAGAGTAGCGCAGACTTCCAGTCTGCTCCGCTCCTTCACCACC
>CANIXX010000301.1 GCA_947471115.1 Opitutaceae bacterium | reverse complement strand
TCGGCGATGGCGGTCTTGCCGACGCCGGCCTCACCGATAAGCACCGGATTGTTTTTGGTGCGGCGGCAAAGGATTTGAATGACGCGGCGGATCTCGTTTTTACGACCGACAACCGGGTCGAGTTCGCCCTTGCGAGCCAGCTCGGTGAGGTCGCGACCAAAGGCTTTGAGGGCGGGCGTTTTGACGTCCTTTTTGCCACCTTCCTCGCCTGCCGCACCACGCTGGGCAGCACCGGCCGAGGCCTCTTCACCCGGGCTACTGCCACCAGAACCGGACTCGCTTTCGTTGCCGGAAAACTGCGGATCGAGCTCGCGCAGGATTTCGTTACGCGTGCGCTCGATGTCGACGTCAAGGGTCTTGAGGACCCGTGCAGCCACACCTTCACCCTCGCGCAGCAGGCCGAGCAGGATGTGCTCGGTGCCCACATAGGAGTGATTAAGCGCCTTGGCTTCTTTGCCGGCAAGCGCGAGGACCTTTTTCACCCTCGGTGTGTAAGGGATGCTTCCCTGTGTTTTGGTTTCCTGGCCGATGCCCACCTGTTTTTCGACGGCGTTACGAACCGTCTCCAAGTCGAGGCCCATCTTCTGCAAAACGCTAACGGCCACACCTTGGCCCAACTTGATCAAACCTAGCAAAAGATGCTCGGTGCCCACGTAATTATGGTGAAAGCGGTCAGCTTCTTTGCGCGCCAGTGCGAGGACCTGTTGCGCGCGAGGGGTGAAGTTATTCATGGGTTCCATAGGGAGGGGGAGTTATGGGTTAATTCTGTCCGTTAATCGTGAAATTGGGCTTGGCGAACTGGGCGAACTCGTTGCGGAGACGTTCAGCGCGGAGGATGTCCCGCTGATTCGACTCCAAGTCATGTTGGGCACTGCGCTGAATATGGCCCGGCTGCGACTCGATAAAGAGCCGGTCGATAATGGCGCGCCCGTCAGCCGGAAACACACCGAGATCTATGCCCAAGCGCAACAACGAGAGCAAGTTCATCGCCTCAGTCGAGGTCAGCTGGTGGCTGTTTTGCAGAATGCCGTAGGCGCGACCGATTTTATCAAAGAGCTTGGTGGCGTCGGTCTCCAGCAGCTTAGCCCGGGCGTTGAGCTCATGCTCAATGATGGATTCGAGCACGCTGCCGAGGCGCTTGATGATCGCCTCCTCGGATTCACCCAGCGTGGTCTGGTTGGAAATCTGGAAAATGCTCCCGCTGGCGTCAGAGCCTTCGCCAAACAGCCCGCGCACCACCATGCCGAGTTGGTTAACCGCGCGCACGATCTTCTCCATCTGGCCGGCGATAACGAGCGCCGGCAGGTGCATCATAGCCGAGGCGCGCATGCCGGTGCCCAGATTAGTCGGGCAAGCAGTGAGATAGCCCAACCGCGGCGAAAAGGCGTAGTCGAGCCGCGACTCTAATTCGGAGTCGAGGGCGTTGATGAAATTCCACGCTTTTTTGAGCTGAAAGCCGGACCGCAGAACCTGAATACGTAAGTGATCCTCCTCGTTGATCATCACCGAAACGGTCTGGTCCTTGTTGATGACCACGCCGGAACCGGCGGGCGAACCACTGAGCTCGCGAGAGATGAGGTGGCGTTCCACCAGCATCTGCTTTTCCAGTTCGGTGAGCTCAGCGACGGCAGCGTGCGCCCCGCGCTTCATCGGTGTACTGGCCAGTAACGCCTCTTGGCAGGCGGCGAGGACTTCAGCGCGCTGGGCCTCGCGAGCCCAGCCCGGAAAGGGCTTGCCGGCAAGATTACGCGCCAAGCGAATCCGCGTCATCAGCACGACAGCCGATTTGCTGCTCGCCGTATCGGTGAGCTCAGACGGAGTGGCTAAAAGGGAGGCGATGGTCATCGGATTAAAGGGCGCTCTTCGGGTGTTCAAAGGCCTGCTTGAGCTGGTTGATTTCATCGCGGAAACGGGCGGCATCCTCGTAAAGCTCCGACTTCACCGCTTTGTCCAGGCTGGCCTCAAGCTCCGTGATGCGTTCGTAGATGGACTTACGTTCCAGCGCCCGCTCGGGGATTTTTCCGGCGTGGGCCGTGCCTTTGTGCATGTTGTCGAGCATAGGATCAACCAAGGCTGAAAAGGTTGAATAACACTGCGGGCAGCCAAAGCGGCCGAGCTTCTTGAAGTCGTTCTGGGTAAACCCACACTGTTCACACTTCATGCCCGCTGTCGGAGCCTCGGGGTTGAGCGAGGCCTTCAACAGCAGATCGGCGAGCGAGAAGCCGCTGGGGTCTGTCACGCCCTTGGCTTGGGCGCACGCTTCGCACAGGTCCACCTTATGCACCTTATTGTTCACGATTTGCGTGAGGTGCACGGTGGCGGGATTAGCGCAAAGATCACATTTAAGCGGGCTGGCCATGAGTATAGGTTATCACTTCTAAACAGAACTTCGACTCGATGTCGTAGAATTTAAGCTGAATGCGGATAATATAAGCTAGATAGTTAAAGTTTTAATCCTTGCACTCCACGTGCCAAGTCATCTCGCCCTCCCTAAGCAAGGCCTCAACGGGCGAAAAATATTCCAGACGACCTCGGTTAACTCACCGCTGAAACCGAGGGCTCCACGCGCCCCAACGACAATTTCTAGGCCGGCGTCAACCGGCCGCAGGCTGCGTGGTTTCGGGCTGGGCAGAGCGCCCATCAAAGGCGGGTGCCCTCGACCAGAACGCGGCGGCGGAAGGCCTCCAGAACGCGCAGGGTGATCGGCCCCGGCTTGGCCGTACCGATCTCACGACCGTCCAGCTTGATCACCGGAATAACCTCGGCTGCGGTGCCCGTGAGGAAGCATTCGTCAGCATTCCACACGTCGTAACGCGTCATGTCGGCCTCGCGCAGCGGGATTCCCAGCTCGGCGGCGATGTCCACAATGGCCGAGCGGGTGATGCCCTTAAGCGCTCCCTGCGAAGCGGCGGGGGTAATGATGCAGCCCTTATGGACAATGAAGATATTGTCGCCGGTGCACTCGGCCACGTAACCCTGATCGTTGAGCATGATCGCCTCCAAGGCGCCCGCCTGGCGGGCCTCGATCTTGGCGAGGATGTTGTTCAGGTAATTGAGCGACTTAACCGCTGGAGGTAGGGCGGCGGAGTTGATGCGGCGAGTCGCCACCGTCACGATAGACAAACCGGTGGTGTAATGCTCGGCGGGATAAAGCGCGATCTTGCTGGCGATAATAAAGATCGAGGGCACCGGGCACAGCCAAGGCGACAGTCCGAGGTCACCCACACCGCGGGTGACGACCAAGCGAATGTAGCCGTCGGTCAGGCCGTTCTGGCGGCAGGTTTCGAGGGTGGCATCCGAGATTTCCTTGCGCGACCAAGGCATCTTCAGGAGCAGCGCCTTGGCGGAATACTCCAAGCGCTCGAGATGCTCTTCGAGACGGAACACGTTGCCGCCATACAGGCGGATACCTTCAAAAATACCGTCGCCATAGAGCAGACCGTGATCGAACACGGAGACCTTAGCTTCAG
>CANIXX010000300.1 GCA_947471115.1 Opitutaceae bacterium | reverse complement strand
GTAACACTCTGTTATCTGTGCTCATCTGTGAATTCCGTGGTTAAAACTTCGGCGTTCGGGTTTAAAGGTTACTGCCTACTCGGCTGCGCTACTTTGACCGTCAAATCACGGGCGACACGGAGTTAGTCCCTCCGGTGGGATCGGCACGCGGGATCGCACGTGGGATAAATCGGGTACGAGAGGGCTGGTCCACCGCCGTGTGGGCTGGGTCGGTTACGCGCAAACCGGATCGGCGCACCCCTGCACTTCGCCGCAAACACCAGTGGCCAAATCACCTAGCGGCACAATTTGCCGCTTCTTGAGCGCGATCTTCATTTTTCTTTTCCGCCGCGCTTGGATAATCTTTTTTTAAAGTTTAAAAACTTTATATGTAAGTACTTAGGGTTGTTGATACGCGCTTGGCAGCGGGCTTGCTAAGTAAGTTCTCCCTTTCAATGGCCGACGACGATAAAGACTCAAAGACCGAAGAAGCCACAGGCAAGCGCCTGACGGAGGCCCATGACAAGGGGCAGTTCGCGCGTTCGGCGGAGTTGGGCATGGTTTGCTCCCTAGCGGCCGCGTTTTTTGCGCTCACCCTCGGTGCCACCGGCGGCGCCCGCGAGGTTGCCGAATACACCAGCAACGTGTTGGCACACTTGAGTATCGATGCTTTTCATCCCGGCCATGTACCGCTGCCGGTGGTGGCCGCCGGTAAGGTGGTTGCCGTCGTCTTGACGCCGATTCTCCTGGCTACCGTGGTGGCTTCGCTGCTCGCCGGCGGTTTGCAGAGCGGCTTCCAGCTCACCCCCGAGGCTTTCGGCTTTAAACTTGAAAAGCTCAACCCGATCCCCGGGTTTCAGCGCCTGGTTTCTCAGCAGGTCGTGGTGAACGGCTTCGTCGACTTTTTGAAAATGTGCGCGATCGGCGCGTGTCTGTGGCTGGCGCTCAAGCAGTTGCTGGCCGACCCGCTCTTCACCACGCCGATGGAGGTCGCTTACCTGGGCCAATTTATGCTCGGCAGTATGCGCTCCTTGCTGTCGCGCCTGATGCTCGCCTTGGGCGTGATCGCCGCGATCAGCTACGCCTACGAGAAGTACAAAACGGGCAAGGACCTCATGATGACCAAGGAGGAGGTCAAAGAGGAGGCCAAACAGGCCGAGGGTAACGCATTGGTCAAGGGTGCCATCCGCCGCATGGCCCGCCGTCTCGCCCAGCGCCAGATGCTCGCCGCCGTAGCCACCGCCGACGTGGTGGTGACCAACCCGACTCACTACGCCGTGGCCCTCAAATACGAGCGCGGCATCGACGCCGCCCCCATGGTGCTGGCCAAGGGCGAGAACGCCCTCGCTCGCCGCATCAAGGCCCTCGCCGCTGAGCACGAGGTGCCGATGGTCGAAAACCGCCCCGTCGCCCGCATGCTTTACGCCACCGCCACCGTCGGCGAGGCCATCCCGTCCGAGCTTTACCAGGCGGTCGCCGGCATCCTCGCCTTCGTTTACCGCACCCACCGCTACTATTTCTATCGCCTGCCGAGCCGCCGAGCCGCCGCCGCTCAACAAGGAGGCTCCGCCGCATGAGCGCCGCCTCCGCCACCGCCCCGGCCCCGGTCGCCCCGGCGCTCTCTTCGGTGTTCCAGAAGCGCGCCGACCTGATTTTTACCGTCACGCTGTTCGCCACGGTGCTGCTGCTGATCATGCCGGTGCCAACCCTCTTGTTGGACCTGCTGCTGGCCATCAGCATCGGTTTCTCGCTGCTCATGATGATGATCGTCATCTACGTGCGCGAGCCCTCCGAGTTCTCCGGCTTCCCCACGATCCTGCTGGCCTTCACCCTGTTCCGGCTGGCCCTCAACATTTGTACGACCCGTCTCATTCTCACCACGGGCGAGGCCGGCGGGGTCATCGAGTCGTTCGGCCACTTCGTTATTCAGGGTAACTATGTGGTCGGCTTCGTGGTCTTTATCATCTTGGTGTTGATCAACTTCGTGGTGATCACCAAGGGTGCCGGCCGTATCGCCGAAGTGAGCGCCCGTTTCACCCTCGACGCTTTGCCCGGTAAACAGATGGCCATCGACGCCGAGCTCAACGCCGGCGTGATCGACGAGGTTTCGGCCACCGCCCGACGTATGAAGGTGCAAAAAGAGGCCGACTTCTACGGTGCGATGGACGGTGCTTCGAAGTTCGTGCGCGGTGAAGCCGTCGCCGGCATCATGATCACGTTGGTCAACGTGTTGGGCGGTTTCGCCATCGGCGTGATGCAAATGGATATGACCATGGCCGAGGCGCTGCAGAAGTTTACCCTGCTGTCGATCGGTGACGGTCTGGTTTCGCAGATCCCCGCGTTGGTGGTGTCGGTGGCGGCCGGTTTGCTCGTCACACGCGCCGCCGGTAACACCGGCATGGGTGTGCAAATCGGCGGTCAGTTAATCGCTTATCCCCGAGCTTTGCGTGTCGTCGGGGTGATGTTGGGCGGCTTTGGCCTGATGCCCGGTATGCCGATTCTGCCCTTCGCTGTGCTCGGTGGCATCGCCTACTACGTTGGTCACCAATGTGGTAAGGGTAAACCCGATGAATTTGCCGCCGCTCCGGTCGCCGTGCTGCCCGCCGCCACCGGCAAGGCCGGGGAAGCCGGTGCAAACGGCGCCAAGTCGGGCGGCACCACCCCCGGCAACCCCAATATCCCCGAGGAGTTGCGCAAGGTTATCGATCAGGACGTGTTTGCCATCGAAGTGGGTTACGGGCTGTTGCCCTTGGCTGATGCCAACCGCGGCGGCGACCTGATCTCCCGCATCACCGGCGTGCGCAAGAGCCTGGCCCGCGAGCGCGGCGTGATCGTGCCTCCGATCTCGGTGCGCGACAACTTGGAGCTGGAGTCCAATGACTACCGTTTTCTGCTGCGCGGCAAAGCGGTCGGCCGCGGGGTGGTTTACGCCTCCCGCTGGATGGCGATGAACGTGACCGGCAGCCGCGTCGCCCTGCGTGGCACGCCCTGCCGCGAGCCGGTGTTCGGCTTGGAAGCGGTGTGGATCGAGGAAAGCGAGCGCAAGGTCGCCGAAATCAACGGCTACACGGTCGTCGACGCCGCTTCGGTGGTCATCACCCATCTCTCCGAGGTGCTCAAAACCTCGGCGCACCACTTGGTTGGCCGCCAAGAGGTGCAGACCTTGGTTGATCACGTCAAAGTCACGCATCCGGCGCTGGTGGCCGAGCTGCTGCCCGACTTGGTGGGCCTGGGCATCATCCAACGCGTGATGCAAAACCTGTTGCGCGAAGGTGTTCCCGTGCTGGGCCTGCCGATCATTTTGGAAGGCATCGCGGATTTCGCCGGCACAACCAAAAATCCCGACGACTTGAGCGAGTTGGTGCGTCGCCGTCTGGGCATGTACTTTGTCGGTGAATATGAGAGCCGCCCCAATGTGATCCGCGCGCTCACGCTCGATCCGCGGCTGGAGCAGGCGCTTGCCTCCCGCGTGCACCGCACCCCGGGCGATGTCGGTCTGGCCCTCGATCCGGTGCT
>CANIXX010000299.1 GCA_947471115.1 Opitutaceae bacterium | reverse complement strand
TCAACCTGCGGGCTGAAGCAGCACACTACTTCGGAAATCAATAGGGCAAGATCGATGTTAGGGTCTATTAGCTATCTGATCCGTCGGGATTATCGGACACTTAAAAAACAGGGAACTAGGGCCCGAAAACCGGAACAATGTTACGACCATGTTTCATACGTGTGAACATTGCGTTACGCAGCCGCTTTGCCTTTGCGCACCGCTACCGGCGGCGCATCAGGACTAGCAACACCTTTATGACCGCGCTGAGTTTCGCCCCCGCCCTCTCCCTGCTTGCCGCCTTCGGACGCATATCACCCGCGCAGCCGCTGCGTACGCTCATCCGCACCACCGGCTACAAGCTACGCCCCCCCCGGCCGATTCCCTACGAACCCGTCACCCGTACCGCGCAGCATGCGGTGCTGGCTTCTGAGGCTGCAGGTCCACACCAACTCGCCACGCTTTTGCACGAAAAGCGTAAAGGCGACGTACCCACGATCGTTCTTGGCGGATTCGTGCCCGATGCCACCGAACAGGTCTTTTTATTGCGCGGCGCACTGCTCAAACGCGGCAGCTTGTTTTACCTCAACTACCCGCGCCACGGATTTTCCGCCGAACTGCTTTTCGCCCAACTCGACGACTTGGTCGATGACCTCGCGCGCCGCCAAGGCACCCCACCGGTGATTTTCTCGGTGAGCTTTGGCTCCGGACTGATCCTTGACTGGCTGCGGCGGGCCCGTTTGGCCGGTCGCGAGGCGGACATTGCCGGCCTCGTGTTCGTGAGCCCCATCGGCTGCATCGAAGACCTGCTCGCCCCCGGCGAGGACAAACCGACCACCCTGCTCGGCCGCGCGGTCAAACCCTACCTCGACGCCGTCGATGGGGTCGTAGACCCGCGCCTGATCGAAAAATCGCGGACCATTTTCACCCGTATGTTTGGCGCCGGAGCGCAAAACAAGACCGCACTGGCTACGCTCATGACCCCGGCAGAAATGGAACACCTGAGCACGGCCGTAATGGACACCATTGCGCGTATCGACGCCCGCGGTGCCTGTGAACGCATGGGGGCGCTGCGCCGCTTCATCTCACCCCACGACTATTTCTCGCAACGGCTGCTGCCGTTGAGCACGGCCCCGGTGCTCATCCTCTTCGCTGAAGACGAGGACTCTGTGATCGATTCACGGTCCCCCACTCGTTTTGCGTTCACCGCCGCCCACCGGGCCTTTTTTCCGCGTAGCGAGTGCCGCACGCTGACCAACCCCTCTGGCGCGCCAGTACAACACGCCTCGTTGATCTTCCACGTTGGCAATTTCCTGCCCCCGATCGGCCGTTTTTACGGTGCCATTAAAACACGCCGCTTGCCCCTCGCCGCATGAATTCACTTGCGACCTCTCCTCGGGCCAAGCTGCCTAATCGCCAGCCGCCCCGTATGTTTTCCCCGACGAGAAGTCTGCTCACCGTAGGTGTCAGTTTCCTGACCACGCGCACTGCGCGTAAACTCAGGGACGGCAATGACGCCGTGCCAGCCCAAGAGCGCACCTTTGAGAGTTTGTGCGCCCAGCTCTCATCCACCGTTTACGGCCGCTTGCACGGAATTGAGCCGCGTATGGCTTACACCCAGTTTCAGTCCCGCGTGCCACTGCAAACCTACGAAGGATTCATTCCCCACATCGAGCGCATGAAGGCCGGCGAGCCCAATGTGCTGTGGCCCGGGCATTGCAGCTTTTATGCAGTCTCCTCGGGTACCACCGCCGGGCGGACCAAATACTTGCCGATCACCGAGGGCATGCTGGAGCACTTCCGCAAAGCTGGCCTGGACTCGCTGCTTTATTACACCGCAAGGGTCGGCCACACTGGGGTATTTCGCGGCAAGCACCTGTTTCTCGGCGGCTCGACCACGCTTACCCAGCTCGAGGAATCCAAGAACCAGGTCGCCTACGCCGGCGACCTGAGCGGCATCACCGCGCTGAACCTGCCCGGCTGGGTCGAGAAGCACCTATACGAGCCCGGCAAGTCGATTGCACAAGTCGCCGATTGGCCCTCCAAGCTACAGTCCATCGCCGAGCGCACGTGGAACCGCGACATCACCCTGCTCGCTGGCATCCCCAGCTGGATGCTCATTCTCGCCGAAACGGTCAAAGCCCGCGCCAGCACTCCGCACCACAGTCCGGCTAACCTACAAGCGGTCTGGCCCAACCTAGAGTGCCTGATCCACGGCGGCGTACCTGTCGGTCCCTACGTCGAAGAGCTACGTGCCCAAATCGGCCCGAGTGTTAACTTTCACGAAGTTTACCCGGCCTCCGAAGGATTTATTGCTACCCAGGATGCCGAATCGGCTCTCGGTCTGCGCCTGATGACCGATGTCGGCCTGTTTTTCGAATTCCTCCCATTTAAAGACTACCAGCCCAACAACCTGCACACCCTTGGGGAACGTACCGTCCCTCTGGCTGGTGTGCGCGCCGGAGTCGATTACGTGCTCGTGCTGAGCACCCCGGCCGGGCTCACCCGCTACGTGATCGGCGACGTCGTGCGGTTTATTTCAACTGATATTCCCCGGCTGGTTTACGTGGGGCGCACCGCGTTGCAGTTGAGCGCGTTCGGTGAGCATGTGATCGAAAAAGAGCTCACCGACGCCCTAATCGCAGTCTGCCAGCGACACGGTTGGTCGATAGTGAACTTCCATGTGGCCCCGCTGTTTAGCGACAGCGCAGCCGGCCAACGCCGAGGTCGCCACGAGTGGTGGGTGGAACTGAAGCCCAACACGACGGAAACGCCCACAGGCCCGGTCATAGCCATCGAGCTGGATGTGGAGTTAAAGCGCCTCAACGACGACTATGAAGCCAAGCGCAACGGCGGCGGCCTAGATTCACCCGTGGTTAAACTAGTGATGCCAGGGGTTTTCGAACAGTGGCTACGCAGCAAAGGTAAATGGGGCGGCCAAAACAAAACACCTCGCTGCCGCAGCGACCGAGAAATCGCCGACGGCCTAGCCCAAGTGGCCCGCTTCCACAGCGAAGCCTGACAAACGAGCCGCCACCAGGGAGCGAGACGGGGGAGGTCTGCGAACTAAAAGTGATCAACCCGCAAGCCGTCGGATTGTTGGCACAACGGCTGCTAAAGCCTATGTCGACAGGGCTGGTCGCAAGCGGCCAGATCTTAGGGGTAACATGAGGCCGGCTTGATCGGCGTAGAAAAACAGGGGGGCCCGCCGTAAGGGGTTTCGGCGGGCCCTTACTCTCAAGAACGACCAAAAAGAGTTTAAGCCCGAGGACAGCAACCTTCTGAAAATCAGACAATAGGAACAGACGACCTCCGCGTCGTCCGATTCCGGCATCACGCCAGCGCCCTCCCCAAAAAACTCTTGCCCCCAACCTACAGCAGAGACGCGATGAGTTTCTCGTAAGCTTCCGGATCGGATAGCCCGACCTTGCGATGGCGGATATTACCCTCGCGATCGATGACAAACGCGGTAGGCAATCCCTCTATTCCTCCAAAGGCCTCCGATGTCGCCGCATCGGCCAT
>CANIXX010000298.1 GCA_947471115.1 Opitutaceae bacterium | reverse complement strand
GCTCCTGCGGCAGGTAACCGAGCCCGAGGCGGGCGCGCTCGTGCATACGCAGGTGGGTGATGTCCTGGCCGTTGAGCAGAACGCGGCCACGGGTGGCTGGAACCAACCCGACGACCATGTAGAACGTCGTGGTTTTACCTGCGCCATTGGGCCCCAGCAGGCCGACGATTTCACCAGCGTGCACACGCAGGTCGATGCCGTTAACCACAGCTCGCTCACCGTAGGTTTTTACCAAGCCATGGGCTTGGATTTCGAAGCGCGAGGATTGAAGTTCCTCCGATGAAGATGGTGCTGTTTGCGCGGTGGAGCTCATGGTTTGGCCGTAGGACGGGGCAGTGCAGCGGGAGCCTGAACGGGCTTTTCTTTCTCGAAGCCGAGGTCGCGAATGGCCGGGCCCTGGAGGCGGATGTTGTCGCCAAAAATCCGGCGTTCACCGCGTAGCAGCACGATGCGGTCGCCGGTGGCAACGTACGGGCCATCGTTGTCGATCACCACCGGTTTTTCGGTGAGCACAACGCGGTCCTCGCCTGGAAACACCTCGGCTTTTCCACAGGTGACTTCGCGGTCGCCTTGCACGATGTGGACGTTGCCTGTGGCCACTAGGGTCTTGAACTTTTCCACGGCTGGAATGGTGGCATTTTTGTCGTCTTTGCCGAGCATGCGCACGGCGGTCACATCCAGCTTGTCGCAGGTGAGGCGCAGGTTGTTGCCCGTCACGATCACGTTTTCTTTGAAAATGGATCGGGTCTCGGTGTCGGTGCTCCACATCTCAAACGAGGTGCTAGTGATGACAGTGGGAACCGACGCGGCGGCCGGTTTCTTGTCGGCGGCGGTGAGCAGTCCGGGAGCGATGAGGAGAGCCAGCAGTAGCGTCGGAAAATGGAGGAAAGGGCGGTTCATTTGATAATATCTTTGAGCTCTTCTTGGAAAATAACGCGGGTGTTCTTGGCGATAGTAACCCGTTTCTCAGGGTGATTGTAGGACCACTGCTCGCCGATGACTTCAACATCGAGGCGGATCAGGCGGACCTGATCTTTGCCACTGACGATCTGCTGGTCGGTTTTAAACGTCGCCGAGGGGGTCAGCAGCACGGTGTCAAAGCCACCGGTTCCATCCTTGGTGAATAACGTGAGCTGAAGATCCTTCACGTCGACTTGCGTGGCGGTGACGAAGAGGGCCTCGGCTGCGCGCATGAACGAGGTCTTTTGGCCGTCTTTGTCGAAGGAGGGCAGGCGGAATTCTTTGATTGGCGCACTAGGCCGGATCTGGGCTGGGGGTTCGGCCGCGAAGAGCGCCGATATTCCAGCCAATAGCGTGATAAAAAGGGGCTTAATTGGGTTCACGTGGCAGAGGCGGAGCGGTGGGCGGCAAGGATGTGATCGCAGACTTCGCGCACGGCTCCCCGACCAGCCGGACGGCGGGTAACGTAATCAGCGGCGGCGAACGGTTCGGCCATGGCGTCGGATACGCTCACACCAATACCAGCCCACTGAATGGCTGCAGTGTCGATGAGGTCGTCGCCCATGTAAACGATTTGTTCGGCGGTGAGGCCGAGGGTGGAGGCGAGTTCTTGAAGCGCGGTGATCTTGTCGGTGCGGCCTTGAACCAGGTGGGGAATTTGCAGCTCGGTGGCGCGCACCGTGGTGGCACCGGATGCGCGCCCGCTGATCCAGGCGGTGGCAACACCTTGCTTGCGCAGTTGCACCAAGCCCATGCCGTCGAGGATGGAAAACGTCTTGGTTTCCACGCCGTCTGAGGACACGTGGATGGTACCGTCGGTGAGGACGCCATCGACATCCATGGCAAATAGGCGAACGGCGGCCCAACGGGCAGGAGGGATGATGGCTTTCATGTTTTTTTAAATCCCAAATTCCAAGCAGCCAAATCCCAACAAGCAATCAACCCAGGTAGTAGTCGGCTTTTTTTGGGATTTGGAGGTTTTGGTTTTTGGGTTTTGAAGTTTGGGATTTCGCGCGAAGCGCGCTTTAGCCGATCCAGTTGGCAATCTGCTCGATGAGCTTTTCTTTGGTCGGGCGGTAGGCGGCTTCCAGCTCGGGGGCGAAGGGCACCGGCATGTCGGCGGCGGCGATGCGCAGCGGAGCGGCTTCCATGGAGAAAAAATGCTCTTCGGTCAGTCGCGCCACCAGCTCGGCACCGAAGCCGTGAGTGCGCCGTCCCTCGTGCAACACGATTAGGCGGTGAGTACGCTCCAGCGAGGCCTTGATAGCGTCGAGCTTGAGCGGTGCCAGACCGCGCAGGTCAAATAGGTCGAAGGTTTTTTCGTATTCGCTCTCGAAGTAGTCACAGGCTTCGGCCGCCGGAATCGTCATCTCGCCGTAGGTTACAAAGGTCGCGTAGCTGCCGGCGCGCAGGTGCTTGGGCTGCCAGACGTCGCGGTAGTTGGCGTCCCAGCTCACGGCGTGTTTGCCGCGCCGATACAGGCCCTTGTGTTCGAAGATCAGTACCGGGTTGTTGTCTTCGTAGGCGGCGAGGATGGCGTTGAACGCATCCTGCGGCGTGCTCGGGTAAATGGCTTTGAGGCCTGGCATCGAGAGGAAGAGCGACTCGAGCTCCTGCGAATGGAACGAGCCCATGGTGAGCCCGCCGCCGCAGGGCAGGCGGAAAACGATCGGCACCGCCGCGCCGGAGCGGAAGTGGTAGGTCGCCGCGTTAAGCGTGATCTGGGTCACCGCCTCCGTTGAGAAATCCGCAAACTGGAACTCCTCGATCGGCCGGTGGCCGTTGAGGGCGAGGCCGATCGCCCAGCCCGTGCAAGCGCTCTCGGCTAGCGGTGTATTAAAAACGCGGGCACGGCCGAAGTCTTTTAACAGGCCGTCGGTGACTTTGAACGCGCCGCCGTAGGTGCCGATGTCCTGCCCGAGCAGGAGCGACTCGGCGCGTTCGGCCAAAATCTTGCGCAAGGCAGCGTTGATCGCCTGTGCGAAATTGAGCTGGGCGGTGGGAGCTTTGAGCTCAGAGCTATGAGCTGGGAGCTCAGAGTTGACGGAGGGTAACCAAGGCAGCGCGGGGGCGGCGGGTGCAAAGACGTCGGCCAGCATTTGGGCGTCGGGTGCGGGGCGCGGCACCGCCAGCGAAACCTGGATACAGGCCTCCAAGTAGGCGTGGAGTTCAGCCTCGATTTTTTCGATGGCGGCGGTGTGGCCTGCGGCGACGAGTTGATCGCGGAACTTGGGCAGCGGATCCTGGATGAGAATGGCTTCGAGTTCCCCCGGTGCGAGGTAGTCGCAGGTGTCGTAGGCGGCGTGGCCGCGCATGCGGATCGTGTGGGCCTCGATGAGGACGGGGCGCGAGGTGGAGCGAACTTTTTCGATGGCGGCGGCGAGGGTGCGGGTGACGGTCTCGATGTCGCCGGTGGCGTCGATTTCGAAACCCTCCATGCCGTAGCCGGCGGCGCGTTTATAAAGCTGGGTGCCGGCGGTGAATTGTTCGCTGATCGGGGTCGAGTAGGCGTACTTGTTGTTCTCGATGACGAAGACGATCGGCAGGGAGAGCAACGAGGCGAGGTTGAGCGACTCGTGGATGTCGCCGGTGCTGGAACTGCCGTC
>CANIXX010000297.1 GCA_947471115.1 Opitutaceae bacterium | reverse complement strand
CTAATAATATAAGGAGCGAGTGGTGCATAGCGGTTCGCGAGTAGTTGATAACAATACGATCGTCTTTTTAGTAACCTTTATAAACCTGAACACCGAAGTTCAAACCAACCACGGATTACACAGATTCCACAGATACAATTCCTTAGGAGGTAAACGAACTCAACATGCCCCCTTTTTGGGCTTCCCCCGATAAAACGGACACGCGTTGAGCGGTTGATTGGTTAGTTAGTTGAGGGAGGATTCGTAGTCGAGGGGGCTTTTAAAGCCGAGGGCTGAGTGAAGGCGGGTTCGGTTATAAAAGCCCTCGATGTAGTCGAAGATGGCGGTGGTAGCCTCTTTTCTAGTCATGAACTTCCGGCGATAAACCAGCTCGTGTTTGAGCGTACTCCAAAACGACTCCATCGTGGCGTTGTCGTAGCAGTTGCCCTTGCGACTCATTGAAGCGATGCAGCCGTTCGCAGCCAGAGCCTGCCGATAGGTTGCGCTGGCGTATTGGCACCCGCGGTCGGAATGGTGCAACACCTGGCCGACTGGGCGACGTTGCTTCAACGCCATGTTCAATGCGGCCAACGGCAGCGAGGTTTCCATGCCAGGCCCCATGGCCCAGCCGATCAGTCGGCGGCTGTAAAGGTCGAGTACTCCGGCCAGGTAAAGCCAGCCTTCGCCCGTCTCAATGTAGGTGATGTCAGTCACCCAAATCTGGTCGGGTTTGGTGGGCGCTGGCGCCACCGCCAGGTGATTGGGCGCGATTGGCTGATCATGTCGACTGTCGGTGGTCCTCACCCGATACCGGCGCTTTTGGCGGCCTTGCAGACCAGCCGAGCGCATCAATCGGGCTATCCGATTATACCCCACCGTCTCACCTCCATTGCGCAAGGCGCGCGTTATCCGAGTACTACCATAAGTCCGCCTGGACTTTACATACTCATTTTCGATCAGGGTTTTGAGCCGGTTGGTCTGCTGTGCCCTCGGTGATTGGCCCGCGTTTTTCCACTGGTAATAACCACTGCGGGAGACGCCCAATGTAGCACACATGTTTTTGATGGAGTGCTTGTCGCTCATCGATTTGATCTGGGCATACCGCTCGGCGACGGTTCTGAGAGGATGCCCGCGGCTTTTTTTAGGATATCGCGCTGCTCGGTGATCCGGGCCAGTTCGGTTCTCAGGCGTTCAACTTCGGCCTGCAACGACTCCTTGCTCTCGGGCAGGACAGCCACCCCGGCGGCCCGGGCTGGCTGTCCTGCCCGATTCCAGTCGTATAACTGGAATACGCTTATCCCAAGCTCACGCGCAGTCGTCTCCGCCGACCGCCCACTGCTCTTCCATAGGCGTATCGCCTCTCGTTTGAACGCTTCGTCGTACCTGCGGGGCTTTGCCCCGTTTGCTTGTTGGTTTTTCATTCGTTGAGTTTTTCCTTAGGGGCTCAACTCGTGTCCGTCGATTCGGGGCAACCTCATTACGCCACGGATTAATTTCATCTAGGGTGAATCACCTGTATCATTAACCCGTTTGATTGCTGGTAAATACGAATTTATTGGATACCAAAACGCCATTCGCTAAAGAAAAAAATGGGCGTTCTTGGAGCCCGGGCCCGGTTTACCGCAAAAAACAGGGGTAAAACAGGCCTCGGCGGGTCTTCGAAAGCCGTTCCAAGCGATTTAATCGCCTCATTTTCACGTCAGATGTGGAAATCGGGTTCTATCCCCCAGGCCCCACCTAGGGTCGATTACCTGGTTGGGTACTTGCGCTTTGACGGACAAAAAAACCGGTAGCTTTCTCGATGTGTAGCCCATCACCGACTGTTCAACTCCTCCACTACTCCTCCCCGCCATGAACTCCATCAAACGCATCTCCCTCGCCCTTGTCATCGCCGCTCTTTCCACCGGTTTCGCTCATGCCGCCAGCCGCACCGCCCCGTTCATTGATCCCACCGTCATCAGCACCGCCGACTCCTCCAACACAGCCGACGTCTCCCTCGGTCGCTAAGACAAATTCGTAATCAATCCGACACCAGCGCGGAGTTTGGCCGCCTCCGGCCAATTCACCTTATATTGATCGCTTAGGATTCTACAGATAAGACCTTAGGCTTTCTCTACCACCTTTGGCTCTGGCGGGACGAAGTTTTTAACACCGCCGAGGGCGTTGAACAATCCATACCAATAGATCCACAGCCCAATGCTGATTAGGCCAAGTACGCCACTGATCAGGAACGTCAGCAGGTACCAACTATCCGTGAATTTGAGGACTAGTCCGAGTATCGGCGCGGCCCCGAATACCATGAAGTGATTGAGCAATGAATAGGCCGAGTAGAACTGACTAAATTGCGACTTGGGAAATACCATCGGATAAACCGCCATGGAGGTGGTTGCAAAACAGCCGGCCAGCACGGTGTGAATAATAAAAAACACGCCGAACGCCGCTGCATCGTGGACCATGAAAAACCCGGCCGTCATGGCCAGCGCGTATACCGCCAGACAGGCCGATGCGGTGCGCATCGGGTGGAAGCGGTCGGATAGCCAACCCAGCGGAAAGGACAGTGTGAATGAGCACACATAGCTGATTGCCAAAAACTTGCCGTACTGAGCCGTATCAATTCCGTAGCTCTTTGAGGTGTAAATGGCGAATAAGTTGATCGGCATATTCGCGAGGTTGGCCACCGCTAGGGTTATGAAGGCATAAGTGTAAAACCGGTGCTGGGTGCACTCACGGAAATAGCGCCCCACCTTGGCGATGAGGTTGTCATTCTCGACCGCAGGCGGTGGTGGTGGGTAGGTGCCTTCTTTGACAAAAACGCACATAACGGTGAAGCCAACCAAGTACAAGGCGGCGATGCCCAAAAATACCTCTTTTGCGTGGGTCTCGGCATACCCGATCAAACTGAAATTAAAGTATACTCCGGCCCCCAAGCTTGCCATGCGAAACAAACCGAAGAAGCGCCCGATCATAGCGCGTGGAACCGTGTCGTTAACCAAGCCATAAAACACGCTGTTGGTGACTAGGGCAAATACCTCGAACACCACCCAGAAAAAGCCGAACACCCCAAGAATATAGGGGTTAGGGTTGCCGGTGGAACCGACGGGCTTTTGCACCCACACGCCAATCTCCGGCGCATAACCCAAGCCGACCATGGCTCCGAATATAAATGGGGTTGGGAAAAACAGGAACGGGATGCGCCGCCCCCAGCGGGTGCGTGTGCGGTCGCTCCACACGCTCACTACCGGCCAAACCAATATGGTGATACAGGCCGGAATCGAGCCGATCAGGAGGCTGGTCAAGAAGTCAGAGGCCTCGAACTTACGCAGTAGGATTTGAAACAGCGGCTGAACCGAACGCTCGCGCATCGACCAGGCAAAATCACCTCCGAGCAGCAAGAGCATAAGCACGAGCAACCCGCCTAAGGTGTAGGTGAGCGAGCCGTTCGACCAGGTTTTTTTGGCACCGGGTTGGCTGGCCTCAGGAGGAGAGGCGGGATTCTTTTCAGGCAATGAAGGGTGCGCGCTCATTGGGCAGAGATTAGGGGGCTGGGGGTAGGGTGGAAGGAGGTAGAAAAAACAAAGTTGAGCGGTTCGATTGGCGGAT
>CANIXX010000296.1 GCA_947471115.1 Opitutaceae bacterium | reverse complement strand
GGCATCGTGTTTTGGACACTCGGGGCGAAGGCCGTGTTCATCGGTGCCGCCGTGATGGCGATTGGTGCCTGGATCGCCAGTACCCGCCTGCCGCAGCCGGAGAAGTGAGCGCCTGAATAGCCCGCAAAGCCCAGCAACCCAGCGTTGCGCTAGGCATTGCCGGTCCGCACAACCGACCCCGCCTGTCTCCTTTTTTCGCGTAGCTCCCTGCCCATGTCCCAAGCCTCAAACAACCTCGCCTCTTACAGCTGGTCCATCGCCGACCTCCTCCGCGGCGACTTCCGCCAGAGCCAATACGGCCGCATCATCCTTCCGTTCACCCTCCTACGCCGCCTTGAATGCGTGCTCGCCCCGACTAAGCCCGCCGTGCTCGCCGAGGTCGATAAACTCGCCAAACAAAACCTGCCCGAGGAGGCCCGTGAAAAGCTCCTCCTCCGCGCCACCGGCGGCCTGACCTTCTTCAACACCTCGCGCATGGACCTCGCCACCCTCGGCGAGTCCGGCATCAAGGCCAACCTCGACACCTACCTCGCCTCCTTCTCCAAGCACGCCCGCGAGATTTTCGAGTATTTCAACTTCGCCGAATTTGTCGGTCAGCTCAACGACGCCAACCTCCTCTACAAGGTCGTCCAACGCGTGCGCCAGTCCGACCTCAGCCCCGCCGCCGTCTCCAACCACGAGATGGGACTCGTCTTCGAGGAACTCATTCGGCGCTTCGCCGAGAGCTCCAACGACACCGCGGGCGAACACTTTACCCCGCGCGACATCGTCCGCCTGACCACCTCGCTCGTCTTCATGGAGGACGACGACGCCCTCACCAAACCCGGCATCATCCGCACCATTTACGACCCCACCGCGGGCACCGGCGGCTTCCTATCCTCGGGCATGGAATACGTCCACGAGCTCAACCCCCAGGCCGTCATGCGCGCCTACGGCCAGGAGCTCAACCCCGAGAGCTACGCCATCTGCAAAGCCGACATGCTCATCAAGGGCCAGGACGTCTCCCAAATCAAGTTGGGCAACACCCTCTCCCAAGATCAGCTCCACGCCGACAAGTTCGACTACATGCTCTCCAACCCGCCCTTCGGCGTGGATTGGAAAAAGATCGAGGGCGACATCAGCCGCGAGCACTTGGAAAAAGGCTTCGACGGCCGCTTCGGTCCCGGCCTGCCCCGCGTCTCCGACGGTTCGCTGCTCTTCCTCTTGCATCTGATCTCCAAGATGCGCCCTGCCCAAGTTCCGTCGCCGTCCCTTCAAACTTCCCCCGGCGGTGCCCGCATCGGCATTATCCTCAACGGCTCCCCGCTCTTCACCGGCGGTGCCGGTTCCGGCGAAAGCGAAATCCGCCGCCACCTGCTCGAAAGCGACCTGCTCGAAGCCATCGTAGCCCTGCCGACCGACATGTTTTACAACACCGGCATCGCCACCTACGTCTGGATACTCTCCAACAAAAAAGCCGCCGAGCGCAAAGGCCGCGTCCAACTCATCAACGGCGTCCACCTCCACGGCAAGATGCGCAAATCCCTCGGCTCCAAACGCCACGAGATGAGTGACGACCACATTAAGACGATCACCCGCGCCTTCGGTGACTTCGCCGCCATCGCCCCGCAGCCCCTCGACGCCCCCGCCGAGGCCAAGAGCACCCGGGGCCGTAAAGCCGCGAACCCCAAGTCCGAGCCCGGATCGGCAGTAAAAGCCTTCTCGGCCAAAGTTTTCCCGACTCACGCCTTCGGTTATCGCCGCATCACCATCGAGCGCCCGCTGCGCGAATCCTACCAGTTCAGCGACGCCCGCCTTGCCTCCCTGCGCTTTGCCCCCGGTGCGCTCGCCGCGCCCATGGAATGGATCTACCAAACCTACGGCACCACCTGGTCTGAGGAAACCGTCGCGCTGGGTGACACCAATTATGGCGTGCTCGACGACCACGCGGCCGAGATCCGCGCCGCCCTCAAGGCCGACTTCCCCGAGCTAAAGGAAAAGCAAATCAAAGACCTCCTTGATGCCGACACCTGGCGTGCCCAGCTCGCGATGTTGCAAAAAGCCCGCCAGCTCCAGGCCAAGCTCGATACCGCCCAGCACGACGACATGAACGGCTACGACGCCGCATTGAAGGCCACCGGCATCAAACTCGACACCGTCGAGAAAAAGCAGATCACCGCCGCCGTTTCCTGGAAAAACCCCGCCGCCGCCAAGGTGATTAAAACCGTCCACAAAACCGGCAAAGCCGACCCGCTCTACGGCCGCTTCGCTGTGGACGGTAAAATTCTAGAATACGAAACCGACGGCGACCTGCGCGACTTTGAAAACGTCGCCCTCGACCCCAGCCAGACGGTCAACTCGCTCAACGAGGCCTATTTTTCAAAAGAGGTGTTGCCCCACGTGCCTGACGCCTGGATCGACGCCAGCAAACGCGACCCCAAGGACGAACAGATCGGCCTGGTCGGCTATGAAATCCCCTTCAACCGCCATTTTTACGAATACCAGCCGCCTCGCGACCTCGCCGCGATCGACGCCGACCTGGACGCCGTGAGCCAACAAATTATGAATTTGTTGGGAAGTTTGAAGGGTGAGGGGTGAAGTTTGAAAGCCACTCCGCTCCTTCAAACTTCACCCTTTAAACTTCAAACTTCTCCATGAAATCGGACTTACCGGAGCGGACATTTGAATTTGCGAAGCGGATTGTGCTGCTGTGTCGGGCTTTAGAGGAAACACCCGGAGTCAGTCGTACACTTTCCAATCAGATACTCCGCTCCGGCACATCGATCGGAGCAAATGTAGAGGAAGGACAAGCATCCCAAAGCGACCCCGACTTCATTTCCAAATACAGCATCGCGTGCAAAGAAGCCCGGGAAACGCACTACTGGCTACGACTCCTCGCTGAGACCAATATCGTTCCCGAGCCCCAGCTCGCTGACCTCACCGACGAAGCCAGTCAGCTCAATGCCATCCTGACGACTATCGTCAAAAAACTCCGCGCCCGAAAATGACCACTCCGCTCTTAATTTTCACCCTTCAAACTTTACCCTTCACCCTTCTTCCGGAGGTTCATTCATGACGCACCGAAGCATCCCCGGCATGAACAAACCCAGTCCCATCCTCCCGGCCGATTACCTCCAAAGCCTAATTGGGCGGCAATCTGCTGCCCAATTGGATGCGGTTTACAGTGGAATCCCCGTTAATCCATGCTCCGAGCTGGCCCCACGCCAAGGAAGTTAATCCCATGAACTACGCCGCGCTCATCAAGGCCATCAACTCTGCCACCACCCAGCTTCAGGGCCGGGCGGCGGCGGCGGTTAATCAAGCCCTAGTCATTCGAAATTGGCTCGTCGGCTCTTACCTCGTCGAGTTTGAGCAGAAGGGACGGGATCGGGCAAAATACGGCACACGGCTGTTGGAGGCCTTGGCCCACGATCTCGCCAAAACCGGCGCGCGAGGTTTCACCGCTGCGGTGCTACGCTCCTGCCGCCTTGCCTATACCCTCTACCCGCAGATTCGACAGACACTGTCTGTCGAATCTGCGCACATTTTTATCCCTACAATTTCGGCTACGCTGTCGCCGGAATCCACCGCCCTCTCAATT
>CANIXX010000295.1 GCA_947471115.1 Opitutaceae bacterium | reverse complement strand
GAAGGCTTCCGTGGCGGTAACGACACCTTCGGCTACGGTGTCGCTTCGACCTACGTCCTCCACAAGAACTTCTCCCTCAAGGCCGAAGTCATCAAGACCGAGAACAACGCAGCTGCACAGTCCGACGTGTTCAGCTACGCCCTCCAAGGCGTGCTCCGCTTCTAAGCGCTGGGCTTAAAGCTCCACGCGAAGACACCGTCTTCGTTAGAAAAGGCCGAGGCTTCACCGCCTCGGCCTTTTTTGTGCCCGCTTCCGAGTGGCCGTGGTCAGTAATATTTAAAGTGTCGGATCGAAACGGAGTGCGGTGCTTCAGCCCGCATCGGCGCTCGTGAGAAGAAGGCGATCCAAACCTGCGGGCTAAAGCACCGCACTACCTCGGAACTCAATCCTACGAGTTTCATGTTACCGCAACTCGCATGATTTATTTTAATGCTATGAAAAATCCTCCGAGTTGGCAGAGCGACTGCTAAGTTGGTGCGTAGCGCTTCGTTGACGCCGCAGTGGCGTCGGCAGGCATATCGTAACCCAAATAGTAAAAACACATGCTCAAAGTTAAACAGTTGGTAACCGCAGGCGCTTTGGCGCTGGGCTCCCTCGCGAGCTCCGTTCATGCGGCTGATACGGTCAAGGTCGGCGTTCTCCACTCCCTCTCCGGCACGATGGCGATCAGCGAAACCTCGCTGCGCGACGTCCTCCTCTTCACTTTTGACGAGATCAACGCCAAGGGTGGCGTTCTCGGCAAAAAGATCGAGCCGGTCGTCGTCGACGGTGCCTCCAACTGGCCCCTGTTCGCCGAAAAGGCCAAGCAGCTCCTTGAGGAAGACAAGGTCGCCGTGACCTTCGGCTGCTGGACCTCCGTGTCCCGCAAGTCCGTCCTCCCGGTCTACGAAAAGAACAACGGGCTCCTCTTCTACCCCGTGCAATACGAGGGCCAGGAAGAGTCCAAGAACGTGTTCTACACCGCCGAGGCTGTTAACCAACAGGCCACTCCGGCCATCGATTACCTCCTCGAGCAGGGCTACACCAAGTTCTACCTGATCGGCACCGACTACGTTTACCCGCAAACCACCAACCTCGTGTTGCTGGAGTATCTGCTCAGCAAGAAGGTTCCTATCGAGAACATCGGTGGCGGTTTCAAAAAGGACGAGTCCGGCAAGATCATCTCCGCCGGTAAGTACACACCCTTCGGCCACACCGACTACCAGCAGATCGTTTCCGAAATCAAGCAGTTCTCCGCTGGTGGTAAGACCGCCGTCGTCTCCACCCTCAACGGTGACACCAACGTGCCGTTCTTCAAAGAATACGCCGCTGCCGGCCTGACCGCTGAAACCGCTCCCGTTGTCTCCTTCTCGATCTCCGAGGATGAATTCCGCGGTCTGCCCGCTAAGCAATTGGTTGGTCAGCTCGGCTGCTGGACCTACTTCCAGTCGATCAAGAGCGACGCCAACAAGGCCTTCGTGAAAAACTTCCAGGCTTGGCTCAAGACCACCACGGTCCCCGGCATCGTCAAAGAAGGTCGCGTGACCTGCTCGCCGATGGTGCTCAGCTACAACGGTGTTTATCTCTGGAAAGCCGCTGTTGAAAAGGCCGGTTCCTTCGATGTCGACGCGGTCCGTACCGCCCTCAAGTCCGGCCTGTCCTTCGATGGTCCCGGCGGCAAAGTCACCACCCAGTCCAACATGCACCTGACCAAGAATGTGTTCATCGGTGAGAGCAAAGCCGACGGCCAGTTCAAGATCCTCAAGGAGTTCAAAAACGTTTACGGCGAGCCCTGGTTGCTCGGTAAGTTCAAGGCCCAGTAATCTTCGTCAGCCCATGCCGCTCTTTCGGCACAGGCCTTGCTAATAGTCCCGTTCATACGGGAGGAGCGGCTCCTTCAGGGGAGCCGCTCTTTTTTTGCCCGTCTCTTTTTTCATTTTTCCGTAACCGTGCGCATTTTCATACACTTCCTTTTGTCACTGGTTCTTGTCGGGCTCACCGCCGGCAGGGTCAAGGCTGCTCCCACTGCTCGCGCCACGCTCGTTGAGGCCATGCTCGCCGAAACCGATGCGCGCAAAATTGAACTGATCTCGTCGCTCGCCGGCGAAGCCGATCCGGTGATCGAACCCGTGCTGAAAGCCTGGCGCGAGGATGCGCTTTTCCTTTACGAACCCACTGCGGGCGGCTCGCGCATTCCGGTTCTCCTCGTTGGTGAAAAAGACGCCGACGACGCCCGTGCCGCCCTGCGCGTCGATAACGAAACACCGCTCCTGGATGCCACCGGCAACCCCCTGCGTCTGGTCGCCGGCGACCTCAATGGTGTGGAGCACACCTCCGCCATCCGCCGTGCCATGAAGGCCGTCGTCGACCTGTTGGAAGTCACCTCGCCCGACCGCAAAAAGCGCTTGCAGGCGATTCAAACGATCGGCTTCGGCCAGGATTTGACGCAGCTCCCCGGGTTGCAAAAACGCCTAAAACTTGAAGCCGATCCCGAGGTGCTACGAGCGCTACGCGAAGCCATTGCGGTGACCCGGCTCAAGGAGCCCAGCAGCGAGAGCCAACTCGCGGTGTTGGCCGAGCTCAAGGCGCTGCATTCACTTTCCAGTTACGACCTGATTCGCACCGCAATGCGCGAGGCCGAGGCCGCGGGCGATAAAGCGGTGGCAGAGGCCGCCCATTCGGCGCTGAAGGCGATAGATAACCACAAATCCAACGTCAACTTCGTCGGCACGCTGTTTCGCGGCCTTAGCTTGGGGAGCATCCTTCTGATCGTGGCGATCGGGCTGGCGATCACCTTCGGGTTGATGGGTGTGATCAATATGGCGCACGGCGAAATGATCGCGGTCGGTGCCTACACCACCTACGTGGTCGAAAATATCTTCGGCACCGGCGTCACCTTGCCGTTCTTCGGCTTCAGCCTGGCGATCCCAGGAATGCACACCACTGGCGCGCTGTATCAGTCGTATTTTCTGTTCGCTCTGCCGCTGAGTTTTGTCGCGGCGGCGCTGGTCGGCATTGGACTTGAGCGGAGTATTATCCGCTTCCTGTATCGTCGCCCGCTGGAAAGCCTGCTCGCCACCTGGGGTGTGTCACTGCTCCTGCAGCAGGGCTTAAAACTGATGTTCGGCTCCAACAACGTGCAGGTGAGTAGCCCGAGTTACCTGAGCGGAAACTGGACGGTCAACGACATCATTTTCGGCTGGAACCGCGTGTTCGTTATCATTTTCGCCGGCCTGATCGTCTTCGGCGTGGGCCTGATTTTGACCAAAACGCCGCTCGGCCTGCTAATTCGCTCAGTGATGCAGAACCGCGCCATGGCCTCGTGTATGGGCGTGCGCACCGAGCGGGTGAACATGCTCACCTTCGGGTTGGGCAGCGGCTTGGCTGGCTTGGCAGGGGCGTTCATTAGTCAGATCGGCAACGTCGGCCCGTCGCTCGGCCAGAACTACATCGTCGACTGCTTTATGACCGTGGTGGTGGGCGGGGTGGGCAACTTGGCCGGCACGATCTACAGCGCGCTCGGCATCGGTCTGGTCGACCAGTCGCTCCAGCAGATTTTGCTCAATCCGGTCCTGGGCAAGATCCTCGTCTTGGTGGCGATTATCCTGTTCCTGCAATG
>CANIXX010000294.1 GCA_947471115.1 Opitutaceae bacterium | reverse complement strand
GCGCTCACCGCGCAACTCGGTATTGAGGAAGGTGATATGGTGTTCTTCGCCGCTGCGCCGTGGGAAAAAGCCTGCGCCATCCTCGGTCGCATCCGCCTCGAAGCCGCGCAATTACTGGTCAAACGCGGCAAACTCACCATTCGTGCCGACGATTGGAAATTCCTGTGGGTAATCGACTTCCCGTTGATGTCCTACGATGAAGAGCGCGGCGGTTATGCGGCTACGCACCATCCCTTCACGGCACCCGTGCCTGAGGATGCGGCGTATCTCGACACGGACCCGAAGCGGGTGCGTGGACAGCATTACGACTTGGTCTTGAACGGCATGGAGCTGGGCGGTGGTTCGATCCGCATTCACCAACCCGCGCTGCAAAAGAAAGTTTTCGAAGACGTGCTCAAGATTCCCGCCGACGTGGTGGAAAGCCGTTTTGGTTACATGCTCAAAGCCTTCACCTTCGGCGCGCCTCCGCATGGCGGCATTGCCTTCGGTTTGGATCGCATGGTGGCGCTGCTCTGCGGCACGACCAGCATCCGTGACGTCATTGCCTTCCCCAAAACCCAAAAGGGCCAGGACCTGATGGCGCAAAGCCCGACTCCTGTGACCGCCAAGCAGCTCAAGGAGTTGCACATCCAGACTGTGATGCCGACGCCTGTGGCGTAACGGAGTAGGTGTGCGGGCACTGTCGGCCTCGGCCGAGAACGCCCGCACACGGACCGGGGTAGTTTTTTAACGGCTAGAGCAGTGGACGGCAAATAGCGTTATGCGCGCACTGTCGCGGTAGTTGGCAGGGACAGCATCGAGCTGGTGTTGAGACAGCGCGGCGTCTGCCGCGAGGGCTTCGCGCAGAGCCGTGATTTCGCGTAAATACACCCGCGATGTCGGCATCCCGCTGCCCGCTATGGCGTGGTTTATTTTTGGAGTTCAGCAGGAGGCATTTGTCCGGGTTGTCGCCCCTGACGTAGGGAGTAAAAACTTAACGTCAGCGGCGCGGTTGTGGCGGTGGATGCAGGCGAGGCATCGAGTGGTCGAAAACCGATTCAGCGCGGCGGAAAATTCGGCGGGTTAATCGGGCTTGTCGGACTTTGACCTCCGCCAATAGTTTTCGGTGCGGCCGCTTCTTGGACTGCTTTAGCTGGGCCTGATAAAGGTCTAGATCGAGACGATGGCCGAGTAGTGTGCCCAGTTGGTGCGTGCTCCGCAGCCGTTTCGGGTGTCTTTGCCAACGTTGGAGGGCGAGTGCTTGGTAATACAGATCCTTTACACGCTTGCGCCAATCGTGAAGCGGCTCGCCCTCGGGTTGGTGCCGCGCCACTTGCCAGGCCTGTTGCGCGCGTCGGCAGGTTTTTTTGTGGCGCCGCTCCACCCGCTCCCAGGTAATGGCAGCTACATCCAGCGCATGAACTTGCCGGGGTAGCGCGTAGGCTAGCCGGAGTATGGGTACGGGATCGATGGGAGCGCCTCGCTGGGGGCGCGTTTGCCCGCCGAGATTTCGGCCCAAAGCGATGAGCACATCTGTATCGCGCTGGACTGCGACGGCTCCCTTCAGCTCACGAATGGCGTCCCGCAGTTCCCGTAGCGCCGCAGGTTGCGCACCGGGCGGTACTAACCGCAGCAGGGACTGCATTTTTTTCATACGTTTGCGCAGCGCGTGAACCGAGGTCGAGGGCCAGAGTGGAATGCGCGCCACGTCTTTCATCGCCTGAGTACTCAACTGCAGGAGAAGCTGCTGCAGCCAAGCGCTGGCCTCGGCGTTGGGTAGAGACGATCGACGCGCACGCGTAACGGGAGACTTCATGGCAAAACGGGTTGAGGCAGGAAGTTCGCCCTTGTTTTTTCCCCGTCAACCCGCCGCGCCATTCAGTGCGGCGAGATGGCAGGCGCAGAGATGAGGCCGGATTTTTACGCAGGTTTTTCGGCATTTTCAGTGTGTGGGGCAGGGGAGAGTGGAAAGCGGTAGTCGGAATGGTATCACCGCGCCGCACTGCGTCCGGCGCGGCTCGGTGATAGTCTTTGAAGCGCTGGTTTTCCTGTTTTTTGACCAACTGAAATGGTCGAGAAATTGAACCAATCCTGATGGCGAATTAGGCTCGGATACGCTGCTCGCAGGTGAGATCGGTGGAGCGCGGAAGGCGAACGGACAGAGGGATTGTCTCGCCCCGCAGGCCTTGGGAGGTGAAGCAATGGGGGACAAAATGAAGGGACTCATCCATGTGCTCACGGGGCCGACGGCCGTAGGGAAAACCGAGCTGGCGTTGCGCTGGGCCGAGGCCAACGACGCCGAGATCGTATCGTGCGATGCCCTGTTGTTTTACCGCGGTATGGACATCGGCACGGCCAAACCCACCGCGAGCGAGCGCGCCCGCGTGCCCCACCACCTCATTGACCTGTGTCCGGTGCACCAAGGCATGGACATCACCCATTATGTGGCGCAGGCGCAGGCGGCGGTGACGTCGATCGCTGCGCGTGGGAGGCGGGTGTTGGTGGCGGGCGGAAGCGGATTTTATTTAAAAAGTTTTTTTGGACCGGTCGCCGATAATGTGGCGGTACCAGCGGCGTTGCGCGCGGAGATTGCCGCTGAGTTGGTGACGGCGGGGCTGGCCGCGCTGGTCGCAGAGTTGGGCCGCTTGAATCCCCGCGGCCTCGGTGCGCTGGATGTGGACAATTCGCGCCGGGTGACGCGGGCGTTGGAGCGATGCCGGGCTTCGGGCAAAACCCTCGACGTGCTGGCGGCGGAGTTTGCGCAGATGCCGGGGCCTTTTGCCGACTGGGAGGTGCGTTGCACCCGGCTGGAGCGCGCACCGGCTGAGCTTGAGGCACGAATCGCTCGGCGAGTGGATCTGATGCTAGCCGAGGGGTTGATCGATGAGGTGCAACGGCTGCGCGCGGCGGGGCTGGAGCAGAATCTGAGCGCGTCGCGTGCGATCGGTTATCGGGAGACGCTGGCTTGGTTGGCGGCGGATAACGCAAGCAAGTCGGGCGAAGCTTTAGCTGGGCTGGCGGCGGAAATTTGCCAAAACACGCGTGCTTTGGTGAAAAAGCAGCGCACGTGGTTTCGCAACCAATTGCCTGCGCATCGGGAACTGGCTGCGGATTCGGCGACTGTGGCGGACTTGTTCTGATCGCAAGTCGGTGGCGGAATTCGGACCGAGGTGAAGGCCTTTTTGTCGGTGTTGGCTGCGACACGAGTGAACTGCGAATCGGGCTGACACGGTTGGACCTAATCTACCGGGCATCTACGCGTTTTTTCACCCACCGAATGCACGGTTGAGCGCACCGCAGTCTGAATGTAACACGCTGTTGATATTCGCGCTTGCTACCGAGGTTACCGATTTGGGTGAGATCGCCCCACGCGTGCCGAATGGGGCTTGCGCAGCAGTGTCGCCAAACGCGTCTCACTCTCTGGGCTAAAGCCTAGGGCGCGTTTCAACATTACATCTCGTGCTAGGGGATTAACAT
The DNA here is from genome assembly GCA_947471115.1 of Opitutaceae bacterium. Taxonomy (GTDB): domain Bacteria; phylum Verrucomicrobiota; class Verrucomicrobiia; order Opitutales; family Opitutaceae; genus Rariglobus. Next base: position 184 of record CANIXX010000294.1, on the reverse strand, counting down.
GCCGTCGCGAGGCTCGATAATCGTCCCATTCCATCATGCCAAAAGCAGCCATCACCAACCCACTCGAAGGTACCGGTAGATCGCTGCCATACAGTATGCGCGCTGCCAGTTCTTCGTCCTCAATGATCCGCCGCATTTGGCGCGGCCTGAAACGAAGGCTAAGGCCGGCAAGGGCGCTATTATC
>CANIXX010000293.1 GCA_947471115.1 Opitutaceae bacterium | reverse complement strand
TAAAAAGTGACGGAAGTAACCGAGTCCGCGCGGTGGCAGCGGCTCGTAGCGGTCGGCCACGCCTGCCGCCTCGATGAGCGGGGCAAAGGCAGCTTTGCCGATCAGGGTGAATTCCACGTCGGGTCGACCGGCACGCATCGCACGCAGAAGGGGCAGGAGCATGACGACGTCGCCCAGCCAGTTCGGCAGTCGCACGAAGTAGCGTTTGTTGCGTGGCAGTTTCGACCAGCCGCGGTAGGCCAACTCCTGCGGAATAAAGCTGCGGCTCAGGTTCAGGTTGAGACTGTGGTCGGGGGTATGCAGGATTTTCCAGCGTGCATGCGACCAAAGCCAGGTGGCGCAGAGGCGTTCGTTGGTCGAAAGCGTGCGTTCGAACCAGCGATTCAGGGCCACGGTGGCGCCGGCAATTGTGCCGTCGTTGGGCACCGGTTCGGATTGGAATTCCATGCGCCAAAAGCCAGTACGCAGCGGGTAAAGCGCGTTGAGTTCGGCGCCCTCTTTTTGGAGGAAAAGTCCGGGAAGTTCGGTGCTCGCGCAGAGCCGGCCAAACAGCGTGGTGAGCGTGCCGGTGTTGCCTGCGTTTTGGTCAAACATCAGGGTGATGATCCCGTTTCGACCGAGGATCGCGCGGGCGGCATTCAGTCCTGTCTTGCGCGACAACATACGCAGCCCGAACCGTTCCCGCGTGAGCCGTAGGTAGGCGTCCATCGCCGGGGATTTCAGCGGGCGGTAGATCACGCCGGATTCCGGCACGGGTACGGGGCTGAGAAAGCCTAGCCACGTGAGGCTTTCCCAGTAGGCAAAATGGCCGTCAGTCATCACCAGCGGGCGTGGGCGGGTCTGGTGGTCGGTTAACAAACCGGCCAGCGACGGGGCAACCGTAGCCATGTGCCGCATACGCTCGGGGGCCAAGTATGGCGAGGCGATGGCGAGCAGGGCGGTTTCCATCAAACACCGGTGGCTTTGCCGTGCCATGCGGGCCCGCCAGCTCGCCGGGCGCTCGGGAAAACAAATGCTCAGGTTGTCGCGCACAAGTCGGTCGCGAGGGGACCACGCCATGAGTTCGCCAAGGATGACAGTGAGCGTTTTGAGCAGGGGCTCCGGAGTGCGCGCAAGGGTCCAGCCGGTGGCGGTGATGAGGGGGATGAGCACGGGTGGACGGCCGGATTATGGTTTGATTTCGAAACGCGGAGGCCCATTAGATGGGCGTAATTTTCCAGTTTAAAGCTGATTTTTTGAACGTAACCCCGCATGCCCCGCATTCTTGTCATTAAACCCTCTTCGCTGGGCGACATCGTGCATGGCTTGCAGGTTGTCGCGTCACTTAAGGAGCAAGTGGCTGGGGTGCACGTGACTTGGGTGGTACGTGAGATTTTCGCCCCGTTGGTTCGCGCCTGCACTGCGGTGGACGAGGTGATTGTGTTTCAGCGTAAGCAAGGCTGGAGGGGAATCCGGCTGGTGATGGGCGAGCTTCGCGCCCGATCTTTTGATGTGGTGTTGGATTTGCAGGGGCTCTTGCGCAGCGGCCTGATGACCTGGAGCGCCCGCGCCCCGCGCAAGCTCGGCAGGGGCGATGCCCGCGAGGGCGCAGGGTTGTTTTACGGCGAACGCGCCCCGCTGCCGGCGAGCGGGCGAAACAGCCACGCCTTGGAAATTTTACTCCAATTCGCCCCCATGCTCGGCGGCCGTGCCGCGCTCGGCATACCCCTGACTTTCCGGCCGGGTGGCGCTTTCACGGGAGCGGACTTTTTTAACAACGGGGCCGCCGCTCCCGTCGTGATGTTTCCCGAAAGCCGTCGCCCCGAAAAGTGCTGGCTGGGCTTTACCGCTCTCACTGAACTGATGCTGCAGGCCGATCCGGCAGTGCGGATCGTCTGGAGCGGTAGCGAGAGACTCGCCGATGGGGGCGCTTTTCCGGCTGAGCGGTTTCTTAATTTAACTGGGCTCACCGCGCTCGACGTCATGCCGCAGATCATCGGCTGTGCCGGGACGGTTTTCGCCAATGACAGCGGCCCGATGCACCTGGCCGCAGCCCTCGGTAAACGCACGCTGGCGATCTTTGGGCCGACCGCGCCTGAGCTGTTCGGGCCCTATCCGCTGAGTTGCCCTCGGCATGTGGTGGTCCGTGCCCCCGGCGGGGATTTGGCGCGGTTGACACCTGAAGCTGTTTTCCAGGCTTGGCAGGCCTAGGGAAGTTAGGCCGATATGGCCTGCTCCATCTATGTCTGACCTCACGCCCACCGATTCTGCCCCTGTTCAACAACCGCGTCGCGGTCTGGTGCTGGACCGGGACGGCACGATCATCGTGCACGTGCCCTATTTGTGTGATCCGGCGGGCGTCGTGTTGTTACCCGGCGTGCGCGAGGCTTTGTTAGCGGCAAAATCGGCAGGCGTGGACCTGTTTGTGCACAGCAACCAGTCGGGCGTGGGTCGCGGCATGTTTGACCTCGCTGCCGTCGATGCCTGCAACCGTCGCATGATCGAGTTGCTCGATATGGGTGAACAGCCGTTTGTGCGCATCTGCGTGGCGTCCGAGGCTCCGAAAGATCCGGCGGTTTACCGCAAACCCGAGCCCCGCTTCGCCCAGGAGCTCCTGCGCGACTTCGGTTACGCCCCGCACAATCTGGCGTACATCGGCGACCGCGGGTCTGATTTGGAAACCGCCGCGCGGGCCGGCATTGGTGGAATTGGCGTGGCGACCGGACTCGATGACCTGCCAGCCGAACTGGCCGAGCTCGGGCTCGACAAAACCTTCCCGGTTTTTGCATCGCTCTCGGAGGCGGTTGAACATTTTTTGAAAACTCCGCTATGAACACGCCTTTAGTTCTCACCTTCGACGAGATGCTCCGCTTTCGCCAAAAGGCCGCCGCCGAGGGTCGCCGCGTGGTTTTGACCAATGGCTGCTTCGACCTGCTGCACCGCGGCCACATCGAATACCTGCATCAATCCGCCGCGCTCGGTGACCTCTTGATTATTGCGGTTAACAGCGATGCCTCGGTACGTGCACTCAAGGGCCCCGACCGCCCCCTCAATTCCGAGCAGGACCGCGCCTACGCCCTCGCCAGCCTGCGCTGCGTGGCGGCCACGTTTGTGTTCCCCGGCTCCCGCCTCGACCAGGAAATCCGCCTGCTAAAACCCGACGTCTACACCAAGGCCGGTGACTACACGATCGACTCGCTCGATGCCGGCGAACGCGCCGCGTTGCTCAGCGTCGGGGCCGACATCCGCCTGATGCCCTTCGTGCCCGGCCGCTCCACCACCAGCCTAGTCGAACGCATGCGCGCCCCCTGCTGAGGGCTCAGCCACCGCCCTCCCGTTCTTCTATCACGCCGCTCCCGCCACGTTCACGCGTTCACGCCCGTTTCCATTTTCGTCATGCAAATCACCGATAAAATTCTCGTCACCGGCGCGGCCGGCTTCATTGGCAGCGCCTTGGTGTGGGCGCTCAATCAGCAGGGCTACGAGAACATCGTGCTGGCCGACTTCCTCGGCTCCGACGAGAAGTGGCGCAACCTCGTTCCCCTTCGCTACGCCGACTACATCGAGGCTGACCAGCTTTGGGCCAAGCTCGACACGCCCGCCCTCCGCGATGTGCGTTGGGTGTTTCACCTCGGCGCTTGCTCGGCGACCACCGAGAAAAACGCCTCGTACC
>CANIXX010000292.1 GCA_947471115.1 Opitutaceae bacterium | reverse complement strand
GGCCGGCACGCTCACGGCGAAGTTCGACGGTGACGAACACGTGTTTGACCGCGGCGAGTTCGCCAATTTGGCGCCCGCCTACGCGATCAGCATCCACAAGTCCCAGGGCAGCGAATACCCCGTGGTGATCGTGCCGCTGCTCAAGGGCCATTTTATGATGCTCCAGCGCAACCTGCTCTACACCGCGATCACACGCGGCAAAAAGAAGGTATTTATCGTGGGTGAACCGGCCGCTTACGGTATGGCGGTTCGTAACAACGAGGCGCGCGACCGATCAACCCACCTTCGCGAGAAAATCGCCGCGCTCACCGGTAAACTTTAACCTGAGCGCCCGGCTTTATTTATCAGTGTTCAAGTGAGACGTGTGGCCTTGAGCGTGAGCTCAAGGTGTTTGCCCAGCAGCATCCACGTCCCCTCCGAACCGATTCGCGTTCAGCCCATCTTGAACGCGAATGCGTATCAGCGCTTCTTGCCGCCACCCTCGCTGCGGCTGCTGGCGGGTTTACTCGAGCCGCCATTGAGCAACGTGCCGCCAATAACACCGGCCGCGAACATCGCGAAATAGACGATGGCGGCCGACGAACGCACCGGCTTGGTGAAGGCCAGCGAGAAGTGGAAATCAACGGTGTGGGTGTTTTCGATACTCACGAAAACCACCAAAAACAGAATGATCAAAAACCCGATAGTGCGAAGGATAGTTTGGAAGCTCATAAAAAAGGGGAGACGAAGGAAGATCGTTTAAGTCGGCGTTCTGAATCGCAGGCGCAAGCAGCTGGAGCAAAACCAAAAAAGCCACGGCAAACGCCTTTGCTCCTTTCCCTCCACCGGAGGGACGACCTCCGTGTCGTCCGCCCCCGGAAAACCGACTTGCGCTGTCTCCACGACGGCTACGCTCCCTCCGACCATGAAGCACGCGCGGCGTCGATGGGCACCGTATGACGCTTACGCTCGAGGAAATAGCTAACCTCTTTGTAGCCGGCCCCCGTCAACAAATCCAACGCCGCCACGTAACCATCGGCCACGCGGGTCGGGATGTGCGCGTCAGCCCCGAGTACCACCGGAATGCCACGCTCGCACATCAATGCGAGTTGCGCGGGCGAGGGGTTCATTTCGGGCAACGTTTTGAGCATGCCACTGGTGTTGAGTTCCATCGCCACGCCCGTGGCTGCAATGCGGTCGAGAGCCCGCTCCAGGTGCGGCCGCACTTTTGCGAAATCCCAGAGCGACGGTGCCTCGTTTTTAATTAAATCGGGGTGCGCCAGGGTGTCGAATAACCCGCTCTCGGCCGACAAGGCTAGGTGCTCGAAATAAAGCTCCTGATAGGCCGCCAGATCGCCGCGATAATACCGGGCGCGGTAATCGCGCATCTGGTAATGCACCGAGCCAAGCACGTGGTGCAACGGGACGCGCGCGTGGAGTTTTTCCAGCCAGGCCTCGCCACCCGGGAAAAAATCGCTCTCTAAGCCCAGCCGCACATCCACGCGCCCGACGAACGCCTCACGCGCCCGGGCCACCAGATCGACATAGGCGTCGAATTGCTCGGGCGCCATGCGCACATCCGCTCCGAAATTATCCGGCAGCGGGCAATGGCAGGTGAAAATGATGCCCTTGAGGCCCCGGCGCAGGGCCATCGCCGCGTACTCCTCGGGCTCGCCGAACGCGTGTTTGCACAGGGTCGTGTGGCAATGGGATTCGTAGAGAAGCGGTTCCGTCATGGCGGCAGACTTGAACAGGGAATCCGACCCGCACAGCAAAAAGTAGTGCGCACGAAATGAGGATCATTTGCGCAACGCCCATGTTTTTGACGTGACCCGTTGTTATCCGCACCCACTGCGATTAGAATCCTGCATTAAAAATTAAAGGTAAGTCCTATTGGTGCCGTTATCCTATAAACTGCCGTCCGCTGCTCCCTCACCCCATGTCCACCCCCGATCCAGAGGATTCCCCAGCCGCCGAGCCCCCGGGTGCAAGGGCCAGCGAGCCCACTGAGTTCGGCGATGCCAGTGAGGTCCACCCGCCTCTTTTTGCCACCGTCAACGACCACGGAAAACTGCGCGTGTTGCGCGTGCCTATTTCCCACGCCAATGACCGCTTCTTTGTTTTAGCCGCGCCCTACCCGCTTCCCAACGGCACCAACAAACGCATCATCAGTCGCACCGACCCCATCATCCCTAACAGCCCCCTCAACGCCGTACGCTACTACCTGGCGTTTTTGGTCAGCCAAAAGGCCGACAACGAGCTGATGGTTCAGCTCTGGAGTTCCCGTATCGCCGCCGCCGAAAAACTGCTGTCCGAAGTCGAGGCAGGGCACGACGTGCTCATCGAAAGAGCATAAAACCATAGAACCTAAACCCATGAACCAAAGTTCTTTCGATCAGCAGCTGCTGATGCTCACCCTGCTTAATCATGTGGAGGACGCCATTTATTTTAAGGACCGTGAAAGCCGCTTCCGCTTGGTCAACGATTCATTGGTGCGGGCGGTGGGAGGTAAGTCGATCGCCGAGGTGCTCGGCCGCACGGATGCCGATTTTTTCGGCGCAGCGCACGCCAAGGCGGCCTTGGCCACGGAAGAGCAAATCATGCGCACCGCTCAACCTGTTCTCAATTTGGAGGAAAAAGAAGACTTCCCCGATGGACGCGTCACATGGAGCTCCACCAGTAAATACCCGTTGTTGAACGAAACGGGGCAGGTGATCGGAACCTACGGCATTTCACGCGACATCACTGCGCGCAAACAAGCCGAGGCCAAAATGGCCCAACTCAACACCGAGTTGCTCAACACCGAACGGCGTTTGGCAGTGATGGATTTTGCCGAACTTATCTTATTTCATACGAACCACATGGCCGATGTCTCCGGTCAAGCCATCGACCGCGTGTCGGCCGTCATGGAAAACGGCCATTTTGGCCAAATCAAACAGCAGGCCGAGCGGCTGATCAGTCTACTACCGCCGGATTCCCCGGCGATGGATCCATGCATCTCACTGTTGGGAGAAGTCGATCTGGAAGCAGAGCAACAGGAAAAAACGCGCAAGGACCTGCTGGCGTTAAAAAAGCAGCTTCACGGCATCATTGAATTGGTCAAAGCGCGCAAACACGTGCCCGCACCGACTTACTGAACCACCGGGCGCAGGGTTTGGGCTGCGCAAGGGCCAGTCCAAACACCCCAACCGGACGGTGCCAAAGGCAGACTCACGTTGGCGCGATTGCGGTGCGGCTACCCTTAGCCAGCAGTTCGCCCTCGCAGGCCGGCGAACCCCGAGCCAAATCGCGGCACACCTGCGGGCGCTGGGCGTAAATCGTGCAAAAAAATTCCTGCCGACCCGTGACGTTGGCGCGGATGTCGAGCGCGGCGCACCGGCCCGAGTGCATGCGCATGTAGGCGCGATTTCCGATGAAGTGGGCGAGGCGCTCGGCATCCGCGCCAAGCCGCGACCAATCCGCACCGTCGACGCGCACGTAGGTCTCCAAGTGAGAGTGACAGCACACCCCGCACAATAAGCAGTCGGTAATGGGTGGATTTTGCACAGCGTTCCCAAGCAGGTCCCCAGGCACCCGCGAGCCCGGAGACATTGCCTCGCCTTCAACCCGAAGCCAGCCGGAAACCCGGGCGATCGTGATTGCTCAGCCGAGTGCAGTTTGAGAATGGCCCTTACCCTGCGG
>CANIXX010000291.1 GCA_947471115.1 Opitutaceae bacterium | reverse complement strand
AGCGGTGGGGCCAGAGGCGGGAGCCGGGGCGGCACTGGAGTTAACCGGCGGAATGCCTAGGCCGGCGTGGGGATCGTCCGCCGGCGTGGGCGTGGCGGCAGCTGCAGGGGGGCCTGCTTCCTTGGGGGTTTTATAGGTGACGATCTTGGCTTCGCGGCAGGCCGAGGTGGTCAGTAGCACCACGCAGACCGGTATAAAGTGGAGGAGACGTGACGACATAAGTATCACGATTCCGTGGTGCGTTGGAAAAACTGCAAACCAAACTATTTGGAGAATAATCGTCAGCCTTGAGCTTTGCAGGTGGAGTCGCACAGTCGGCCGCCATGCAATTGTTACCCTTAGGAGATAGCGCCATTTTGGTGGTGCTCACCGCGAAAACCCATGCTGCCGCTTTGGAGTTGGTGGAGCGCTTGGCTTGGGCCTTAAACAACGACCCGCTGGTGGGAGTTTCCGACATCGTGCCTGCTTACACCACGGTGGTGGTACATTATGATCCGGCTAAAGTTCCCTCTGGGCCAGGCACTCCCTTTGAACGCGTACAGCGGTGGGTACAGGCTGCGCCCTCCATGCCCTTGGCGACGAAACGCCCGGCTGCGCGTGAGGTGGTCATTCCGGTGTGTTATGGCGGTGAATACGGGCCGGACTTGGCTGCTGTTGCACAACATACGCGGTTAACTGAAGCCGAGGTCATCCGCCTGCATGCCAAGGGCGTTTACCGCGTCGCTGCGGTGGGCTTTTCCCCCGGCTTTCCTTACCTGCTGGGAATGGAACCAAAACTCACGACGCCGCGTTTGCCCACGCCGCGTATGGCGGTGCCGGCGGGCAGTGTGGGTATCGGCGGGGTGCAAACCGGCGTGTATCCATCAGCCACTCCAGGCGGTTGGGTGTTGATCGGGCGTACCCCGGCTCGCCTGTTCCGGCCCGATGACGAAGCTGAGCCCACGTTGTTGAAAATGGGCGACACCGTTAAATTTACCGTAATCACCCCCCAGCAGGCCGCTCAGCAGATGGAGCGAGTCGCACCCTTAATCACACCGAAGGTTTCCAAACAATCCGCCGCCTTTGAGGTGATCAAGGCCGGTATGTTGACTACGGTGCAGGATCTAGGCCGTCCTGGGCGCCAGCATCAGGGAATACCAGTCGGCGGACCGATGGATCGTACGGCCGCCCGCGTAGCGAACGTACTGCTCGGCAATGACGAAAATGAGCCGCTGCTTGAACTCACGGTCAACGGGCCCGAGTTGCTGTTTTTGCGCGACAGCTGGATCGCGGTTACTGGCGCGGAAGTCCGCGGTGTGCCGGGTTGGCGGCCTTGGAAGGTGGACGCAGGGCAAATCGTTTCGTTTACCGAATTGGTGCGCGGCGCCCGGGCCTACCTGGCGATTGCGGGCGGCTTGGAGGTGGCGCGGGTTCTGGGCGGCACGGGCACGATGTTAAGCACGGTCGTGGGCGGCTGGAACGGGCGGGCGCTGAAAACTGGCGACCGTCTCGGGGTGCGCCCGGGGATATTGGAATTGGAGGGACGCTGGAGCGCGTCGGCAGAGTTTCGCGCCACGAGTACAGGTGAAGTCACGGTGCGTTTCATCGCCGGCCCGCAATGGTCGTGGTTTTCGTCGGCGAGTCGTCAGGCACTGGTGACCGATGCCTTTAAAATCACGGCTAAGTCGGATCGTATGGGACTGCGCTTGAGCGGGCCTGAATTGGGGTTGGATTCAGTTTCACGAGAACTGTTATCAGAGGGTATCGCATTTGGCTCGGTGCAAGTGCCGCCCGATGGCCGGCCCATCGTGCTCATGGCTGATCGGCAGACGGTCGGCGGTTACCCTAAAATCGCGCAGGTGATCTCAGTGGATTTGGCCAAGTTGGCGCAGGCGCGCACGGGCGACACGGTGAGGTTTCAAGAGGCTACTTTAGCTGAAGCGCAGGCGTTGTACTTAGAGCAGGAGCAGTCCCTGGCGATGCTGGCAGCGGGGGTGCGTGCTAAGGTGAAACGGTCCTGACGATGGCTGCGGTGATCGACCTGAATTGCGACCTCGGTGAAGGCGGGCGCGATGACGCGGCGCTGTTGCCGTTGATCACCTCGGCCAATATCGCGTGTGGCGCCCACGCCGGTGACACCGCGACGATGCGGGCCACAGTGCGCTCGGCGATGCTTCACGGTGTGGCCATTGGAGCGCATCCGGGCTTTGCGGATCGGGAGTTTTTTGGTCGCCGTGAGCTGGCGTTGCCTCCGACCGAAATCGGCGCGCTAGTTTACGCGCAAGTCGCGGAATTACGGGTGATCGCCCTCAACGAGGGCGCCCGGCTCACGCATGTGAAGCCGCATGGGGCGTTGTATAATTTAGCTGCTCGTGATGTTGCGGTAGCCGCTGCCGTGGCCGAGGCGGTGGCTCGGGTGGATTCTAGCCTGTGGCTTTACGGACTGGCGGGAGGAGAGCTGCTAGCAGCGGGTCGTTCTCACGGCCTTCGTGTGGCGTCGGAGGTGTTTGCCGACCGCACTTATCAGGCCGATGGCTCGCTCACGCCTCGCGATCGTCCTCGCGCGGTGATCGCCAACACAGGCGATGCGATCAATCAGGTGCTGCGCCTGCTCCGAGAGGGGCGGGTGCTAGCGGTCACGGGCGAGGAGGTGATGATGGAGGCCGACACTGTTTGCCTGCATGGCGACGGGCCGGGCGCGGCGGTATTCGCGCTCGGGTTACGCACGGCTTTGCTTGCAGAAGGCGTGCAGTTGCGCGCGTTGGTTTAGGCTGACGGAGCAGCAGCTGCAGGCTTTCGCATGCTGAGCCAGATCATCAGTACGCCGCTGCCGATCAGAAAAATCGAGTAAAACGATCCCCGGCTCAGTCCAAGAATGGGCGAAATGCCAGCGTCGGGTTCGCGGAACATTTCGCCGATCATACGCACGCCGGCGTAGACGACGAGGAATTCACCGGCCATGCGCCCGGGGTGGCGGGTTGCGACATCAGTGCGCCAGAAGCGCCATTGCATCAACGCGAGCAACAGGGCGCCCTCCAATGCCGCTTCATAAAGCTGCGACGGGTGGCGGGGCGGTATCAGGGCCAGCGGTAGGCCGCTCGTGTCGCTGTCAGGGAAAATCACCGCCCAGGGCACGTCGGTGGTTTTCCCCCAAAGCTCGCCGTTGATGAAATTAGCAATGCGCCCCAGCAGCAGCCCGAGGCCGGTGACCGAGGCGATCAGATCGGCTAAATAGAAAAAACGAATGCGTTGGCGGTGGGCGAACCACGCGATCGCCACGGCTACCCCGATGAAGCCGCCATGGCTGGCCATGCCGCCTTGCCAGATTTTAAACAAAGCCAGTGGGTCGGTGCCCAGCGCGCGCCAGCCCTCATAAAGAATAAAAGAGCCCAGCCGGCCGCCGACCATCACGCCGATGACCAGCGCGATGATGAAGTCGGGCACCAGTGCGGAGGGTAATCGGGACCGGCCGGCTCGGGCATAGGCGTGCAACATAAGTCCGCCCCCAACAAAGCCTAGCAAGTACGCCAAACCGTAATAACGGATGCCGATGGTATCAGTGAATTGAACAACGAACGGACTCAGGTTGTGGATCCAGTAGGCGAGGAACATGGCGAGGAGGGCGCAGCGAGATTTTTTAAGGACGGTTCGAGCTGCTCGGGAATGGTTAATCGACCGAATGCGACCGGCGGAGTCGAGGAGTTT
>CANIXX010000290.1 GCA_947471115.1 Opitutaceae bacterium | reverse complement strand
CCTGCAGCTGCCGCCACGCCCACGCCGGCGGACGATCCCCACGCCGGCCTAGGCATTCCGCCGGTTAACTCCAGTGCCGCCCCGGCTCCCGCCTCTGGCCCCACCGCTGCTCCCGCAGGCACCGATATGGCCTCCACGGCCGTCCCCACCGCCAGCGGTGCGGATCTCTCATGGACTGCCCCCGCCGCCTGGCAAACACGCCCCGCCTCCGCCATGCGCAAGGCCACCTTCATCATCACAGGTGCCTCCGCCGACGAACAGGCCGAACTCGCCGTCACCGCATTCCCCGGCGACGTCGGCGGCCTGCTCGCCAATGTGAACCGCTGGCGCGGCCAGCTCCAACTCCCCCCCGTCGATGCCGCAGCCTTGCACAGCACCTTGACCCACCTCGACATCAATACCCTCCATGTGGAATTGGTCGAACTGGTCGGCCCCGAGGCCCCCGATCGCAAACGCGTCCTCGGCGCCATCGTGCCGGTCAAGGGCTCAACCTGGTTCTTTAAGCTAACCGGTCCCGACGCCTTTGTGGCCGGCAAAAAAGCCGATTTCCTCGGCTTTCTGCAAACCCTCAAAACCAACTAAGCCATGAACGACATCTGGAATTCGTTCGTGAAATTTTTCACCTCCTTGCAGGTGACGGTCGTCCTGCTGGCGCTGTCGATCGTGCTGATCTTCGCGGCCACCCTCGACCAGGTAAACCTGGGTATTTGGGCGGTACAGGAGAAATATTTCCGCACCTTTTTTGTGCTCTGGGACATCAAAGGTTTCCCCGTGCCGGTTTTCCCAGGCGGCTACTTCATCGGCGGCCTGCTCCTGCTCAACCTGATCGCTTCGCACCTATACCGCTTCAAGTTTAGCTGGAAAAAATCCGGCATTTCCCTCACCCACGCCGGCCTGATCATTTTGCTCGTGGGCGAACTGCTCACCGGCCTGTTGCAGGAAGAGTTTCAGCTGCGCCTCGATCAAGGGCAGACGCGCAACTACTCGGAAAGCTACCGGGACAACGAGCTGGCCATCATCGACGTCACTGACCCGCAGTGGGACCAAGTGGTCGCCATACCCGCCGAACACCTGCTTAAAAAAGAGCCGATCCAGCACGAGCGCCTGCCCTTCCGTGTGGTCTCCCGCAGCTACTACCCCAATGCCACGATTCAGATGCGCGACCAATTGCCCAACGTCAGCACGCCGCCTCCAGCCACCCGCGACATCGGTGCCAAGCTGGTGGTTATGCCCATGGCGATGACTTACAAACAGAACGAGCGCAACCTGCCCACGTCCGTCGTCGAGTTGATCGGCCCGGCCAACGCCTCGCTGGGCACCTGGGTGGTTTCGAGTATGCTGGTTCAGCCACAGGTCTTTGACTACGCCGGACGGACCTTCCGCATGGCGCTGCGCCCCACCCGCGCCTACAAGCCCTACTCGCTCACGCTGCTGAAGTTTTCCCATGACCGCTACATGGGCACCGAGATCCCCAAAAACTTCGCCAGCAAAGTGCGCCTTCACTCCGAGGACGGCAGCACTGACCGCGAGACGCTCATCTACATGAACAACCCGCTGCGCTACGACGGCCTGACCTTTTATCAGGCGGGATTTGATAACAACGACACCACCACGATCCTGCAGGTGGTGCGTAACCCCAGCTGGCTGCTTCCCTACATTGCCTGCATCATGATGGGCTTGGGCCTGAGCATCCAGTTCGGCATCCACCTCTTCGCATTCGCCAACAAGCGCCGTAAAACCGCCTGATCGCCATGAAACGCCTCCTTCCTTTTCTCGTTCTCCTGCTCGGTGCGCTTTACCTCGCTAGCCCGCTGCTGCGGCCGACCAAATCCGATTTCGACCTCGACGGCTTTGGCCGCATCCCCGTTGTCGCCAATGGCCGCACCAAGCCGCTCGACAGCGTCGCGCGCAATACGCTGCTGCTCCTTCAGGGCCGCCAGCGTGTCGTCACCCCCGACGGCACCAGCCTCACGCCCAACGCCTGGTTGCTCGACGTGTTTTTCCGTCCGGATCGCGCCGACACCTACCAACACTTCGAAATCGTTAACCCCGGCCTGCTCGATGTCTTCGGACTTACGATCGAAGACGGTGACGGCAAGAAGCGCTTTTCCTACCGCCAGCTGACCCCCAAACTCGAAGAGCTCGATCGCCAAGCCGGACTGGCCGAGGGCGTCGAGTCAGCGGTTCGCACCCCGTACCAGCGCGCGGTGGTCAACCTGCGTAACCACGTCATCTTTTATCAGCAGCTCAAACACAGCTTAGTCATGCCCGACGGCTCAGACTTCCTCGCCGAACTGCTGCGCCTGCAAGACAACCTTGAGGCGGGAATCGAGGCGGTGCGGAGTCGTGAAAACGGCAAGCCGAGCAACCCCGAACTGGCCAGCTTCGTTATGCAAATGGGATCCAAATTCCTGCGCATGGACCAAATCGGCAGCCTGCTGGTGGTACCGCCTGCGCCGGGTGCCGCCGACACGCACTGGACGAAGGCCGGCCAAGCGCTCCTCGGCACGTTTAGAAACAGTTCCGTTAACGTGCACGCGCTGACCTTCGCCGGATTGCAGCGCACGTGGAGCCAGCAGAACGTTGAGCAGTTCAACACCCTGCTCGCCAAGCAGCGCGCCGAGTCCGAAAGCTCCTACGCGGATGTCTTAAAAAAGACCGACGCCGAGGTGCGCTTTAACCAAGCCGAGCCGTTTTACACCAGCATGACGCTCTACGTGCTGGCCTTCTTACTTGCCGTCTTCTCGTGGCTCAAGTGGCCCGATGCCCTGCAACGCAGCGCGTATTACTTGATATTGCTAGCCTGGGTGGCCACGACCACGGGCATCCTCATGCGCATGTGGATCGAGGGCCGTCCGCCCGTGACCAACCTGTATTCGTCGGCGCTGTTCGTGGGTTGGGGCAGCGTAGGGTTGTGCCTGATTTTGGAGAAAATCTTCCGCAACGGCATCGGCTCGGTGGCGGCTGCGCTAACCGGGTTTTGCACCCTGGTAATCGCCCATCACCTCTCGCTCACTGGTGACACCCTGGAAATGATGCGTGCGGTGCTCGATTCGAATTTCTGGTTAGCCACCCATGTCGTGGTGATCACGATCGGCTACTCGGCCACTTATCTGGCCGGTTTTCTGGCAATCATTTATGTGGGGCGAGGTGTGTTCACCCGCTCGCTTGATCAGGCCACGGCCGATTCTCTGAACCGGATGGTCTACGGCATCACCTGTTTTGCCACCCTTTTCAGCTTGGTGGGAACGATCCTGGGTGGAATTTGGGCAGACCAGTCCTGGGGCCGCTTCTGGGGCTGGGATCCGAAGGAAAACGGCGCGCTGATCATCGTGATCTGGAACGCCATCATCCTTCACGCGCGCTGGGGCGGGCTCGCTCGCACCCGGGGAATCATGGCCATGGCCATTTTCGGCAACATCGTCACCAGCTGGAGCTGGTTTGGCACCAACATGCTCGGCGTCGGCCTGCACAGTTACGGCTTCATGGATCAGGCTTTCGTTGCGCTGGTGGTGTTTGTCGCCTCCCAGCTCATCGTGATCGGCCTGGCCTACATCCCAAAAGCCCAATGGCGCAGCGCCGCGTTACTGCGCTAGTCGGCAGTAACCTTTTCAGTATCGGATAGTAGCTGAACGTGGACGGGTGTCTGACTGATGCGGAGTTTTAACGCTAAGATCACAAAGAACGCTAAGGAGTCGGGCCTAGG
>CANIXX010000289.1 GCA_947471115.1 Opitutaceae bacterium | reverse complement strand
GGGGGTGGTTAACTCGTCGGGGGTGACCAGGACCGGGCCGAGTGGGCAAAAGGTATCGAAGCTCTTGGCGTGGCACCACTGGCTGCCGCTCCAGTCGCGTTGCCAGTCGCGGGCCGAAACGTCGTTGGCGCAGGTGTAACCAAGAACATAGGACAACGCGTTCTCGCGGGTGGCGTCGCGGCAATCGCGGCCGAGCACGATGGCGAGTTCGGCCTCGTAGTCGGGCTTTTCGGTGGGCTGAAGGCGCGGCAGGCGGATCGGGTCGCCGGGGTTTTGCACGCTGCCGGGCAGTTTCATGAACCAAATGGGGCGCTCGGGAGGGGCTTTGCCTCCTTCGGCGGCATGCCGTGCGTAGTTGAGTCCGACCCCGATGATTGCGGTGGGGACAACGGGAGCGAGGCGCTTGCCTTGGTCGACGATGCGACCGGTGAGCCGGTGGGTGTTGGCCAGCGGATCACCGCTGATTTCCACAGCGGTGCCGTCGGGTTGAAGGGCGGCGTAGGCGGGACCGGTTGGGGTGAGATGGCGGATGAAGCGCATAGAAGGAGTGGTGCTACATTAAACGCTGCTAGCGGGCGCGTACCAGCAGCAGGGTGCGATCGTCGTGGCGTGAGGCCAATGCCGAGAACTGGCGCAGGTACCGGTTGAGCTTCTCCACCACCCGGGGCAATGGGGTTTGATCTTGTCCGCTCAAAGCGGATACCAGTCTGTCGCGGCCAAACTCTTCGCCCGAAGCGTTGGCCGCCTCTGTGATGCCATCGGTGTAAAGTGAGAGCAGGTCGCCGGGCAATAGGTCGATCTCGGTTTCCTCCAGCATCGAATCAAATACCGGGCCCTCATCAAATCCTAGCGCCAGGCCACCGGCTGCCAACAGTTCGGGCGCAGTCGAGCCCGCGCGGATGAGTAGGGCCGGCTCGTGACCGGCGCGCACGTAGGTGAGGCGGTTGGTGTCGAGATCGAGGATGCCGTAAAAGAGCGAGATGAACATGCCGCGTGGCATATCGTTATGCACGGCACGGTTGACCCGTTTAACCACGGTGGCGGCGCTGCGTTCCCCAGCGGCGCACAGTCGCAGTGTGGCGCGGCAGGAGGCCATCATAAGTGCAGCAGCCGGGCCTTTGCCTGCCACGTCGGCGATCACAAAGCCCCAGCGGCGCCCATCCACAGGAAGCACGTCGTAATAGTCGCCACCGATGTGCAGGGAGGCTTGGGACAGCGCCTCGATTTCGACCTCGCCGATGTCGGGGAACACGTGCGGGCGCAACTGGTGCTGGACTTCGCCTGCCAGCCGCAGATCGCGCTCACGCAAGGAGCGATCCCGGTCCTCGGCATCTTTGCGCATCGTGATGTCGGTGATCAGTCCCTCGTGGTGGGTGACGTTGCCGGCCAGATCGAACCGCACCACCGTGTGGTCGTCTACCCAGCGCACCGAACCGTCGCCGCACACGATGCGGTATTCTTGGCTGTACTCGTGGTGGCCGGCGTTGGCGTGCGCCTCCACTTCGGCCCCGACCCGCTCGCGGTCGTCGGAGTGCGTGATACCACGGAAACTCAGCCTGCGTCCGGTGAAATCCTCAGGCGAATACCCGAATTGGCGGATGCTCTGGGAAACGTAGGCAACCGGCCAGTTTTCCTCGGCCAGCCAGAGCACCACGATCGAAGGCGAGCGGTTGACGATCTGCTCGAGCTCCTCGCGGCGGGCTAGAGCGAGCTTGAGTTCATCCTGTGCTTTGCGGCGTATGGTGATGTCGCGACCGACGCCAAAGAAAGCCCGGCGCCCGTCACGGTCGGTGTAGGAGGAGCCTGTGGTGGCGTGCCACACCCAGCTGCCGTCTTTGTGCAACACCCGGTATTCGATCCCTCGGGGGTTAACGCCCAGCTCCAGGGTTTCGCCGATAAACTCACGCAAAACCGCCACGTCCTCCGGGTGAACAAACTGCGTGTAGGGACGGCCGAGGATGTCGTCGATTTCATGGCCCAACTTCGGAGTCCAGGCGTCGGATACAAATTTATACACGCCCTCGGGTGTTATGGCGTAGAGGATCTCGCTGGCGATTTTGAGGTAGGTGCGCCACCGCGCCTCACTGCGCCGGACCTCCTGCTCGGCGATGTAACGCGCCGACACATCCTCGATCATGCCGAAATGGTGGGTAACCCGCCCATCGGCGCCGCGCACGACTACCACCGTGAGTTCGCAGCGCACCTCCGTGCCGTCGCGGCGCAGATAACGTTTTTCCAGGACGAAGCCGTTGCGCCGTCCTGCGTGGATCTCGGCGGTAAGCTCCTGCTGGCGGGCCCAGTCGTCGGGGTGGGTGATCTGACGGATGTTCTCAATGTTGCTGGCCTCTTGGGGGGAGAGCCCGACGAGTTCGCAAAAGCGGCGATTGACCACGTTGCGGCCGAGAAGTCCGTGTTCGTCGAGTTCGCGCCAGCTCAGGCCGATCGGCGCATGGTCGAAAAACAGTTGCAGCTGTTTAATCGCCTCGGGGCCCCGGCTTGCCCACCCGGGAGCCGAAAAATCGTTCATTAAAATCGATTCAGGAGCAGGTGTTTGGGGCGTTTCGGGCGAAGACATAAGGAGCGAAGCTGACAACGGGTCTAGCCCTCCTCTGGTCCACAATCCAGCACGAAGACCGCTGCAACTAAAGCGGTCTGACCGGGCCCGGCTGCGAGCAGGGATTCTATCCTGCGGGCACCGTTGGCCGTCCCTGGCCAAATTAGCTCAACTTGAAGCGGGATGGGTATTCATCCGGCGCTTTAGGGGTAAAGGGCTTGTTCCTTCCAGCCTGTGTCGGAGAGCGTGTAATCCATGCGTTCGTGGAGGCGGAATGGGCGTTCCTGCCACAGTTCGATGTTGTCGGGCACAACGCGGTAGCCGTGCCAGTGAGGCGGGCGCGGCATGCGGCCTCGGGGGTGTTTAACCATGGTGGTGGCTACCGCGCGTTCCAGTTCGGCGTAGCCGTCGAGCGGCTGGGATTGTTTCGAGGCCCACGCCCCGATCCGGCTGAGATACGGCCGGGAGTTGAAATACGCATCGGCTTCCACGTCGGTTACCGCTTCCACCCGACCGCTCACGCGCACCTGGCGGCCCGGTGGGTTCCAATAAAAACAAAGCGAGGCGTAGGGCAGGTGGCGCAGGTCAGCCGCTTTCGGACTGTCCGTATTGGTGTAGAAAACAAAACCCTTTTCGTCGGCGTGCTTGAGCAAAACCATGCGCACCGAAGGACGTCCTTCGGTGTCCACGGTCCCCAGCGCCATGGCGTTGGGCTCGTGAACGCCGTGACGTTTGGCGTCTTCAAGCCACGTGTGGAACGTACCGAGGGGATTGTTCATAAGGCGATATTCTACGGGGTAGTGGCGGCCGGCGCTGCGCATCTCTTGACCAAAGGAGCGCAAAATTGTGCCCGAAAATCACCGTGGCACGCGCAGCTGATTTCACAGGTTCTTCCGCGGGGTAAGGGCCATTCTCAAACTGCACTCGGCTGAGCAATCACGATCGCCCGGGTTTCCGGCTGGCTTCGGGTTGAAGGCGAGGCAATGTCGCCGGGCTCGCGGGTGCCTGGGGACCTGCTTGGGCGCGCTGTGCAAAATCCACTCATTACCGACTGCTTATTGTGCGGGGTGTGCTGTCACTCGCACTTGGAGACCTACGTACGCGTCGACGGTGCGGATTGGTCGCGGCTTGGCGCGGATGCCGAGCGCCTCGCCCACTTCATCGGAAATCGCGCCTACATGCGCATGCACTCGGGCCGGTGCGCCGCGC
>CANIXX010000288.1 GCA_947471115.1 Opitutaceae bacterium | reverse complement strand
GCCGTGGAATAGATAAATTCACCGGCTTCGTTGATCAGCGCGTCCCGCCACAGCTCGTGGTGAAACAGCGTGTAGGCACCGCCCGAGGCCAGGGTCTTGCCGCAGGTGCCGACCAGCACATCGACGTCGGCCACCACGCCATGTTCTTCGGCCAAACCCGCGCCCGTCGCACCGTACCAACCGAGGGCATGGGCCTCGTCGAGAATCCAGCAAAACCCGTGACGACGGCGTAGCTCGGCAATCCGCCGCAGATCCGGATAATCGCCGTCCATGCTGAACACGCTTTCCGTCACCACAAACACGGTACGGCCCGGTTCGGCGGCGAGAAGTTCGCGCTCCAACACGGCGAGATCGAGATGCGGATAACGGCGCAGGCGCGCCCCACTGCGCAGGATTCCGGCCACCATGCTGTGGTGGATCAACCGATCGGCCAGCACCAGATCGCGGGGCTTAGGCAATGTCCCCAAAACGCCGCCGTTGGCCGCGTAACCGCTGCTCCAGATCAGCCCATTGGCAAACCCATGCCAGTCGCACAAGGTCGCGCTCAACTCGGCGTGGGCGCGCCGCCAACCCGTGATCAACGGTGACGCGGTAGCCGAGGTGCCCTCCTGCCACGCCGTGCGCGCCGCAGCCGCCGCCACAACGGGATCATGGGCGAGAGCAAGGTAGTCGTTACTCGCTAAATTCAAAACGGTGGCATCATCCGCATAAACTCGCAGCGAACGTAGCAGTCCTGCCTGCGTACGCTCAGTCAGCCGCTCCCCCACCCGTTCGGCCAGCGGCCCACGCGGCTCGGGCGCTGGAGAGCGGTTATCGAGCAGTTCGCTCGCCATCGCTTCGGGCTGAAGGTTGCCGGTAAGGACGTTCAGCGAAAAATGAGTGGCATTAACCGATTCAAAGGCTAACTCGCCCCAGATCGGTAGCCGCAGACCGGCTAAGGCCCTTCGTGTCGAGGCCCCCACTTCCGGCAAAGGCGGCCCGCCGACTTGGTTTAACCAAATTCCAGCGTTTAGGCCGCGCGAACGGGCGTAGTCCAACACGAGACGTGACTGGTTAATTGCGCCGAGTCGGTCAGCGACAACCAGCACCACGGCTTCAGCGCCAATCGCGCGCGCAAAATCAGTCCAGTCGAGTCCGCTCGTTTCGAGTGGTACAGCCAACCCACCCGCACCTTCGACCAGCCGCCAATCGCAGGACGGCAGGCGATCGTAATCGGCAAGTAATTCAGCCCAACTGAGCGCGCTGCCCTCAGCTGCAGCCGCATCGAGCGGACTGATCGCCGCTGCGTACTTACGCAATGTCACCGCAGACGAAACCGGCAATCCGGCAAGAGTTGCGGCGGCCTCAGCGTCCCCAAGGTGGGCCTTATCGCGTACGCCACTTTCCACCGGTTTGACGATCTGCACGCTACCGCCGGTCGCAGCAACGGCACGAGCTAGTGCCGCGGTTACGCGCGTCTTACCGATACCGGTGTCGGCCCCGGAAATAAGAATCGTCTGCATGTCCCTGTGTTATGCCGGTTATTTGCCCGCTTAAGGGCTTAAAAATGCGCAACCTTATCCGCTCAATTATGGTGATGATGACCTGCGCCCTCGTGGGAGTGATCATGGCCGCAGCCCTGCGAGGTGCAGGCTTTCGCCCATGTGCCATCTTCGCCTGCTCGTGATTCTTCGACTGGCAACTCACCGCCGAGCGGGTGCATGCCGAGGCGGCGCAAAAGGGTGAAATCTTCGCCGCGTCCAGGGTTAGGAGTGGTCAGTAATTTTTCGCCAAGGAAAATGCTGTTCGCACCCGCCGAGAAACACAGTGCCTGCAATTCATCGCTCATGTGCGTGCGACCAGCCGAGAGGCGGACCATCGTACGTGGCATAAGGATACGCGCGACGGCAATGACACGGACGAACTCGATCGGATCGACCGGATCATTTTCGGCCATCGGCGTGCCTTCAACGGGGACGAGGGAGTTGATGGGCACCGAATCGGGATGCGGGCTGAGGCTGGCCAACTCGTGCAGGAGCTTGATGCGATCGTCGAGGGATTCACCCAGACCGATAATGCCGCCGCTGCACACTTCAAGGCCGGCGCGGCGCACGGTTTCCAGTGTGGTCAGGCGGTCGTCGTAGGTGCGGGTGGTGATGATCTCGGGGTAAAACTCGCGCGACGTATCCAAGTTGTGGTTGTAAACTTTGCAACCGGCCTCCTTGAGGCGCACAGCCTGGTGCTCTTGGACCATGCCGAGGGTGCAGCACACCTCGAGACCGAGGTCGGCCACGCCGCGCACGGTGTTCAACACCGAGTCAAATTGGGCGCCGTCGCGCACTTCGCGCCAAGCCGCTCCCATGCAAAAGCGGGATGCCCCGCCGGCTTTTGCCGCACGGGCGGCGACGAGTACTTGCTCGGTCGCCATGAGCGGCTCGGGCAGTAACGCGGCGTCGGGATGGTGGGCGGATTGCGGGCAGTATTTGCAGTCTTCCTGGCAGCGGCCGGTCTTGATCGACTGGAGGGTACAGAGCTGCACGGCACCTGAATCGTGGTATTCGCGATGCACCTGCATGGCGCGGAACAGCAGTTCGGGAAAAGGCAGGTCGTAAAGGGCTCGAATGGCGAGCAAGTCGGGTGTGGCAGTGGTCGTAGCGGTGGTGGAGTTCATACGAGGAAAGGGAGGGTGTCGTCTATAGCGAGACGGGTGCGGTTAACTAATTCGCCGAGCTCGGCCTGATCCAGGCAGAGCGGCGGCACGAGCAGAAGTGAATCACCGAGTGGGCGCAGCAAAAGCCCGTGATCGCGGGCGCGCAGGCAGACCTGCAAGCCCGCGCGCAACGCCACCGGATACGCCCCGCCGCCCGTGGGCGCGAGGTCGATGGCGGCCGTCAGCCCGCGCTGCCGCAGCCCCGTAACGTGCGGATGTCCGGCGAACGCCTCGGTCAGCAAACGCCCAAACGCCTCGGCGCGCTCCGCGATTACGCCACTCTCGATGAGCGGGCGCAGTTTGCGGATGTTGGCCAACGCGACGGCCGCCGCCAAGGGGTTACCGGTAAACGTATGCCCGTGGAAAAACGCCCGCCGGCTTTCGTAGGTGCCGAGGAAGGCGTCATAAATTTCACTCCGCACCAAGGTAGCGGCCAGCGGCAGGTAGCCCCCGGTAAGCCCCTTAGCCAAACACAGAAAATCAGGTGTCACCCCTTCTTGGGTACAAACGAGCATCGGCCCGAGCCGGCCAAAGCCCACGAACACCTCGTCCAAGATCAGGTGTACGCCGTGCGTGCAACAGAGCTCAGCCACCGCGCGAATAAAGCCCGGTGGCTGCAAACGCATACCGGCCGCGCCCTGCACCCAAGGTTCGATGATGAGGCAGGCAGTCGCGTCGGCCTTGGCCTGCAACAACGCGGTGAGCGCCGCCAGACTTGCGGTAGCGTCATCGGCTGTTGGGGCTGGAAAGTGATCGGCCCCAAAACACCAGGGCCGGAAGCGGTCGTGAAAAAAACCACTATCGCCCACCGCCATCGTGCCAAAGGTGTCGCCGTGGTAACCGCCGGACATACCGATCACCCCGCGCTTCTCGGGGCGACCGGCGAGTTGCCAAAATTGAAACGACTGTTTGAGGGCGACCTCGACCGCACCGGAACCGTTGTCGGTGTAAAAAACATGGTCGAGCCCTCGGGGTGCGAGGCAGACCAACTCCGCAGCCAAATCCGCGCCGGGCGCGTGAGCCAGGCCGAGCAAAGTGGCGTGCGCAACGCGGCCGAGCTGGTCGATCAACGCGGCGTTGAGATCAGGGTCGTTGTGGCCGTG
>CANIXX010000287.1 GCA_947471115.1 Opitutaceae bacterium | reverse complement strand
GGTTTTACGTCCCTCTCCGGCAAGTTGGTGGATGCCATGCACGCCCGCTTCGAAAAGCGGGAGCAGACGATTTTGTTTCTCAATCGCCGCGGTTATTCGCCTTCGATGCAGTGCACCAAATGCGGCCACGTGGAAGAGTGTCCGCATTGCAGCATCACGATGACCTATCACCGCACCGATGAGCGGTTGCGTTGCCACTTGTGCGGCAAGGAATCGACTGCGCCCGCGCGCTGCCCGGCGTGTGGAGCTCCCGAAATCCGCTGGAAAGGCATGGGCACACAGCGCGTCGAAGAAGCCGTGCGCCGCGTGTTGCCCAAGGCGCGGCTGGAGCGCATGGACACGGACACCATGTCGAAGAAAAACCTGTTTAGGGAAATCCTCACCGATTTCCGCGCGGGGAAAATCGATATTCTGATCGGAACCCAGATGATCGCCAAGGGGCTAGATTTCCCCAACGTGACGCTGGTCGGGCTCATCGATGCCGACATCTCGATGCACATCCCCGATTTCCGGGCCAATGAGCGCACATTCCAGCTGCTCGTGCAGGTGGCAGGGCGGGCGGGGCGAGGGGATCGGGCGGGTGAAGTGGTGGTGCAAACCTTCACGCCCCAGGCCGAGACGATTCAGTTTTCGCGACACGCCGATTTCGAAGGATTCGCGGTGAGCGAACTCAAAATGCGCAAGGATTTCAGGTATCCGCCTTATCGGCACTTGATCCATCACCTGTTTCGCGGACCAAGCGAAGAGAAGCTCAAGTTTTTCACCGAACAGTGGGCGCGGCACGTCGAAAAGGAATTAGCCGGACGGGTCGAGTTACGCGGTCCCTCGCCCTCACCGATTGAGAAAATCAAAGACGAGTACCGTTACCAGGTGTGGTATTTCACCAACGGGGTGACGCGGGTGATCGCCGATTTGAACGCGTTGCGAACGACCTTCAAGTGGCCAGACGACATCACTCAGGTGCTCGACGTCGATCCGGTGAACCTGACGTGATGTGGGGCGGAGTGGGGGCGTTCAAAGGAGGGGGGCGCGCGTCGTGACGACTGTGGGTAATAGCTAATAAAACAAGTTACGATCTAGGCTGCGGTATTGGATCGCCTCGAGCAAGTGGGGCGACTCGATGCGATCGGCTGCGGCGAGATCGGCGATGGTGCGGGCGACTTTAAGAATGCGGTCGTAGGCGCGGGCTGAAAGCGAGAGTTGCTCCATTGCCTGCTGGAGCAGGTCGCCAAGCGCAGTGTCGATTACGCAATGCGCGCGAATTTGCGCGTGGGTCATGCGCGCGTTGGAGGTGGTGCGAGTGCCTGTGAAGCGGGTCAATTGACGCTGGCGAGCGGCTTGCACCCGGACGCGGATGGACTCGGATGATTCGGCGAGTTTTTCCTGGCGCAGTTCGTTGATCGAAAGCGCGGGAGCCTCGATGTGAAGGTCGATGCGATCAAGCAGCGGCCCGCTGATACGGGCACGGTATCGCTGGATTTGCGAAGGGGAACAACGGCATTCATGGCGAGGGTCGCCAAGATAGCCACAGGGGCACGGGTTCATTGCCGCGACCAACATGAAGCTGCACGGCAGCGTAACTTTTCCGGCGCTGCGCGAGATGGTCACATAGCCATCTTCAAGGGGTTGGCGCAGGACCTCTAGGGCGCTGCGCTTGAATTCTGGGAGCTCGTCAAGGAAGAGCACTCCATGGTGTGCGAGGGAGATTTCGCCCGGCCCAGGAATGGTTCCACCGCCCAGCAGGCCTACGTCGGAGATGGTGTGGTGGGGCGAGCGCACGGGGCGGCGCCCGAATACGTGGGCATCATTACCGGAGAGTGTTTGGCCGGCGGCTGAGTGAATACTGAGAATTTCCAGAGACTCGTCCAGGGTCGGGGAGGGCAGGATGGTGGGAATGCGTTTCGCGACCATCGATTTGCCGCTGCCTGGAGGGCCGATCATACACAGGTTGTGGCCTCCGGCGGCGGAAACCTCGATGGCACGACGCAGCGCGTGTTGGCCCTTGATTTCAGAAAAATCGCCTACGCTTAGATCGGGCCCTACATTTGGTGTGATCCCGCTCATTTGTGCGGCGGCGGTGATCGCGATTTTACCGCTGAGAAAGCGAGCCGCCTGGTCAAGGGATGTAATGGGGTAAGCGGCTATGCCCTCGACTAGTGACGCCTCTGCGGCCGAGGCCGGTGGTAGCATGATGCCGCGCTTGCCGAGTTTTTTGGCCAGACGTGCCAGTGCGAGCGCACCGCGCACGGGGCGGGTGGCACCGGACAAGCTGAGTTCACCAGCGATAAGGTAATCGTCGATACCGGGGGCGACGAGTTGTTCGGTTGCAATTAGGATGCCGAGTGCGATGGGGAGATCGTAAAAGGGCCCTTCTTTTCGCAGGTTTCCAGGCGCCAAGTTTATCGTTGTACGCGTGCGTGGCGGCTTGAATCCGCTGTTGCTCAGCGCGGAAACAACACGGTCATCGGACTCCTTGACGGCGGCATCTGGAAGTCCCACGAGGATGAGTCGAGGGTCGCCGCTTTCGCCTGAATTCACCTCTACATGCACCAACTCTGCATCTATGCCTTGAAGGGCTGCTGATGCGATTGTGGCGAGCATCGCGGATCAATTTTTCGCTGCGGCGTGGCGCTGGGCGATCACGTCGAGGTTATATTCGATTTTATCGATGTACCGGTTGCGGCCATCGGGCTGGTTAAGGAAGCGGTAAACCCCGAGGAAATCGTGGTCGAATTTGGGCTTAACGACTTTTTCCCAAAACGCCGTGGATTCGCCGACAAGGTGAGAAGCGGATTTGAAAAGGCGCTGGGGCGCGGGAAGGCAACGGAATGCATCCGACTCGGCGAACTCCTGGAATAACAACCCAAGTTCGTCGGGATAGTCGTCCGCCGCCATTTGCCCAAGGTAATCCGCCGTGGCGACCATACTGGCGAGTACGTGGTCATCGTTACGGTTAAAGCGCAGGTTCATTCCGGTGGTTGATGGTCCGGTGCAACGAATCGCCCCGAGCACGATATCGACTTCCTCGATTTTTAACCCGCGTGTGGGGAGGTGGGATGCCGCCAATGCGCAACTTCGCAAGACGTGGCAGAACGTGTATTTGGCTCCAGTGCCTTCACGGTCTGAGCGTAGTTTTAAGTAACCACTGTCGTGATACAGGGCTGCGGTTAGACCTAGCTCAAATTGCCGATGCGAAAACGGAGGGAATCCACTCGAGTATTGCCTTGCGACGAAAAGATCCATGAAGGCTACCGATACCTGCAGGGTATGATGGAAATCATGATAGGGGAGATCATTGGCCTGATAATCCGGGTGGTTTCCCGAAAAGAGGTTTTCGCAATCGGAAAATACGGAACGGATGAAGGATTGGTCCAAGCCTGGTGAAATCCCTTCTGCGATCCCCAGCGCGGCCTCGGTTACTGTGGTAGCGCAGGAGGTATCGATCGTGAAGGGGGTGATGTTCTTCGTCATTTAGAGACAAGGTTTTTGGGCGGATAAAAAACTTGGCGAACCACGTTGTGAGTAATGATTTGCCGAAACCTCGGGCAAGCTCAATTTGGTGGGGTTATAAACCCATAATCAAATGATCCTAGGACTTACAGGCAGCATGGGCGGAGGCAAATCCACGGCCGCACGTTTTTTTGTAGATGAGGAATTCAGGCTTCTTGATGCGGACAGGATTGTGCGCGAAGAATTGCTGACTTCGCCCCCTGTTATTGAGCAGATCGCGGCGCGGTTCCCCACTGCGGTGAGTGAGCAAAATGAGGTGCAGCGGCCGATCTTGGCCGGGTTTGTTTTCT
>CANIXX010000286.1 GCA_947471115.1 Opitutaceae bacterium | reverse complement strand
GGTGCCCGTTGCGGGCCGCCGCTTCGATGAGCAACGGGGTTACATCCGCGCCGGCCACCCGTTCCGGCAGCGGATTTCCAAGCCAACGGGAGGCCCAGACCAAGGGCGTGCCGTCGCACAGGACCAGATCCGCTGCTAACAGGATGCGACGCAGCTCCACATCATGGCGCGCCTGAACGAGGAAATCCACGTTGGCGGTCACCACATAATGCGCTCGCCTGCTGGTAATCATCTCAGCCACGCGCGCCACCGCCTCGACTTGGGTGATGTTTTCAAAAGGCACTCCGAGCAGCCCGACCGGCCAGCGCTGCCTCTGCGTGGGCCCACTGCGCGGCAATGCAGCGGGTAACGCATCGGTTACCGTCGAAAAATGGGGTCGGGGCGCGACGCTGGCAGGGGCGAATCTCATTCCTGATTAAACGCCGTTGGTGCCCAAATCGAAATAGGGTGGGTGCCTACGGGTTCGAGCCTACCGGTATCAGCGCCGGAGGTGGCCATAGGGATGTGGATTCAGGTTAACACCCACTGCTCAAGGGTCCGGCCAGATTGTACTGTGGTGATTCAATTATGATTCCCCCTAACGCACCTAAGGCCCAGCAATCCCTTGGTCCACGACTTTTACCAGTAGCTTTGGAGTCCACGCGGGCCGTTCACCATTTGGCGACAAACGGGCTGGGCGGGGGAGACGCGACGGGAGGAGCCGAGACGCTTCATCCCGAGTGTCTGCACCAGTGGTTTGAGTCCCAGGCCGAGTTGAAACCCAAAGAGGTTGCCGTTGTGTTTGATAGGGAGCGTATCACCTATAAGGAGCTCAACCGCAGGGCCAATCACGTTGCACATCGTTTAATCGCGGTCGGTGTGGGCAATGAAACCCTTGTGGGGGTTTTTATGGACCGGTCCGTGCACATGATCGTGGCGATGCTCGGTGTGCTTAAAGCCGGTGGCGCTTATGTGCCCCTCGATCCGGTGTACCCACCCGAACGGCTTGCGTTCATGCTGGCTGATACCCAGTTGGGCCTGATTTTGGCGCAAACCTCGTTGTTGGATCGGTTGGAGTCGATCCGGGCAGGTGCCAAGCTTGCGCCGCAGGTTTACTGCCTTGATGCGGCCGATGCCGCAGGGGTGGTTGATGAGGTGAATCCCGATTCCGGGGTGGGGGCGGCCAATTTGGCCTACATCATCTATACTTCGGGCTCCACCGGGAAACCCAAGGGCGTGGCGGTGGAACATCGCAACTCGGTCGCCCTAATCGCGTGGGCCAGCAAAGTTTACAGTGCTCAGGAACTCGACGGGGTCCTGGCTGGAATCTCGATCTCGTTTGACCCATCGATCTTGGATATTTTTATGCCGCTGTGCTTGGGCGGAAAAGTGATTCTCGCCGCCAATACTCTAGCGTTACCTCAGTTGGATGCGGCCAAGGAGGTGCGATTGTTGTTCTCGGTGCCCTCGGTGGTGCGTGAGTTGTTGCGCATGGGCGGTATCCCTTCCTCGGTGGAGACCATTAACATGGGAGGCGAACACCTGTCCTCCGCATTGGTGCAGGACCTCTATGCGCTGCCCAACCTGAAGCGCGTTTATGATTTATATGGGCCGACCGAGACTACGACGTGCTCGACTTACGCGCTGCGCACGCCGGAGGCCCCTCCGACCATCGGCCGCCCGATTAACGGCACTCAAGTCTCTGTTCTGGATTCCTTGTTGCGTCCCGTTCCGGCCGGGGAAACCGGCGAGTTGTTCATCGGTGGAAACGGTGTGGTGCGGGGTTATCTCAACAACCCTGACATCAACGAGCAGCGGTTCATTCCTTCGCCTTTTTCGGGCGACCGTTCGTCGCGTCTCTATCGCACGGGTGACCGCGGCCGTTTCCGTCCCGACGGAAATCTGGAGTTTGCCGGGCGCGATGACCGCCAAGTGAAGATTCGCGGGTTTCGGGTGGAGCTGGGCGAGGTAGAGACGGCCCTTCTCACGCACAACGAGGTCAGTGAAGCCCTAGTCGTCATCCATGATGATAAAACGGGAAAACGTGGACTTGTCGCTTATGTGGTTCCCCATGCCAAAGCGGGTCAGTCTCGGCGCGAACCGCAGGTGGCGACGCGCCTGCATTTAGGCTCACTGTTACGGGCACACCTCAAGGAACGCCTTCCCGACCATATGGTTCCGGGGGCTTTTATGGTGATGCACCGCTTTG
Organism: Opitutaceae bacterium; assembly: GCA_947471115.1. Classification (GTDB taxonomy): domain Bacteria; phylum Verrucomicrobiota; class Verrucomicrobiia; order Opitutales; family Opitutaceae; genus Rariglobus. The sequence continues at coordinate 1,641 of CANIXX010000286.1, read as the reverse complement.
TCCTGACTCCGGCCGGCAAGATCGATCACGCCGCTCTGCCGCCACCCGAGCACCTGCGGCCTAGCGTGGGGGAGTTTGTGGGCCCGCGCGACGAGATCGAGGCGTTGCTCTGCCAGATTTGGTGCGAACTGCTCAAACTGAAGTCAATCGGAGTGCACGAAGATTTTTTTCAGGTAGGCGGCGATTCCTTGATGGGTGCGGTGATGTTCACTGAGGTTGAGAAACGCACGGGCATACGCCTACCAATTGAGGCCATTCTGCGTAACGCCACGGTTGAAAGGATGGCGACCTACATCGAAGCCGCGCGCCAGCTGCGAAATCCAGACGGGTGGTCACCGTGGGTTGAGATTCAGCCGCGAGGTGACCGGCAACGGCTGTTCCTTGTTCACGGAGTAGGAGGAGGGATGATGTGGGGCTACGCCAATCTTTCGCGCCATTTGGGAGACAGACAGCCGATCTACGCGTTTCGGGCCCGTCCAGTCTCACCGTTGACCATAAATGAAATCGCCACGCAGTACGTGCGCGAACTGCGCACCTTCCAGCCGGACGGGCCTTACTTGCTTGGTGGCTACTGTTTCGGCGGTAATATCGCCTACGAAATGGCGCGGATGTTGATGGAGCAGGGGCAGCGCGTGGATCTTCTGGTGCTCTTCAATTCATCCCCGCCCAACTGCAGTTACGATTGCATGAACTTAACGCCCCTGTTTGTGGGGCGATTCTTCCTCAACCTTACGCACTGGTTTATCGGCTTTGTTAAGTGGGGGCACGTTAAACAACTGCGGTTTCTGCAGTGGAAGCTCCAAATGCTGCATCGGCGAGTGGGTAAAATGCTCGGTCATCGCCGCTCCGATGAGAGCTTTGATGTAGAGACCCAAGTTGATTTATCCACGGTGCCGATTGAGGATCACAGACTTTGGACCGCCCATGTGCGAGCGAATGGCCTGCATCACGCGAGTGTTTACCACGGCAAGGTCACGTTGCTGCGTACGCTCGGCCACCCCTTTGATTGCAATTACGACCCGCTCTGCGGTTGGGCCGATTATGCAAAGGGGGGGGTTACGGTGAAAGTCCTGCCGGGTTTGCACGAGAGTTTACTCGAAGAACCGCAGGTGAGGTTGGCGGCCAATGAGCTTAAAATACTGCTCAATCAAATCAACGCAGAGGCCAATCACTTATCATGAAACTCATCCGGTTTTTATTTCGTTATTCTCCGCGCATCATCATTTTAGCAGCGCTGACTGCGCTGGTTGCAGGTGCCTGCAATGCCGGTTTGATCGCTCTGGTCAATGCCGTGCTTTCGGGCACTTTGGCGCCCACCACGGCGCTCATCACGGGCTTCGCGCTGCTCGGTGTAGTTCGGTTATTGGCGCACTTTCTCGCCCAAGTGACCCTCACGCGTTTTGCGCAAATGAGTACCGCCAATTTGCGCCACGACTTGGTAGAAAAAATTCTCGGTGTACCGCTGCGCCAATTGGAGGAAATCGGCCCGGCGCGACTCATGGTAGCGCTCACCGAGGACGTGATGACCATCACCGAGGCGATGCGCATCATCCCCACCTTTGTGGTTAATTTTGCCGTGCTCCTCGGAGGGGCAGTGTACCTCGGCTGGCTTTCTCTTCAGATGTTACTAATCGTAGCGGT
>CANIXX010000285.1 GCA_947471115.1 Opitutaceae bacterium | reverse complement strand
GGCTCTACCGGCCTTTGCCAAACAGCATGATGTGAATGGTTTTTAGGACGATGGAGGCGTCGATCTGAAAAGAGAAGTGGCGGATGTAGTAGAGGTCGTATTCCAACTTGCGTAGGGTGTCGTTGAGATTGGCGCCATAGGGATAGTTGACTTGGGCCCAGCCGGTGATGCCGGGTTTTACCAGGTGGCGGAAGTGATAACAGGGGATCTGCTGCTCGTAATCGGCGACCAGTTTGTCCCATTCGGCGCGGGGGCCGATCAGGCTCATGTCGCCCAAAAGCACATTGAGCATCTGCGGCAGTTCATCGAGGCGGTAGCTGCGCAGGAACTTACCGACAGCGGTGATGCGCATGTCGGCCACCGCAGTGTAGGCGTCGGCGCCGTCGTTGGGACGCATGGTGCGAAATTTGTAGAGACGGAAGGGCACGCGATTTTGACCGATGCGGGTTTGGGAAAAAAGCACAGGGCCGCGATCGCCGCACCAAATGGCCAGCGCAATGATCAGCAACAGGGGCGCACCGAGGGTCAGCGCTAAAAACGAGATGGCGATATCACTGAAACGCTTGAGGTGTTTAAACACGGGCTCACGGGCGATTTGAAAACCCTCTTGAAAGAGCCAAGTTTGGTTGAGGCGGTAGAGCGGGATTTTGCGCCAATACACCTGGTGAAAAAGCTCCAGTGTGTACGTGGGAACGGCGTTGAAATACAGGTCAACGAGACGCAGCGAGAGGCGGGCGCGCAGGTCGCGGTTATTTTCGCGTAGGACGATGGCCTCGATGTTGATGGTGCCGGTTTCAATCTGCCCGAGGATATCGTCGAGGGCCGTGGATGCAGGGCCTAGGGCGGTTTCGGCCTCGGCGTCGGGTGAGGCGTAGATCACGGGCTGCTGGTAGCCCATGCGGGTGCACTCTTGGGCGAAAACTTGGGCGCTTTCGGCGTCACCAATGAAGAGCAGCGAGTGGCTTTTGTGCGAGGCGTTGGTGCGCGAGTAAATTACCCTGCGATAGGCCAGCGAGATAGGAATGCAGGCCAGAAAACCGAGTACGATCACTGCGCGACTTTGCTGGAGCGGGTAGCCTTGGGGCAGGAAGGTGAAGGTAACGAGGAGGGTGCCAATAATGGCGAAAAGTACGGCGATGATGTGCTCGCTGGTGTAGTCGAGGCTCATCATGTCGGTCTTTGAATTGTAGGCATCGATCAGGTAAAACGCGGTGACGAGAAGCACGGCAGGGGCGAGCAGCGGGGTGTAGATCCATTCGTCGTTGGCCAAGATGCCGCGTAGCCAGGCCATGGAGTTGAAGGCGGCGACTAGCAACCCCAGGTCGAGGATGAGCAACAGGTAGGCGATGGTGCGGTTTTTATGCATGCGGGGTGAGCGTGAAGCGAGCGGGCGGGTCAGTTGGGCGGGGGGCGCCTATCGTTTGGGTGTAGCGGAGCGCAGGGCCCGCAGTTCGGCGGAAATCGCCTGTTCGTATGCGGCGAGCAAGCGGCAGTAAACAAAGCCGGCGGAGCCCTCCAAAAAGCCGCGCCGCAGGAGGTACTGGTAGACAAAACGCAGGAGCCCGCGGGACGGCAGGTGATAACTGGCCTCTTTTAACGCTCTGCGGCGGGTCAGCGCATCGGGTGCGCGAAGATCCCGCCACAGCGTTGAGGCCGGGCGAGCGGTGGCTCGAAACGCAACGGCCTCTTTTTTGGCGTAGCGCGCGTGTTTGACGCGGATCTCGGCGTCACTTTGCGAGGAGAGGTTGTGGTCGTAGGGATGCGTTAGTCGACCGAGTCGCATGCCCGGGGCTTCGCGCTGGCCATGGCCGACTTCAATAAAACGGAAGCGGCGGGTGTTCACGAAGCGCGCCTGCCAGGCCGGATAATCGGTGCAGCGGGGAATCCAGCGCCCGTGGAAAAACATGCGGGGAGCGGCATAAAACCCGTCGAGTTGCGCCGCCGCCGGTGACTCAGCGCAGGCAGAGCACTCGGCAATGAGCTCGGGCGAGAGTGTTTCGTCGGCATCGAGGTGGAACACCCACTCGTGGTGAAACGCGATCACGTCGTGGGCGTGGTTGCGCTGCTGCGCGAAGTTTTGGAAGGGGTTAACAAAAACCCGTGCTCCCGCAGCACGCGCGATTTCGACCGTGCGGTCGGTTGAGCCGGAATCGAGTACGACCACGTCATCGCAGCCGGTGGTGCTGGCGAGGCAGGCAGGGAGATTTTGCTCCTCATTGAGGGTCAGGATGACGATGGAAAACCGGGTCGGTTCACGCATGGGGCGGGGGTGGTGTATCGACGGTGAGTTCGGCTTTGCGCAATGCGGTGAAAAACAGAACCCAGAAGGTGATCAAAAAGGCACCCGAAGAGAAGGGGAACTCGACCAGCGCATAAAGCAGGACGATGGCCAGACCGAGCAGGGGGTAGGCGACCAGCGGATGGCGGAGTTTGCGGCGGGTTAAATGCGCCAAGGGCACGGCTAGCGTCAGCAGAAGCAGGCTGGTGCCGACCAGACCGGTTTCGGCCAGTGATTGCACCCAGTCGTTGTGGGCGGTCGCGTAGTGATTTTCGGTACTGCGGGAGGCGGCGATTGAGCGCGGCCGCACCAGTTGAAAGGCGATGTCGTAACTGTTCAGCCCCCAGCCAAACACGGGTTGGCGGCGCGCTAACTCGGCCGTGTCGGCATAGACGGCGAGGCGCTCGCCCCACAGCGATTGGTTCTGGTCCAGGGCGATTTGGGTTTGGTGATAACGCTCGCTGATACCACGAAAACCCAGCCAGGCGACCGCAGCGATGGTCAGGGTGACCACGGCCAAAAGTGCGGTGGCTGCGGGCCAGAGCGGGCGGTGCGCGAGGCGGCGGGCAGAGGCCAGCCGCAATAGGGCATTAACGGTGGCAACGGCCACAAGCAGTGCCGACATCGCTATGGCGGCCCGCGAAGCGCTCAGTGGACCGCTGATCGCGATGAATAGGAATCCGACCAGCGCCGCGCTGAAGGGCGATTGCCAGAGATCGCGTCCCTGGTGGTGCTTCGCTTGGTTAAATAGCAGGCCGGCGGTCGTCGCCAAACACAGCACCATAAACGCACCCCAGTGGTTGTAATAGATGAACGAGGCAAAAAAACGGACATTGGGCGATGTCGCCGCGCCAAAGTAGAACCCGGAGCCGGAGAGCTTTTGCAGGGTTCCCATCACCGCGAGCGCCACCGCGTTGACGCTGATGAGTACCAGCAGAAAATGTAGCGCGCGCCGACTGCGGATCACCACCGCCAGGTTAAAGGCCGAGAGGTAAAAGCCGGCCCCGAACCAGAGCGAGTCGAGCGATTGCGCCGCGCTGACCGTGCTCGGCCACTGCGGGTGGGTGGCCCCTTTATGTGCCATAAGCAGGCTGCCGTCGATGAACGTGGAGGCGAAGCTTGGGTTAAAGGTGCTGGCGAGAACCAGTCCGGCGTAAAGGGCCGGCGGGATCAACCACCCCAGCTTGCGGCGGGCGTGCCGACCCCGGCCGTGGCCCAGTAAACACGCGGCGATGCACAGCGGCAGGGCGAGGCTGCCCCAAATCGACAGCGTGAGCCGCGCCCACCAGATGTTACCCCCAAACACCCAGCTCGAAAACAGGAGCAGCGCGCTGACGTGAATGAGCACCGCCCAATCGAGCCAGGATAGGCGGTGGGAGTCGTGCGCGTGTGTCATGCAGCAACGGTTAACGAGGCGTAAAAGTTCGCCAGGGTGAGCGCGGTTTTGGGCCAGGTAAAGGTCTCGCGGGCCCAGCGGCGTCCACGTTCGCCGGTGGCGGTTAATGTCTCGCTTGGTTCGGTGAGCAGCACGTCCATCGCGGAGCCGAAGTTAGCCCAAGGAACGCAG
>CANIXX010000284.1 GCA_947471115.1 Opitutaceae bacterium | reverse complement strand
GTCTCAATGGCCCGCTTAACCTGCTGCGGTTGATGAGCCTGGACGATCTCGCTCGCCCCGACCTCAAGTTCCGCCCGTTCACCCCGGTCAACGTTTCGCCGCTGCGCGAGCCGGCGCACATCTTTGAAACCCTGCGCTCGCAGGACGTGTTGCTGCACCACCCCTACGACTCGTTTCAACCGGTGGTGGATTTCATCGAGCAGGCGGCGCGCGACCCTCAGGTCTTTGCCATCAAACAAACCCTTTACCGCACCAGCGGTGACTCGCCCTTCGTGAAGGCGCTAATAGAGGCGTCGCGTAACGGCAAACAGGTGACCGCCATGGTGGAGCTACGCGCGCGTTTCGACGAGGCCAACAACATCCAGTGGGCCAAGCAGTTGGAGGAAGCCGGCGTGCACGTGGTTTACGGTCTGGTCGGGCATAAAACGCACTGCAAGTGCCTGCTCGTGGTGCGCCGCGAGGGCAAACTGCTGCGCCGCTACGCGCACCTGGGCACGGGTAATTACAACCCGAAGACTGCGCGTTTTTACACCGACCTGAGCTATTTCACCGCCCGCGAGGAGCTCACCACCGACGCGGCAAATCTGTTCAACACGCTCACCGGCCTGAGTTTGAAGCCGGTTTTCGATCACCTGCTGGTGGCCCCTTACTCGCTGCACGCGCGAATGCAGGAACTCATTGCGCGCGAAGCCGAAATCGCCGCCGCCGGGCGACCAGCACGCATCATCGCCAAAATGAACTCGCTGGTCGACAAGGCCACTATCGATTCGCTTTACGCCGCCTCCCAGGCCGGGGTTAAGATCGACATCATCGTGCGCGGGGTGTGCTGCCTAGTGCCCGGAGTGAAGGGCTTGAGCGAACACATCCGGGTGCGCAGCATCGTCGGGCGTTACCTGGAACACGCGCGGGCGTTTTACTTCGAGAACAACGGCGGCGAGCCACTGGTGCTGGCGGGTAGCGCCGACTGGATGCCGCGTAACTTTTTCCGCCGCGTGGAGGTGATTTATCCGGTGCTCGATCCGGTTTTGCGGCGCTGGATCATCGACGAACTGTTTGAGGTTGAGCTGCAGGACAACGAAAACGCACGCGAATTGCATTCCAACGGGGCCTACCAACCGATCAAGCGGACGGCTAGCACTCCGGCGTTTTCGACCCACGGTTACTTCATCGCCCGCGCCATCGCCAGAGCGCGGGCGCTGGCGGAGGCGTAACGTGGTGAGAAAAGAATCAATACCGCGGAACGCTCGCGTCGATCGCCAGCGACCAGGCGTCGATGCCACCGGCCACGTTGCTCACCGCCGGAAAACCGTTGGCGCGCAAAAATTGGGTCACCCGCATGCTGCGGCCGCCATGGTGGCAGTGGATCAACAGGTGTTTGTCTTTGGGCAACGCACCGACGTTCTCAGGGATCTGCTTCATCGGAATGGTCGTGGAGCCGGCGATGCGGCAGCACTCCACTTCGTCCGGCTCGCGCACGTCGATGAGCACAACCTGGGCGGGGGTTTCGAGCAGCAGGCGCTGCGTTTCTTCAACCGAGATTTCCAGCGGATAGGTTTCGGACATGGTGTTGAGAAAAATCAAAACACGGCTTTGTAGGACAGGCGCAAATGGAAATTGCGCCAGTCCGTCCAGCTCCTGCACTGTCCCCACCTTTTTATATGCCACAGCACTTCATCGTCATTATCGCCGGGGGCAAGGGTGAGCGTTTCTGGCCGCAGAGCCGCACGCCGCGTCCCAAGCACCTGCTGCCCATCGTCGGGACGAAACCGCTGCTCACCCAAACCATCGACCGGGTAAAACCGCTCGCGCCGTCCAAAAACATTTTTGTCATCACTAGCGCCGTCCAAGAAAAGGCCGTGCGCGCGATCTGCAAAGGAATCCCGGCCGCCAACATCATCGCTGAACCGGTAGGTCGCGACACCGCAGCCGCCGTTGGCTTGGCCGCCGCCATTGTCGCGGCACGCGATCCGCAGGGGGTTTTTGCGGTGCTGCCCGCCGACCACGTCATCCATGACTGCAAAGCTTACGCGACGGATCTTGCCGCAGCCTTCGCCGCCGCCGAGGCCGCCGAAGTGCTGGTGACCATCGGGATCACGCCCACCGAACCGGCCACCGGGTTTGGCTACATTCAGCGCGCCACGAAATGGAAGTCCTTTAACCGCCGCCCGGTGTTCAACGTCCAACGTTTCGTCGAAAAGCCAAAAAAGGAAATCGCCGAGGGCTACCTCGCCTCAGGCGATTATTTGTGGAATGCGGGCATGTTTGTGTGGAGCGTTCCCGTGGTGGAAAAGGCTCTGGCGCAACACGCCGCCGAGCTCAACGCCGCGCTCCAACCGATTCGCGCCGCGCTGGCCAAAAAGCGCCCGCTGGCCGGTATATTGAAAAAAGTTTACCCGACCCTGCCCAAGATTTCGGTCGATTACGCGCTGCTGGAGAAGTCCACCAACGTGGTGGTGCTGCCGTCTTCGTTTGATTGGGACGACGTGGGCGCTTGGCCAGCGGTGGCCAAACATTTTAAGCCGGATGCGGCGGGCAACGTGTCGCGCGGCCTCGCGGTGGTGGAACAGGGAAGCCGCAACATCGTGTTCAGCGAAGGCCGCCACTTGGTTACGCTGCTCGGCGTGAACGACCTGATTGTGGTTCACACCGCCGACGCGACGTTGGTTTGCCACAAATCGAAGGCTCAGGACATCAAGGTGTTGCTCAAGCAAGTCGAGGCGCTCAAAGGCGGTGCCAAGTGGCTGTGAGCGGTTTCTTATCCCATGCGTTTCTTAGGAATTGATTACGGCTCGCGCCGCATCGGCCTGGCCTACGGCGACGAGCTGGGCATCGCCACGCCTTTGCCCGCCCTCACCGATGCCGAGCCCAAACAGCGCCGCGACAAGTTGGCCGCCTTGGTCAAACAGCGGCGCATCACCGAACTGGTGGTGGGCTTTCCCTACAACATGAACGGCACCGTCGGTTTTAAGGCCAAGGAGGTCGAGGGCTTCGCCGCCAGTTTGACGCGCGAATTCGGTCTGCCGCTGCACTTCATCGACGAGCGCCTCACCTCCCACATGGCCGAGTCCGGCATGAACCAAAAACAGCTCCGCGAGATCCGCGCCCAAGGAATCATCGATTCCCGTGCGGCCGCCATTATTTTGCAGGACTTTTTGGATCAACGCTTTCCATCCATCCTGCCCGGAGGCGGAGCGTAAATGGACGATAACGTCACCGGCGCCACGCTCGATCCCGCCGTCGCCAACGCCGGGATCGCGGACGCCGTCGCCTCCCCTACCCGCTGGAAATGCACCGTCGCCTACGACGGCACGGCGTTCGCCGGCTGGCAAATCCAGCCCAACGCCGAGACCATCCAAGCGGTCATCGAGCGCCGTCTGGCCGAGGTGCTTAAAACGCCGGTCGACATCACCGGCAGCGGACGGACCGACGCCGGGGTTCACGCTCGCGGGCAAGTGTTTCACTTTGACGCCCACTGGCCGCACGAACCGGCCAAATTGTTAACTGCGCTGCGCATCGGGTTGCCGCCGACCATCCAGATCAGGTCGGCCGAGCGGGTGCCGGCGAGTTTCCATGCACGCTTCGGGGCCACGGGGAAAATCTACCATTTTTCGCTCTGTCACGGAGCGTATGCGGATCCGTTTACGCAGGCTTACACCTGGTCGATGCCACGAAAACTCGACGTCGGCGCAATGCGGGCGGCGGCGGCGCTGCTGGTGGGGACGCACGATTTTCGGGCGTTTACCGCCATTCCCGGCAGCGGCATCGCCAAGGAAGACACCGTGCGCACGGTCAAACGCCTCGATCTGGTGGAGGACGGGCACCGCTTGCGCATCGAGGCTGAGGGCAACGGGTTTTTGTATAAAATGGTGCGCAG
>CANIXX010000283.1 GCA_947471115.1 Opitutaceae bacterium | reverse complement strand
TCCCGCCTGCATCACCGTGTTGGTATGGCCGGTGGTCAGTGTGTGGAGTGATCGCACTCGCACCCGCTGGGGGCGGCGCATCCCGTTCCTGTTTTTTCCCACGCCCTTCATTTTTGGAGCAATGGTCGGCTTGGGTTACGCCCCTGATATCGGAATCTGGGTGCAAAAACTGGTGGGTGCCACCGGCAATCCCAACCCCTATATTCTCGGTGTCTTCGGGTTATTCTGGGTGATATTCGAGGTGTTTGCGATGGTCACCAACAGCGTGTTCTACGGACTGGTCAACGACACCGTGCCAAGGGTCATGATCGGGCGCTTCTTCGGCCTGTTCCGCATGGCCAGTCTCGGGGCCGGGGTCTACTTCAATCTCAGCTTAATTGGCTACGCCGAGACGCATGCAAAGGAAGTGTTTCTGGGCATCGCTGTCCTCTACCTGGTGGGATTCAGCGTCATGTGTATGTTTGTTAAGGAAGGCACCTACCCTCCGCCACCGCCCGTGGCCGAAAACGATAACCTAGTCGCCAAGGTTAAACGCTATTTCCGCGAATGCACCCATGATCGGTTTTATACAGTCGCCTTCATTACGCTGGCGGTGGCCAACATCGCAAACCAGCCGATCAATTTATTTAGTATACTCACAGCTAAGAGCTACGGGATCGAAACGGCCCAATACGGTAAATATATAGCAATAAGTTATATTGGCTCATTTATACTCTCTTATCCGCTCGGCTGGTTATCCGACCGGTTTCACCCGATGCGCACCGCCTCCATCTGCATGGCCGTCTATGCCATCAGCATGACGATCGGTTTCTTTTTCGTGCAAACCGCAAGCGCCTTCGGGGTGGTTTTCTTCCTGCACATCGTACTGAGCGGGTGTTATTTCACCACCTCCATGGCACTTTATCCGATGGTGTTCCCTAAGTCGCAATTCAGCCAATTCTACTCGGCTTATTCCTTGCTCAATAATATCCTCTTGTTTGCAGCTGCGCCCCTACTTGGGCTGATACTTAATTTAAGCAATAGTTGGTACCTGCTGACCTTTTTAATCAGCGGCGGTCTCGGTATCCTCAGCCTCGGCCTTTGGGTGTATTGGTATAGCCTGTTTAAGGCGCGCGGCGGGTTCGACAACTTTGTCCCCCCTGAACCGACTCAGAACGCCACCCCAACCGTTGCCTCAATAAACACCAAATGACACAAAAAAGACCCCGATTCATTAACCACGAAGGTAGTGGAAGGCGCGCGAATAATAACCTAATCACTTTCAATCAATTGAATCTATTCACTTCGCGGTCTGTTGGATCCCTTACGCGGCTAATATAAAACCGCCGTATTAATTTCTTTTTTCTACCCACTCGAAAGTCCGAAAAAACCTTTAAAATCCATGCCTATTATCATCCATGCTGAGTTTGAGCTCGGGGATACCCTAGTCCGCTACCAAGCCCCCGCCGACGCCCCCACATCCGTAGGGCTGGTGCTCATCCCCCTTGCTTACCGGGAACGCACCGTCACCCCCCGCGAGAATCTCACCGAGGACTGCGTAACCGCCCTGCCCGCCTGGATGCTTCCAGTAAGGGCCTGGGAGGTGGATCCTCTGGTGCATGTCCATGTGCGCGGCCAGACGCATGCCCCTGCCTTTGCCGCCGGGCGTACCCAACGAGGCGGCCCGGCCACCCTCGGCCTTCGCCTCCAATCCCAAAAGCGGGAAACTGCGGACGACGGCAGCACGCTCATCCGCACCGTGCTGGTCGCGGACTACGGGTTGGAGTGCACCCATGAATTGGAACTGCGCGCCGGCGAGTCGGCCTTCCGCGTGCGCACCACCGCGCGTAACACCAGCGCTGCCCCGCTCACACTGGAATTACTCACCTCCTTTTCCCTTGGCGGCCTAACCCCGTTTGTCGAGGCCGATGAGCCTGGGCGGCTCAAGGTGCACCGCTTGCGCTCAGCCTGGAGCGCGGAGGGTCGCCACGAAGCGCGCAGCCTCGAGGACTTGCAGTTGGAGCGCTCCTGGGTCGGGTATGGCGTGAGTTGCGAGCGTTTTGGCCAAGTGGGATCAATGCCGGTGAGCGGCTGGTTTCCGCTGCTGGGCATCGAGGATGAGGTCGCTGGGGTCACCTGGGGCGCACGCCTCGCACTGCCCGGCTCCTGGCAAATCGAACTTTACCGCCGCCACGACCAGTTGGCGATTTCAGGCGGCCAGGCCGACCGCGAATTCGGCCACTGGTGGAAGTGCCTCGCCCCGGGCGAAACCTTCGCCTCGCCGGAGGCTTGGGTGACGGTGGTTGCGGGGGATTTCGACGCCGCCTGCGCCCGGCTCAATTCGCCGCTCAAGGCCCCGCTGGCCGCCCAACCGGCCGGCGAGCAAACGCTTCCAGTAGTCTTTAACGAGTGGTGTACCTCGTGGGGCAGCCCCACCCACGCCAACCTGCTGGCGCTGGCCGAGCGCCTCCACGGTTCGGGCGTCACCTACATGGTCATCGACGATGGCTGGGCCGAGCGCATCGGTGACAGTTTCCAACAAAACGGCGATTGGGTGGTCAACCGCCGCAGTTTCCCAGACGGCTTGCGGGCCACTGCAGAGGCCCTGCGCGCCCGCGGCTTTACTCCTGGAATTTGGTTCGAGTTTGAGGTGGTCAACCCGGGCTCCAAAGCCTGGGAGGAGACCACGCACATGCTGCACCGCGACGGCCAGCCCCTGCAGGTGGGGACCCGGCGTTTTTGGGATTTCCGCGATCCCTGGGTCCACGAGTACCTCGCCGAGCGCTTGATCCAACAACTCAAGGACAACCTCATCGGTTACCTCAAGATCGACTACAACGATAGCATCGGGCTGGGCCATGATGGGGCGGAGTCGCCCGGCGAGGCCCTGCGCCAACACCTGGACGGGGTACAGGCGTTCCTGCGCCGGGTGCGCCGAGAACTGCCGGAGCTGGTGATCGAAAACTGCTCGTCGGGAGGACACCGGACCGAGCCGTCGATGATGGCCTTGACCGCGATGAGTTCGTTTTCCGACGCGCACGAATCGCCGGATATTCCATTGATAGCGGCGAACCTGCACCGGGTGGCCCTGCCCCGCCAATCCCAAGTCTGGGCGGTGTTGCGCGCCACCGACAGCCCGCAACGCCTGACCTACTCACTGGCGGCCGCGTTCCTCGGCCGAATGTGTTTGTCCGGGGAAATGCATCTACTTTCGCCGCAGGCGGTCAAGTGGGTGCGTGAGGCGATCGAGCTGTACCGCGAACTGGCGCCGATCCTGTTGGCCGGGGAAGCGCCGAGGCGCACGGTGGACTGCGGCCCGTCGTGGCAGCACCCGCAAGGCCGCCAGGCGGTCTTGTTTCATGATTCGGTGGCGGGGCGGGCCTATGTGGTGTGGCACGACTTTGCCAAACCTGGGGCGACGCTGGAGGTTGACTTACCGGCTGGCCGAGAATGGCGGGTGGTGCGTGACTGGACCGACCAGCCAGGCCAGGCCCAAGTCCGAGGAAACAAGCGGCTACATATTGGTGGGCTGCGCCCCTTCAGTGGCGGGGTAGTGGTGCTCGGAAGGGTATAGGCGGGGGTTGAAGGCGGTGGAATTGGCCGTCTCTGGCCAATTCCACCCTGTTCCCCCACATGCAGAGGCAGTTTTATGGGCCGGTGACCCTTGAAGACCAGTGGCGTTCGTGCCCGTGGAACTGGACCAAAGCCGGAAAAATCGGTCGCAGGCCGAACGTTTGACCGGTTCACGCCGTCGTTCCACCACGATGCCGCCAGTCACGTCACCGGCTCCGAAATCAACAGGGGCGGCCTGGTCAATCACACCGCGTAAAGGCGCATCGCTCCCCTGCTCCCCGCGGTAGCTCGGGTTCTTTTATTCTCAAAATTCTACAGGTCGAATATCCAGGAGATTGCCAGCGCGCTCTTCATCAAATTTGACCACTCAGCCCCTAGTTCCGAATCGGTCTCACCTG
>CANIXX010000282.1 GCA_947471115.1 Opitutaceae bacterium | reverse complement strand
CCGCCGGAGGGGAAGTCGGGGACGAGTTTGAAGCGTTTACCCTGAAGGTGGTTGATCGCGCAGCGGCACAGGTCGTTGAAATTGTGCGGCAGAATTTTCGTCGAGAGGCCGACGGCGATGCCCTCGGCGCCGTCGAGCAGCACGATAGGAAACTTGGCGGGGAGCGTGACAGGCTCCTTGGCGCGGCCGTCGTAGCTGGCCTGCCAGATCGTGGTCTTGGGGTTAAACAAAACCTCGCGTGCGAAGGGCGTGAGGCGGGCCTCGATGTAACGCGGGGCGGCCGCGTCGTCGCCGGTGAGCACGTTGCCAAAGTTACCCTGCGGCTCGACCAGGTAGGCGCGTTGGCCCATTCCGACCAGCGCCGCACCGATGGAGGCGTCGCCGTGGGGGTGGAAACGCATGCAGGCGCCAACGATGTTGGCGACCTTGTGGAAACGCCCGTCGTCCTGCTCCCAGAAAGTGTGCAGGATGCGGCGCTGGACGGGTTTTAAGCCGTCGTCGATGTGTGGGACGGCGCGGTCGAGGATGACGTAGCTGGCGTATTCCAAAAACCACTTCTGGTAGGAGTGGGCGAGGGGGGCGTTTTCGTTGGTCTTGGGCAGCTCGGGCTCGGCTGCGACCAGTTCGACGGCGGCTTCGGCTGCGCCCGGTGCGGGCTCATCGGCGGCGGCAGGCGTGGTGCTGGCGGCATCGACCGGATGGGCGGAGTCGGGTGTAGCGGGCGTGTTAAGCGGCAGCTCGGGTTGGTCGTCGTGGGGATCTTGGCGTTTAGGCATCTGCGGAAAAGCTGAAGAAATTCGTTAAGGGGCCAAAAGAGGCACGGATTGCGTGGATGGGAAGCGGGAAAATCGGTGAGGCGCTAAGTTGCCTGCGGCGGGTGTCGCGTAAATTTAAATGGCGACGCGGCGTTGTTGGGGATTTCTCCCCGCGCTTGCTACGCTGCCTGCTGAAAGGGACGCAGGAGACCTGTTGGGCTCAGGCGGGTTGCGGTTCGGTTTCGGCCAGCAAAGCGTCGAAACTCAGCTGCGCATCGGCCAGTTCATTGAACTGCCCGTAGGTCGCATCAAAGCGCGCCAGCCCTGCATCGGTGTGCAGTTTGGGGTCGATGGTGACGTTACCGTTAAAGGATTCAAGGAGGTGCTTGATGTCGGCCACCGAGCGCGTGTTGAGCGGAAAATTGGGCCGGTAGCAGTTGTTGTCGGGGTTGTTGTCGCCGTCGTCGATCACCACCACCAGCCCCAGCACCATGAGGCGGGCCAGGCATTGGTCGGTGATGCTGCGGGGCACGCACAACATGTCGGCCATCGCTTGCGAATCCGGGGCGTTTTCGTTGGCGCGAAAGCGGCGGCCGACGAGGATAAGGCAGCCGAAACACAGCGTCTGCTTGGTTCGCGCGGAGAGGTTTTCCCAGGTGCTGTAGGCGGCCATCGAGCGGGCGTTTTGCAGGGCGTAGGTGAACTGCCCGCCAATAAGCAGAAACAGCCACGACAGGTACATGCCAAACATCAACACCAGGACGATGCTCAGCGAACCGTAGAACTTGTTAAAATTGGCAACATTGCCCGCGTAAAGCGCGCCCAGCTTTTGGTTGGTCACCAGAATGACCGCCACCAACAGCCCACCACCGAGCGCTGGCAGCCAGCGCACCTTGGCATTCGGCATGAACTTGTTGAACAGCGCGACGAGCATCGTCATCAGCCCGATGGAGATAAGCGTCGGGCCGGCGCCGCTGAGGAAGTGCACGAGCCCAGGCAGGTTGCGTAGCCATTCGGGGAGCTCGTTGACCTGTTTGGCAAACGACGCGCCGGACAGCATGGTCAGTGAGGCGGCACCGAGCACGCAGCTCACGACCATAAAAAGGAAGTAGTTAATAAAACGGTCCTTCCAAGGGCGGCCTTTGCTCACGTTCCAGATCGTGTTAAACGCATTCTCAACTCGCGAGAGCATCATCACGGCGAGGAAAATGAGGATGAGCAGGCCTCCTGCCGAGGCGCCACCGCTGGCGGCTTGGGTGAGCAGGTTGTCGACCATACTATCTAGGTCCAGGCCGACGGGCTGGGCTGGGGCTGCGGTTGTTGCCTGCGTGTTGGCAACTGGGGCGTCTACGGCTGAGTCCATCGCAGCGGTCGCTCCTGAAGCGGGGCTTTCGCCGGCGGCGAGTGCGCCTGCAGCAGATCCAGCGGTCGTTGTCTTTGCTGCATGCAGGCCGGTTTGCGGCGCCAGCCCTTGAATAGCCGAGGAGATCGCCTCCTTCAGTTTTTGATGCCCGTTTTCCTGTTTGCTCAGAATAAAGCCGCCCAGGGTGAGGGCCAGTACGAGCATCGGCCCGATCGACATCAGCGTGTAGTAGGTGAGCGCCGCAGACTGCACGGGAATCTTGTTATAGATAACCCCTTTGACGGTCGTCGTGCCCACGCGGAGCAGCGCCTTGAAGCGTCCGCTTGCCGAGGTGTCGTTCATGGCCTCGGAACTCCAAATGCCCTCACTCAAACTCACGAGCCGTGAGCGTGGGGGCGGGGGCGTGGTCGAGGGTTGGCTGGTGGTGGCGGTGTCGCGCATGATTTAAAATGGGTTGGCTGTAAAAACGGTAAAACTGCAAATGGTGCGCTTCATCAACCGGAGTGACTCAAAATAGTAAAGGCCAAGGACGGCTACGACGGGGATGGGGCGAAACGCGGAGTTTTTACGCAACGGCCCATCTAGGGATTCGAAGGCCGAATATTCGGACGTCTAGGCCGGTTAACCCGAGTCCGAACTGCGACGGCTTAATCTAGCGGAGAAAGCGGCCGCGGATTTCCCCTGTCCCGTTAAATTTCTCGCCGACCCCGTTCACGGGCTGCACGCTGCGCCACAAATGATTTTCACCTGCCAACCCGGATTCGTGGATTTGCTCGCCGGCGAGCTGCGCGCACGCGGCTACGCCCCCGTCGAGCAGGGCCCGGGCTGGGTCCGCACCGAAGCTAATCCGGCCTCGCCCGACGTGCCCGATCTGTGCTTTCCGCAGATGATCCTGCTCGACCCTGTCGAGATCGCGGCCGACTCGGTCAACGCCCTCGCCGCCAAGGTCACCGAGCAGTTTTTAACCACCGCCAAAACCGACCGCTTTGAGGCGGAGTGGCCGTGCTTGTTTGAGGAGGCCGCCGAACTCGACGGTTTGGGGCGCCGCGTCAAAGGCGTCGAAAAGATGGTCTACGAAAACCTAAAAAAGCGCATGGCGCGCGTGGCCAAACTCGCGGTTGTCACCAAGCCGCGTGGCGTTGCCCGGTTGCGCGGGCTCTATGTATTTTTCGTCGATTTCAAGCGCGCCTACGTTTCGCGCGAGGCGATCTTCGGCGGCCAACGCCGCATGGCCGACGACGAGCAGGCGCCGTCGCGCTCGTACCTCAAAATCGAAGAGGCCTACATCGTTCTCGGCCGCGAACCCCAGTTTGAGGAAACCGTCGCCGACCTCGGTGCCGCACCCGGCGGCTGGAGTTACAGTGCGTCCAAGCGCGGCGCCAAGATCGTGGCGGTCGACAACGGCCCGCTCAAAGGCGGCGCTTATAACAACTACAAGATCGAGCACCGCATGGAGGACGCCTTTCAGTTCCGGCCGGCATCCGGGCAGGTGTTTGACTGGATGTTCTGCGACCTGGTCGAGGAGCCGCATCACGTGGTCGAGAACCTGATCACGCCTTGGTTGGTCAACAAGTGGTGTCGTCGCTTTGTGGTTATCCTGAAGTTCGGCCGCGTTGATCCGCTTGCGCTGTTGGCCGAGATGCGCGCGCCCGAGTCGGTGTTTTCGCGCTGCGGGGTTAACGTGCGCATCCGTCACCTTTACCACGACCGCGAGGAGTTCACCCTGGTCGGTGAGGTGAAGGAATAAACGCAGGCGAAGACCCCGAACCGCAGATTTTTTACCGCTAATGGACGCTAAGGGACGCGAATTCGGCAGCCCGGAAATTCGGCCCTCTGGAAATGAGCGT
>CANIXX010000281.1 GCA_947471115.1 Opitutaceae bacterium | reverse complement strand
AATGGATGCAGCAAAAGGGACTGGGCAGTTGCGCTTGCGCGTGGTGACCACGCCCGAGCCCGCCACCGCTCAACTACTCGCCCACCTGGGCCTACGCCTGCCCAAAGGCACCCGAGAAATCAGCAATGTAGTGCCGGAAATCACCCTTTAAATAACACAACTCATTCATTATCATCAAAATTTTTCGCAAGATACGGAACTCGGGGTAAGCGGAAAATGAGCCGGCGTAAAATTCCAGAAACTGACGCTTGACGGCGACGAATAAAACTAAACTCTTCACCGCTCCAACAGACGCCCTCATCGTCTATCGGTTAGGACAAGGGATTCTCAATCCTTAAAGCGGGGTTCAACTCCCCGTGGGGGCACCAATTTCAGTCATTGAATATCAGTGACTTAGCAAAAGCAGGCGGCGGATTTGCCAGTTGACGTGGCAACCTTCACATGCCCGACACCGTGTTCGAACTCAGCCGCTACGAAAATCGGAACGGCTCTACCTCATGGCGAGTGACTGGATGCCTGCACAGCATCCGCACCGAAAGAACTTCAAAAAACGCGAGGAGGCCGCTGCCGAGATGGCAACCTTGGAGATAAAGGCCATTCAAGCGTCCTCCGGTCTTCGCTCCATTGCCACCGCGCTCACGGAGGGGCAGACCCGAGAAGCAGAGGCCATTTTCCAGCGCCTTTCCGGCGGCGGAACCACCACCCACCCAGTTTTCTTTTAACGATCAGCGGGACGCTTCCCAAACGAACCGGTTTACCGCTAATGAACGCTAATAAAACCATGGCTTTATTGCTTCTGAATTAGCGTATCTTACTTTTCATTAGAGGTTAAAAATTCCGTTGTTTGATGTTTGGCCGCTTGGTTGCTGGTGCGGTGAGCCTGAACTGTTACCGGGGTTTTATGCGTATGAATGAGCAATGGTATTAGTCACCAACCAAAACTACCGCCCGACGCCCTACTCTGCCAATTGCCCGACCTGACTCCCCATCCCCGAAAAAATTTTACCGCTCACCTCATTTGGGAATCCCATAGGGAGGTGGGCAGAAACTTGAGCGATGACCGCCGGCGCTTGCGCCTTGACTTCGTCGACCAGTGCCCTGGCATCACCAAGACCGGCCAAACAGGCGACAGCGTCCCAATGCCGAGGCCGGATGTCGGTTATTTTCCAGTGGGCGTTGCGACCGCGCACGGCCATAGCCAACTTCGCTTGTTGAACCGGCAGGAGTCGCGGGCCGTTTCCAATAATCGGCCAGGCTGAAAGCACATCGTAAAATGGCGTCAGCCGGTAGGTGCCGCCGCGCTCGTGAAAAAGTGAAAAGTTTTTGGCGTGCCCATCGGTCGCTGCTAAAAGCCAGAAGACGATCTGGGCTTTAACGAAGGCACGTTTGTCACTTTCAGCTCTCGAACTTGTGTCCAGTACGCGCAAGATTTCGGCGATTCCGGGGCCGCCATCTGATTCGTATTTTAACGCAGCGGGCCTCCCCAGTGCTTGGCAGAAATCCTCTTGGGGCAGACGCACAATCGAATTGGTCTGGATCAAACGGTCAAATCGGCGCACGGCTAAAACTTTACGCTCACCGAAATTCAGGATTTCGCATTCCGCCGTCTCCAGTCCAAACGCCTGCATGATGCGCGAGCACAGCCATTCATTTTCAACTGAGTTATGCATGTCGGCTTGTAAATTGCCCACGAGCCCCAGCGGTAGTTTTAAAATGTGCGTCGTCGGGGTTGAACCCTTGGGGCGCCACCATTTCCCGTCGCGAAACAGTAGCGCAGTCTTCTCCTGTGCTCCGGCGATGGAGATACGGAAATCGTCTTCCTCCGATTGCCCGAGCCCACGTCCACTGGAAAGTGCCGCGCCGATAACACGCTCCACGCCCGATTCATCCAGCAGGTCGGCCTCAATGCGGTCCAGTCTGCTCGGCACTTCTCCCATTGGCATCAATTGCACGGCCCCGACACAATCGCGTCCAATCGCCGCCAATAAATCAAAGGCACCGGCGCTGTCTGTCGCAAAGCGGGACTGTAGCCGTGCGCGAATCCCCGCACTGTCCGGCAAAAGATTTTCAAAAAACCAAGTGACCAAATCGCCGCGGTGGGGCGTATTGCCGGGCGAGAACGGTAGCGACAGTGACACTGCTCGCCCCGCCTCGGATACGATCCAGTTGGAGTCATACTGAAAGGAGGGTGCACCCCGGTTCGGTTGCATCCACACGCCGACCCGAAGCCCATTCATCCACACGACGAGATCCTGTAATTTTGCCATGTGATGATTTAGCTCACCATTCACCGGCAGGCGCTGAAGTCGATGTCGGCTGAGGCGCAACAGTCTCCTCCACTACGATGCGCCCGCCGAGCAGGGCGATTAATTTGGCGATTTGTTCATAGGATGTGCGGTTAGGGGCGGCTTCTATCCGAGCGATGCGCTTTTGACTGACGCCCAGCAATCGACCGACCTCCGTTTGGCTCAATCCCCGCGCATGGCGCAAGCCCCTCAGCACCGAACGAAGCTGTGCAGGTGTGTTAGTTGAGTAATTCATGGGATGGGGATACAACCGAAAAGGAGTAATGTCAATATACTATCCTAAGGGAGTTTAACTCAAGTACTCCCATAGAGGGGTAACCCGGTACGAGGCTAAGGATGGCGGAGTCTGGGTGGCGCAGAGGCATCACTCCGGTGACTGCCCCATAATTCTAATCATATGGCAGAACATACTAATCAAATGTTCTTCGATAAAAACGAGGATTCCGTTAAGCGGAAACTGCCTTCTCGGCTTGGTTTATCAGTGTTCATCAGTGCTCATCAGTGGTTAAAAACTCCGAATCCTGATCAACAAACCCGATCAAAGTTAACCACTTATACGCACTGATACTCACTGATGTGGGAGTGATAACCTTCGGTAATCGACCACGGGGCAATACAACAAGCTTCATGTGACTACCTACTAATAGGCTGTAACATTTAAAGTACCGGATATAACCAAGTCAGTTTAGCCGCGAAAGAACAAGGAGCGCAAAAAAAAGCGCGGCATTTCTATGCGTTCTCTGCGATATTTTGCGGCTACAATGATCGCAGTACGCCGTTGCCATTTTTTTTGGCTCATTGGTTTTTCGTGGTAAAGGCCTAGGCGATACCCAGCGGAAACGTCGCCCACCAAATAAAAATTAAATCATTTATTTCAAATGATTTAATCACACTTCGCGCCTTAACGCTGTTTTGCGTTAAAGGGGCACGAATAAGCCACAAGCCGTACCGCCGTACGATTCGGGCAACGGGCATGCGCTAACGCGTTAGGGGGAGTTGGTGCTTTCGCTGATCGGCTTAAAAATAAATAAAACCGTCGTTGGTATTACATTAATTTCTCTATCGCCCACCCTAAACAACTCATGAAAACGCTATCCGTTAGTCATCTTCGCCGTGCACATACCACGATCTGCTTTTCCGCGCTCCTACTCTCTGCTTTTACGGGACGGGCGGTAGCACAAACAGCAACCTGGGACGGTTCCGCTGGCACTACTTTTGCCACAGCCGCGAATTGGACCCCAAGCACGACGAAGGCCCCGGGGGATTCAACACTAAGCAATAACAATACGGACGTCGCGATCTTCGACGGAAGCGCCTCAGCTACCGCAGTAACTTATGGCGCTGATCGTAATTTAGGCGGGATTCAATTTAGTGGGGCGAGCACCGCCCCATATTCAATAACAGACACCGCCACCAAAAGATTATTTTTCACGCTAGGGGGAACGACGTCAATGGACGCTACTGTGGACAAGGCCGTAACACTCGGCCGCTTAGGTCTGAGCGGCACTACAGGAGACTATACCATTCGCAACAATGCCGCCTCCACGTCAGCAACGCTGACCATGATCAACCCGTTCGTCAACAACACCTCCGGTGCGGCCAAATTAATCCTCACAGGTTCTAACACCGGAAACAACACCATCGCTAGTACAATATCGATAAAAGGCCTCTCCACCGGTTCGTTAGCGATT
>CANIXX010000280.1 GCA_947471115.1 Opitutaceae bacterium | reverse complement strand
TGCGCGACGCCCTAGCGGTCTGCGAAACCCCGATCAACCAAAGCCGCGCGCGCATTGAAATCAGCACCCCATTACTCGATGTGCTCGCCCATCCCGCCACCCTGCAACGGGTGTTGGCCAACTTGATCAGCAACGCTGTAAAGTTCGTAAAGGTCTATCCACCCCAGGTGCGCATCCGCGCCGAAAATCGGCCGGGCGGATTGGTCCGCATTTGGGTAGAGGACAACGGAATCGGAATTCCTGCTGAATTCCAGGAGCGGATTTTCAACGTCTTCAAACGCCTGCACACCACCGCATACAGCGGCACCGGAATCGGACTGGCCGTGGTCAAAAAAGGCGTGGAACGCATGGGCGGGCGCGTCGGCTTGATTTCCACCCCCGCCCAAGGGAGCCGGTTCTGGGTCGAACTCTGCCGGGCCCAACCCAGAAACGGCGTCAACCAACCCTTAGCCAGCCTCCCATGAACGCCCCCCGACCCCGTGGTGCTCATTGCCGACAACTGCGAAACCGACGTGTTGGCGATGCGGTCAGTTTTTCAGGGCGCAGGCTTTACCCAACCCCTGCAGTTTGCGCAGGACGGCGAGGACGCAATAGCCTACTTGCGCGGTGACGGGGACTACCACAACCTACTCATTCTTGGCTCCTGTGCGTTTTAAAATGACAATCGCCTTTGATAAAAAAAGGGATTCACCCACCCCCTGCACTACCCCAAGCCTCCGCGCTGGACAGCTCCCTGACTCCGCGCAACGGTCAGCCCCTTTATGACGCTGATCGAAGACCTCCAATGGCGCGGACTCCTCGCCGACTGCACTGACCTTGACGCGCTCACCAAGCGCCTGAACGAGGGCCCCATCACGCTTTATTGTGGCTTCGATCCCACCGGCGACTCGCTCCACGTCGGCCACCTCATGGGCCAACTCACGCTCAAGCGGTTTCAATTAGCCGGTAACCACGTCATGGCCCTGGCCGGTGGTGCCACCGGCATGGTCGGCGACCCCTCGGGGCGTTCCTCCGAGCGTAATCTGCTCACCCGCGAGCAGCTCGCCCACAACATCGCCTGCATCAAACAGCAGCTCGCCCGCCTCCTCGATTTCACCGCAGTCGCCAATCCCGCCCGCCTCGTCGACAATGCCGACTGGACCGCCCCCATCAGCCTGCTCGATTTCCTGCGCGACGTAGGGAAATATTTCCCAATCAACGTCATGCTGGCCAAGGATTCAGTTAAGTCCCGCATGGAAGGTGACTCCGGAATCAGTTTCACCGAGTTCAGCTACCAGCTCCTGCAGGCTCACGACTTCTATCACCTGCGCAAGACCGCCCAGTGCGAACTGCAAATCGGCGGCTCTGATCAATGGGGTAACATAACCGCTGGAACCGACCTGATCCGCAAAAAACTCGCCGCCACCGCCTGGGGCTGGACCTTCCCGCTCATCACCAAGAGCGACGGCACCAAGTTCGGCAAAACCGCCAGCGGCGCAGTCTGGCTGGATGCCACCAAAACGAGCGCCTACAAGCTCTACCAATTCTTCGTCAATACCGAGGACGCCAAGGTCTCCGAGTACCTGCGCAAGTTCACTTTCCTCGCCCGCCCTGAGATCGAGGAGCTTGAGGCGAAACACGCCGCCAACCCCGGCCCACGCGAAGCCCACAAGGCGCTCGCCCGCGAAGTCGTTCGCCTCGTCCACGGCAAGGACGCACTCGACGCCGCGCTCAAGGCCAGCGAGATCCTCTTCGGTGCTGAAATTGGCGATACCACTGAGGAGGTTTTCCGCGACGTCGTCGGGGAAATTCCCACCCAGACGGTCACCGCCGCTCAGTTAACCTCGCCAGGCTGGGCGTTGACCGAGGCGCTCGTGCACGCGGGGCTTTCCCAGTCGAAGGGGCAAGCGCGCAAGGACATCGAGGGCGGCGGGGTTTATATCAACAACGTGAAATGCTCCGACATCGCGCGCGCCCTCACGAGCTCCGACCTGCTTTTTGGGAAACACGTGCTCTTGCGCAAAGGCAAACGCACCTACGCGGTTCTCAATCTTACCGCTTGATCGGGCGGGGAAAACCTGAAAACCAAACGCTCGGTTATGGCCGACGACGGTCTCAGGTTTTAGCTCAGCCGCGTTTGCGGGCGAAAATCAGGCCCGGCGGCAGGCGATCGCCAGCAAGGGCCTGAACCTCGGCGGCTTCATCACGGGCAACCACCGTGCGAACCTGATCAAGCTGCGCGGCGGTTGCACCCCAACGCTCAAGCAGGACGAGGGCTGATGCTTGAACCTCGGCAGACGCATCAAGGGTGCGCTCACCGGTGCAGCGCACGGCTTGGGTCAGCGCGGCGCATGCAGCCAGAGCGTGCGAGCCGAATTTGAGGCCGCCAAAGGTGGCGATTAATTCATCTAGGATTGCGGGCGGCAGCACGTCAGCGGGGTCGCCTGAAAGCGAATACCGCGAACACAGCCGGCCGAGGGCCCAAAGCCAGGCTTCGAGTTGGCCTGGTGACGTTGCGGTGATGCGCGGCAGCCGGGCAAGCAGGCGCCGAGTCAGGTCAAGGCGGGTGGCTTGCGGCAGACGCTCCAGAGTGGCGCCGGCGCGTATCAGCTCGGCGGGCACCTCGGCGCCACGCAGCGGATTTTCCCATCGCCGCCACAGCGCCGCTTGTCGAGTTGCGTCGAGCCCACCGGCAACCCGGCGCCACAGAATCCAGTCCTGGGCTTGAACGCGCGGATCACGGGGGAACGCCAGCCCGAGTTCACGCACACGCCACAGCTCGTTGAGGCGGGCGTCATCGTGAGGCCAACCGCAACCGGGGCGAAGGCAATAGCCAGCCAGGCTGAGCCAAACCGCCTCATGGTCAGGCGAGCGCTGCCGCCGCGTAAGGGTCGAGGCAAGCGCCGTCCAGAGACCGCGAAGCGTGGCGGGCGACCAGTCGGCGCGGGGCTGGCCAAGAACACGCTCCAACTCGGGGATCAGGGAACGCGGCGTGTTGAGTTTTGCCGTTGTAACCGTACCCGAAAAAACGGCTTCAATTGCCGCAAGCGCCGCTGGCAATGCGGACGCAGGCGACTCGAAGTTGAGCGGCGCGTCCGACTGAAAAGCGGCGTAAACGGCTAAGGACGGCGATGAAGCGGAACGCGCTGGAGTCGCAGTATCCTGTCGCAGCGTAAAGCGAAGGTCCCAGGCCTCGGGGTAACCGGGGAGCTGATTAAGCGGAATGCAACGCACGCGGAGCAGTCCAACGGCGTTAAGCGAGGCTTCGACGGCCACGGGAAGCAAGCCGTTGGAGGGAAGCGGCGCCCCGGGCGGAAGCTGCAAAACAGCCGTGAGTTCAGGCAGAGCGATAAAGTCAGCGCTGGCCGTGCGGACTTCACCGGCGACTTCGGCGGCCGAGCGGGCGGATGAGCAAAGACGGAAGGAAATTGGCTGGTTAACCCGCGCCAAAAGGCCGTCAGGCGAAACGCGTACCGGATGATCCAGCGGCGTACCATGGGGCAGAATACACAGGAGCTCAGAGCTTAGAGCTGTTGGCTGGGCGCTTGCTGCCCTGGTCGTGCCCGTTTCGATCCAGAAGGAGTGGGCGGCATGGCTGGCGATGAGCGGCGTGCCACGGCGCAGTTGCGCACCATACCACGCCGCCCCGAGAGCAACGGCTTGAGCGGGGCGCGGGTTATCAAGTTCCACGACGGGATGCCCCTGCCACTCGCTCAGCAACCCGGTGAGCCGTTCACGCAGGAATGCGGGCGCGAGGGTCCCGCCGTTGTAGAGCACGGCATCGACGTGATGCCCGCGCAAAAACGCGGCCAAGTGACGCGTGATGGCGGAGTCTGCGGCGTAGGGCAGCCCAAGTTCGCGCAGTCCACTGGAGGGTTTTTGCGGGTTTGCATCGGCAGCGCAGGCGGGAAAAAAACCGTCGACCACGAGGTTGCGAACGTCCTGTGGGTCCAACGTCAGCGAGCGCGTGCCACCCCAAAGTCCGCCGCCAGGAAGGACGATGCCAACGATGTGCGGGGTGGTGTCGGCTGCATCGCGGGTGAGAATGGCCTCTTTGGCATCACGAG
>CANIXX010000279.1 GCA_947471115.1 Opitutaceae bacterium | reverse complement strand
GTGCTCAAATGGAGTAAACAACGGGGGGCCGCTTTTCGTATCATCGTAGGTAAACGTGGTGTTTACTCCACAATGTTGGCAGTCGGCCTGGATCGCCAAGCCGAGCTGATGAATACCGATCCCAACCGCTAATAAGCGCTCGGGGGAAGGGCCGATGCGGGGTCGGCTGAACCGCCCCGCCGACTCAGCCCACCCACGTGCGGGCGTTTTCGAACAAACGCATCCATGGGCTGTTCTCGCCCCAGGTTTTGGGAGCCCAGCTGTGTTGTACGCTGCGGAAGACCCGCTCGGGGTGCGGCATCATGATCGTCACCCGGCCCGTGGTGGTGGTCAGCGCAGTCATGCCGTGGGGTGAGCCGTTGGGGTTGAGCGGATAGTGCTGCGTGACTTGGTGGAGATTGTCCACGTAGCGGGCTGCCACCCGTCCGCCGGTGCTAAATGAATCCGCAGCAGCTGTGCTGGTGAACTCTGCAAAGCCTTCGCCATGGGCAATAGCGATGGGTAATACACTGCCATCCATTCCCTCAAACAGGATGCTCGAGCTTTTCTCGATGCGCACGGACGCCACGCGGGCTTCGAAGCGCTCGGACTGGTTTTGCACGAAGCGCGGCCAGCCTTCGGCACCGGGGATGATACTGTGGAGGTTGCTCATCATTTGGCAGCCGTTGCAGACGCCGAGTGCAAAGGCGTCTTCGCGGGCGAAGAAGGCCGAGAACTCGTCGCGGGCGCGGGGGTTAAACAGCGCGCTCTTGGCCCAGCCTTCGCCAGCGCCTAGGACGTCGCCGTAGCTGAATCCGCCGCAGGCCACCAGGCCGCGGAAATCCTTCAGGCTAACTCTGCCCGACAGGATGTCGGTCATATGGACATCGACGGACTTAAAGCCGGCGCGGTCGAAGGCGGCCGCCATCTCAACTTCTCCGTTGACGCCTTGCTCGCGTAAAATGGCCATTGGCGGGCGGGTTTTGAGCATTGCGGGTGCGCTGATCTCGAAGGTGACCTTGGGGGTGATGCCGGGGTTTTTGCGGTCGAGGCGCAGCGCGTGCTCCTGTTCGGCGCAGGCGGGGTTGTCGCGCAGGCCGGCGATGCGGCGGGTGACGTCGCTCCAGACGTCGCGCAACTTGACGAGGTTTTCGTTATAAATTTCCTGGCTGCCGCGCTTGATGCGCAATGCGCGGTGCGGGTTGAGCGTGCCCAGGCGGCTGATACAGGTCTTGAGTCCGCAGGTGCGCAGCACGCCGGTCACGTAATCGAGGTCGTCTGAACGCACCTGGATCACGGCGCCGAGTTCTTCGCTAAAGAGCGCCGAAAACGCGCTGTGGCTGGCGGGGATTTCCAAGTCGATGCCTGTGTTTCCGGCGAAGGCCATTTCGACGAGGGTGGCAAACAGGCCGCCGTCGCTGCGGTCGTGGTAGGCGAGCAGTTTTTGCTCACGGCCGAGTTGCTGGATGGCGTTCCAGAAATTTTTAAGGTGAAACGGGTTGTCCACATCGGGCGTGGCCTCGCCGATTTGCAAAACGACTTGAGCGAGGATGGAGCCGCCGAGGCGGTTCTGGCCGCGGCCGAGGTCGATCAGCAGCAGTTCGGTCGGGCCTGCATCGGTGATGAGCTGCGGGGTCAGCGAGAGGCGGATGTCGGTGACGGCGGCGAAGGCCGAAATGATCAAAGAGGTGGGCGCGGTGACGCGCTTGGACTCGCCTGTCGACGCGTCTTTCCAGACGGTGCTCATGCTCATCGAATCCTTGCCGACAGGAATGGTGATGCCGAGGGCGGGGCAGAGTTCCATGCCGACGGCTTTGACCGCGGCGTAGAGGTCGGCGCCGTCGCCGGGGAGGGCGGGGGCGGCCATCCAATTAGCGGAGAGGTTAACTTTGCCGAGGTCGCCGATTTGGGCGGCGGCGAGGTTGGTCAACGCTTCGCCGACAGCCAAGCGGGCGGAGGCAGCCGCGTTGTTAACTGCAACGGGCGTACGTTCGCCCATCGACATGGCCTCGCCGGTGTAAACGTCGAAGGCGGCGGCAGTGACTGCGCAATCCGCCACCGGAACCTGCCACGGGCCTACCATCTGGTCGCGGTGGATTAGGCCGGTGATCGAGCGGTCGCCAATGGAGATCAGGAAGGTTTTGTCGGCGACGGTGGGGTGGGCGAGCACGCGGCGCGCGGCCTCGGCCAGAGTGAGCTCACCCAGTTGAAGCGAGAGCTGCGGGCGGGGCAGGGTAGCGGCGACGCGGTGCATACGCGGCGGTTTGCCCAGGAGCACATCGAGGGGAAGGTCGATCGGCGTGTTGTTGAAATGGGAGTCGGTGAGTACGAGTTTTTTCTCCTCTGTGGCCTGTCCGACGAGAGCGAACGGGCAGCGTTCGCGTTCGCAGAGTGCTTGGAAGACGGCGAGGCGCTCGGCGGGCACGGCGAGTACGTAGCGCTCTTGGGATTCATTGCACCAGATCTCCATCGGCGACATGCCGGGCTCGTCGTTGGGCAGCTTGCGCAACTCGAACTTGCCGCCGCGCCCGCCGTCGTTGACCAGCTCGGGCAGGGCGTTCGACACACCACCTGCACCCACGTCGTGGATGAACGAAATGGGGTTGGCGTCACCCAGCGCCCAGCAGCGGTCGATGACCTCTTGGCAGCGGCGTTCCATCTCGGCGTTTTCGCGTTGGACCGAGGCGAACTCTAGGTTCTCGTTGCCGGATCCGCTGGCCATGGAGCTGGCCGCACCGCCACCCAGACCGATGAGCATGCACGGCCCGCCGAGGACGATGAGGTGGTCGCCGGGATTGATGGCGCCCTTCTTGATGTGGCCCTCTTGGATGTTGCCCAAGCCGCCGGCCAGCATGATGGGCTTGTGGTAGCCGCGCAGCTCGGTTTTGGGCTGCTCTTTGGTCGAGTCGGGCGCGGGGACTTCGGCTTCAAAAGTACGGAAGTAGCCGTTGATATTGGGGCGGCCGAACTCGTTGTTAAACGCTGCGGCACCGAGCGGGCCTTCGATCATGATATCGAGGGCGGAAACGATGCGACCAGGCTTGCCGTGGTCTTTTTCCCAGGGCTGGATCGCTCCGGGTATTTTAAGATTGGAGACGGTGAAGCCGCACAGGCCGGCCTTGGGCTTAGAGCCGCGCCCGGTGGCGCCTTCGTCGCGGATTTCGCCGCCGGAGCCGGTGGCGGCACCCGCAAACGGTGAAATGGCCGTCGGGTGGTTGTGCGTCTCGACCTTGCACAGGATGTGGATCGGCTCCTGGTGGGCGGAGTATTCGCCGGTGGTGGGGTTGACGTAGAAGCGGCCACCGGTGGTGCCGGTGATCACTGCGGCGTTGTCACTGTACGCGGAGAGGATGCCCTCGCTGTGCAGGTTGTAGGTATTCTTGATCATCTGGAACAGCGACTTCTCCTGCGCCTGTCCGTCGATGTCCCACGTGGCGTTAAAAATCTTGTGGCGGCAGTGCTCGGAGTTGGCCTGGGCGAACATCATCAACTCGATGTCATTGGGGTCGCGCTTGAGGCCGGTGAAGGCCTTGACGAGGTAGTCGATCTCGTCGTCGGCCAAGGCGAGGCCGAGGGCGGTGTTGGCAGCGACGAGGGCGGCGCGGCCTTCGGCGAGAACGGGCACGCTGGTCAACGGCCGTGGTGTCTCATGGCTAAAGAGCGCGCTGCAGGCGTCTAGGTCGGCGAACACGACCTGTGTCATGCGATCATGCAGCTTGCTACGCAGCAGGGCGGTTTCCTGTTCGTTAAGGGTAACGCCACCGAGGTTGATGGTGTAGGCGATGACACGCTCGATGCGTTTAACGGCAGCCAGACCGCAGATGTGGGCGATGTCGGTGGCTTTGGATGACCACGGTGAAAGGGTGCCAGGGCGCGGGGCGGTGACCTGAACCAAGCCGGTGACGGCGGTGGCCGCGGCGGCGCGGCGCGGGCCGTAGGTGAGCAGTTTTTCGAGCACGCTGCTCTCGGCGGCGGTTAGCGCGGTGGTGAGCTCCGCGACGTGGACAAAATCAGCGATGACGGCGCGAACGGGCAGGCCGGCGGCGACGAAGTCGTTGAGCAGTTTTTGCAGGCGAAATTCGGAGAGGGCAGAGGAGCCGCGGAGGATCAACAT
>CANIXX010000278.1 GCA_947471115.1 Opitutaceae bacterium | reverse complement strand
GGGGACGGTGCCCCCCGAATTTCCCACCCCGCTTTCTCCCGAGAGTCTACTTCGTTTCTCTTGGAGCCAACTCCAGGAACTCGTCCGCCTCGACGACCCTTGGAAACGCGCCTTTTTTGAAAACGAGTGCCTCAATGGCCAATGGTCCGTCCGCCAGCTCCAGCGCCAGATCGGCAGCCTCCTCTACGAGCGCACCGGCCTTTCCTCCCGCAAGAAAATCGTCATCGAGCGCGCTCGGAAGCAGGAAACGCCGGAGACCATCGCCGACCTGCTGCGCGATCCCTACGTGCTGGAGTTTGCCGGCCTCTCCGATCTCCCCGCCTACTCGGAGGAACAACTCGAGACCGCCCTCCTCGACCACCTCCAGCGCTTCCTCCTCGAGCTCGGGCGCGGCTTTTGTTTCGAGGCCCGGCAATTCCGCATCACCGAAGGGCGCAAGCACCACCGCGTGGACCTCGTTTTCTACCACCGCCTGCTGCGCTGCCATGTACTGCTCGATCTAAAAATCCGCCCCTTCCAGCCCGCCGACGCCGGCCAGATGAATTTTTATGTGAACTGGTTCAAGGCTCACATGCAGGCCGCCGATGACGCCCCGCCCATCGGTATTTTGCTTTGCAGCGACAAAGACGGTGCCGAGGTGGAATTCGCCACCGCCGGCATGGACCAAAAGCTCTTCGTCTCCCGCTACCTCACCGCGCTGCCCTCCGCGGCAAAGCTCCGCGCCTTCCTCGAAACCGACCGCGAGCGCATCGAAAGCCTTTTGCCACCGCCCGCCGCCAAACCGGCCAAACGTAAACGCACCCGAACCCCATGAGCCGCTCCCGTTATCCCGTCCGCACACCCAGCGCCGCCGTATCGTCCGACTCCCCTTCAAACTTCACCCTTCACCCTTCAAACTTCCATGCCTTCACCCTTCTTCCGGAGGTCCACTCGTGATCAGCGGCCGGTATCAGGTGTATCCGGAGTATAAGGAGTCGGGTGTGGAGTGGCTGGGCCCAATTCCTCGTGACTGGAAATTGTGCCCATTAAAGTTTCTCGCGAAGATCAAGAATGGTCAGGACTACAAACACGTTGAAGCCGACACAGGCTATCCCGTGATGGGATCTGGTGGTCGATTCACTTACGCCTCGAAGTTCATGTATGAGAAGGAATCGGTGCTTCTTGGACGCAAAGGCACGATCGACAAGCCGCTTTATATCAATGAGCCATTCTGGACGGTCGATACGATGTATTACACTGAGATCGCCCACTCGGCTTGTGCTAAGTTCGTCTATTACTTGGCCCTAATAATACAGTTCAAGAAATTCTCCACTAATACAGCGCTGCCAAGCATGACGCAGGAACACCTTGGCAACTATGTCTTTGCCGTTCCATCGAAACGCCCCGAACAAACGCAAATCGCGGCGTTTCTCGACCACGAGACGGCGAAGATCGATCGGTTGATCGAAAAGCAGCAAGGGCTGATCGCCCTGCTCAAAGAAAAACGGCAGGCCGTGATCAGCCATGCCGTGACCCAAGGCCTCAATCCCCACGCCCCCCGCAAAGACTCCGGCATCGAATGGCTCGGCCAGGTGCCAGAGCATTGGGTGCCGACTCAACTCAAGTTCCTCATTCGCGAAATTGACCAAGGTAAAAGTCCTGAGTGTGAAGCGCGTTTAGCCTCATTGGACGAATGGGGGGTCTTGAAAAGTGGCTGCGTAAATCGAGGAGTATTCTGCGAAGAAGAGCACAAAGCACTGCCGAGTAATATTCGTCCTACAGCGTCCGCCGAAGTCAAAGAAGGCGATCTTTTGATGTCCCGAGCGAGTGGCTCGACAGACCTGATTGGCTCAGTCGGTTTAGTCGGTAACGTTCGCCCCCGCTTAATGATGTCGGACAAGATATTCCGGCTTCAGCCTGAACCTAGCGTGCTTCCGAAGTTCATTTGGCGACTGGCGGCTTCAACACCAGTTCGAAAACAGATTGAGCTATCGATCAACGGTGCCGAAGGCTTGGCCAATAACATCACGAAGGAATCCATCGGACGTTTATTAGTCACGTGTCCCCCGCTCACGGAACAGGAGGGCATAGTTAGTCACCTTGAAATACGCTGCGCTCAAATTGATCGGCTCGTTTCCAATGCAGAATCCGCCGTCACCCTACTCCAAGAACGCCGCACCGCGCTGATCTCGGCGGCGGTGACCGGCAAGATCGACGTGCGCGCCTGGCAGCCGTCTGTCGTATCCAAATTAGAAACAACCGCCACCGACAAGACGCGAGCCACGACCCGGAGCCAATAATTGAGTGAAATTATGGATATTATCTTGTGCGCATAATATCGCTAATTTAACTATTAATCATGGATCCGATTTACAATCCCTACGCTCCCGGAGCGGGCTCACCACCGCCGGAACTAGCTGGTCGCGATGAGCTGATCGAAACCGCCCGGGTAGCCTTGGAGCGAACGCGCCTGCGGTTTCCCGCCAAGAGCCTGATGCTCGTCGGCCTGCGCGGCGTCGGTAAAACGGTGCTGCTCGATCACATCCGCGAACGCGCGGAGCAGTCCGGCATCCAGACCATCCGCATCGAAGCCCCCGAACGACGCTCGCTTCCCGCCCTCCTGGCCCCGCAACTCCGACAAGCCCTCCTGCGACTTTCACGGCAGGAAAAAGCCCGGGATCTCGCGCAGCGCGGGTTGCGCGCTCTGGCCGGTTTTGCCAAGGCGCTGAAGGTCAAATACGAAGACATCGAAGTGGGCTTGGATTTCGATCCCGAACCCGGCTTGGCGGACAACGGCGATCTTGAGCACGATCTCCAAGACCTGCTGGACGTCGCGGGTGCGGCCGCCGAGGCGGCGGGGACGGCGCTCGCGCTGTTTATCGACGAACTCCAGTATGTGGAGGAGGAGGAACTAGCCGCCCTCATCACCGCGCTGCACCGTTCGGCGCAACGCCGCCATCCGGTGGTGCTGGTGGGGGCGGGTCTTCCTCAACTCCGAGGCCGGATGGGGCGTGCAAAATCATATGCCGAGCGACTCTTCGATTTTCCTGATATCGGACCGCTACTCCCTCCGGCGGCTCGCCAAGCGTTGGAGAAACCCGCCGCCAGCCAAAACGTGATTTTCGAGGAGTCCGCTCTGGGTCTCATCATTAAGGAAACCCAAGGCTATCCCTACTTTTTGCAGGAGTGGGGCAAGCATTCCTGGGATGCCGCCGACGCCTCACCGATCACGGTGCAGAATGTCGAGGCAGCCTCGATCACTGCGATTGCCGCGCTCGATGAAAGTTTCTTTCGCGTCCGTTTTGATCGACTCACGCCGTCGGAAAAACGCTACATCCGCGCCATGGCCGAACTCGGTGCCGGGCCACATCGGTCCGGCGATATCGCCGAGGTGCTCGGTCGGCCCGTAAACTCGTTTGGCCCGACACGAAATCAACTCATCGCCAAGGGCATGATTTGGAGCCCCAACCACGGCGACACGGCCTTTACCGTTCCGCTTTTCGACGCGTTCATGCATCGCATCATGCCGAGCGACGATTGGAAAACCATCTAGCCGCCAAGCACCATGGCGCTCCCCGTCTGCAAACGCCCGCCTACCCGAGACCGCAACGCTAAGCTCCGGGCATAAGGATC
Organism: Opitutaceae bacterium; assembly: GCA_947471115.1. Classification (GTDB taxonomy): domain Bacteria; phylum Verrucomicrobiota; class Verrucomicrobiia; order Opitutales; family Opitutaceae; genus Rariglobus. The sequence goes on along the minus strand of CANIXX010000278.1, from coordinate 493 downwards.
TAAACTCCGGGCATAACAACCCGAACTCCGGGCATAATGACCCACATCAAAAACCACCCGAAGCAGCGCTATATCACTGCGGATCAGGAAGCAGTAGCCAAGGAGTGAACCACAAACCATGAGCGATCCCACCAAAGAACAGATTTTCCAGAACGAAGTCGTAGCCGAGATGGTGGCTGGCGGCTGGAAGCGCGGGAACCCGGAAAACTACGACCGCGCCCTCGCGCTCTATCCCGAGGACGTGATCGGCTTCGTCAAAGACACTCAGCCCGAACAGTGGGAAAAGTTTTGCGCTCTCTATCCCGCCAACCCCGAGCAGAAGTTGCTCGAACGCGTCGCCGAGCAGCTCAACAAAGCCGACCCGAACGCCGCCGACCAGACGATGCGCACCTTCGGTACGCTAGGGGTGTTGCGCCATGAGCTGCGCGACCGCGGCACGCGGTTTTCGCTCTGCCAGTTCAAGCCCGAGCACGACCTCAACCCCGACACGCTC
>CANIXX010000277.1 GCA_947471115.1 Opitutaceae bacterium | reverse complement strand
GTCGGTCATACGGGCGGCGTGCTCGGCGGTGATGAGCGACTTGGAAACTGCCTTCGCTTTAACGCGCTCCAGGTCGAGACCGTTGCCGTCGTCCATAATTTCGATGATGACCTGGCCGCCCTCATGGAAGGCGCGCAGCGATAGCAGGCCCTCGTCGGCCTTGCCTTTGGCCGTACGGCGCTCGGGCGACTCAATGCCGTGGTCGATGGAGTTGCGCACGATGTGGGTGAGCGGGTCCTTGATCGCCTCGATGATGGTGCGGTCGAGCTCGGTGGTTTGGCCCTGCATAACGAGGCGCACTTTTTTGCCCAAATCCTTGGCAACATCGCGCACGACGCGGGGGAATTTGGCCCACACATTGCCGATGGGCTGCATGCGCGTTTTCATCACGCTCTCCTGCAATTCGGTGGTGATGATGTTAAGGCGCTGCGCGGCGGTGGTGAGCGCGGCTTGGTCAAACACGGTGGTGTTGGAGACGATCTGATTGCGGGCGAGCACGAGTTCGCCGACCAGATTCATGACCTTGTCGAGTTGGGTAATATCAACGCGGATGGCGTTGTCGGCCACACTGGCGGTGGCGCGACCGGAGGCGTCGGCGGCGGGCGCTTCAGGAGTCGCATGGCGAGCGACCTGGGGGGCGGCAACAGCAGCGACCGTAGGGGTAAAGTTCACAACCGTGGGGGCAACCGATTCGTGATGCTGGGCGTCGTCGTCGTGCTGCAGCTCGGCTGAGACTTCGGCCGTGCCTGGAGTGCCGCATTCGGCGTCGAGCACGTGCGAGGTGGGGGCTTCCGTTGCGGCGACTGCTGCGACTGCAACCGGGACTTCATCCTCTTCGTCGAAGAGGCCGTAGGTCGGCTTGACCACAACAGGAACCGGAGCGGCAGTGGCGGCAACGGGAGCGATCTGCAGTCGTTCGAGTTGGGCTAACAACTCGGTATGCTCCACCGTGCTTTCTGCACCGGTGGACTCCAAAACGCGCAACATGCCGCGCAGGGCGTCGGACAAGGAGAGTAAGGCGGAGACGATTTCGCCGGTGGCGACGAGTTTACCGTCGCGCAGGAGGCTCATGAGGTTTTCGCCTGAGTGGGCAAGTTTCTCGATGCGCCCCAGGCCGATGCAGCCTGCGGTACCCTTGATCGTGTGGATGACGCGGAAAATGATATTCAGGCGGTCGCTGCCGCCTTGGCCCTGCTCGATGCCGAGCAGCTCGCGGTCAAATAAATCTAGGCCCTCGTAGCTCTCGACGAGGAGATCTTTAACCAGTTCCTGTTGCAGGGATTCGTTCATCGACATGGTGTGGGCGGGGTCAGGCGGGCAGCACTTTCGCGACGATGGCGAGGAGCTGTTCTTGGTTGAAGGGTTTGACGATCCACCCGGTGGCGCCAGCCGTGCGGCCTGCCATTTTTTTCGCGGGGTCGGATTCCGTAGTGAGCAAAATGATGGGCGTGCGGGCGAAGGCCGGCAGGGCGCGCAACTGACGGGTGAGTTCAATGCCGTCCATATTGGGCATATTCAGGTCGGTGATGATCACATCGACGGAACGGTCTTTGAGGACTTTGAGGGCGTCGCAGCCATCGACAGCTTCGAGCACCTCGTACCCCGCGTCCTTGAGGGTAAAGGCGACCATTTTACGCATGGTCGCGGCGTCATCGACGGTGAGGATTCGTTTGCTCATGGGGCCGGGGTTAAGAAAGGGGCAGCGCCACGCCGCACCGGAGTCCGCAGCAGCGGAAACGAGGAACAACGTGGAGACGTGAGGGGTTCACCCTACCCCTAACGGAGCAGCTTGAGGTAAACTTTAGGTCAATCCCGCCCAGCTAAAGGAAATCCCTAGGCCGCGTGCCTCAACCCTTCGCGCCTAGTCCCACTCGACTAGCGGCCCTGCTAGCTCCGTCATGAGCAACTCATGATAAAGAGGCTTCACCCAGGTCGGCTCCAGCGCCGCAGCGCGCGCCAACTCCCGTGGGGTAACCGTACCGCCGACTTTTTTGGCGATGTGCCCGGCCAGCTCTATCGTGCGATGAAATGGGCCGTAATCCCCGTCCCATGCCTGCTCGCTCACCCAAGCCACGCAGGCTGGGTCTATTGTAACAGCCTCACTTCCCGTGCGTGTCCAAATGGCCAAGGCCATCACCCAAAGATCTTCGCGCCGCTGCACCAACGCCGGCACCTGCTTCACCATCGCTCCGGCGCGCATCAGCAGCAGTTCGCTAAACCGCCCCTGCTCCGCAAGCGCACACAATGACTCGGCCCCACAGAGCAACACCCGCACTCGGCCGCCAAAGCACTCGCTGAGCGCATCACCGGGACGCCGGCACAATAAACCCTCCACAAGCGACTGCTTTTGCGTATCCAGATTTTCACTTTCCAGCACCACCAGCACCACAGAACGATCATTATTCTGCGCCGGTTCCAGCAGTTCCGTGAGCACCGCCCGGTCTATCCACCCGGCCAGGCACGCCACCAGCAAGGAGTCCTGTGGCCGCACTAGGTCCAACGCCAGATCAAGCACTCCAAAACCGAGGCGACTCTCCACGACCGCCAATGAGCCAAAGCCCCGCAGCCGCGCAAAATCCTTATTAAACTCACGCACTTGCGCCGAGAGTCCCATCCGAAGTGGCACGCCCATCGCGCCCTCGCCCCACTGCGAGCATGCATCCAGCGCCTCGCTTTCGTTCGCGAGCCAATCGGCGGCGGTGACGCTAACGGCGGCTTTGACGGGTTTCTGATTTCTTTTTTCCAACGCGAGCTCGACCTGTTCCACAATCGCGCGCGGGTCTACCGGCTTAATCCAAATATCGACCACGCCCAGCTGGCGGTACTGCGCCCCCTGCGCCTCGCTGTGGCCACCGACACAAAGCACCATGGGTAAAGCAGGGAAAAACTTCCGCAGCATGACCAGCATGCCCAGTTCGACTGAATCGTCTGCGGCCAAATCGACGAGGACCACATCAGCCGGATCCGACCGCATTACCGCCACCGCCTCGGTACTGTTCTGCACACAGGTAATACGATAGCCGATGGGGATAAATAATAGGGCCAAAATGGATTCACCTACAGGCACCTTATCCGACACCAAAATGTGATAATCAGGGTGATTCAGCACAGCAACGGGAGCTAAGCCCGAAACTGTCCGACCTAGAAACCGAAGCAATGGCGTTTATTACAATTTTCCTCATCCATGCCGGACGCTCTCCGTACAGATCACCTGCCACCCCGGACGACATGGAGGTCGTCCCTCCGAGGGGATCACAACGCGGACCGACGGAGGGTCCACCTCTGTGTGGACTGGTTAGATCCCGGACGACACGGAGGTCGTCCCTCCGTTATCGTCCTGAGTTCCCTTACTCCAACTCGTTGTCACGCCCGCTATCAGCTATTGATCAACAACCCGGCCGAATCCCCGCTTGCTAGCGTCAGTTTCCCCGGACTACGCAACGTCGACTGCACATCCAAAAGCGCAAACAAAGCATCGGCCACCTCCGGCACGCGCTGGATCTCCGCAAGCGCCCGGCCCACCACTTGGGGCCGCACCGCCTGGGCCTGGCCGAGGCGTTGCGCCGCTTGGCGGTCAGCCTCCGAGTGGATAATCGCCACCTCGTTGTCGCCCGCCTGGCGCATCGCCGCGGTCACTTGGCGCAGGCGATTGACCACCTTGCGCTGGATCTCGGCAATCATGCCCTTGTCGCGGAACGCCACCTTGCGAATGTAGGTCGAGCCCAGGCTAAAACCCCACTGCGAGGAGGTCGGCGAAACCTCTTCGCGCACCTTACGTGAAAGCGCGTCACGGTTCTCCAGCAACACCTCAAGACGCAGGTTGGAGAGCTGTTTGACGATGGCTGTGGCGACGTTGGCTTTGAGCGAACCGATCGGGTCGGAGTTTTGAAACAGGAACGCCTTGGGATTGTTCACGAACATCTCAAACCAGATGCCCACGCCCATCGGCGCGCCTTCTTCGGAATTCACTAATTGGTTACGCAGGTAAGCCTGGTGGATCACCGTGCTCACCACGTAGGCCTTGCCGAACAGCGGAAACAGCAGCGCGCGCGGGCCAAAGTGCATGATGGGCAGAAACAGGCCCGGCTCGTCCACCTGGCCGACGACTTTGCCG
>CANIXX010000276.1 GCA_947471115.1 Opitutaceae bacterium | reverse complement strand
TGGAATTGGCGCAGCCAGCGGCGTAGTTCTTTGCGGACCTTGGCGTCGAGCGCGCCAAACGGTTCGTCGAGCAGGAGCACCTTGGGTTCGACTGCGAGGGCGCGCGCGAGGGCGACACGCTGGCGCTGACCGCCGGAGAGCTGCGAGGGAAAACGCTGACCGAGGTTGTCGAGCTGAACGAGCTTGAGCAGCTTGTTCACCCGGTCGGAGATCTCGTCTTGGGCGGGGCGCTCGGCACGTTTGCGCACGTTCAAGCCGAAACCGATGTTCTCGGCCACGGTCATATGGCGGAAAAGGGCGTAGTGTTGAAACACAAAGCCGACGCCGCGTTTGCCGGCGGGCACTTGGGTTACGTCCTCGCCGTGAAAGCCGATCTGGCCGCTGCCTTGGTCGGCAAACTCCAGCCCGGCGATGATGCGCAGCAGCGTGGTTTTACCGGAGCCGGACGGGCCGAGCAGCGCCACCAGTTTGCCTGCGGGAACGTTCAGGTTGACGCCATCGAGCGCCTTATAGGCACCGAAAGTTTTTTTGATGTTTTGGGCTGTGATGCTCATGCGGGATCGGACGAAAGTCGGAAAGTGGTGGGCTCAGGTCGGAAGTCGAAAGGCGACGGTTAAAGGTCAAAGAGGACGGGAGGCTCAGGCTCGGCTATTACGCCACTCGATGACGGATTTCAAAACCAGGGTAACGATGGCCAGCAGGGCCAAGAGAGAGGCTACGGCAAAGGCGGCGGAAAAATGGTATTCGTTGTACAGGATTTCGACGTGGAGCGGCATGGTGTTGGTCTCGCCGCGGATGTGTCCGGAAACCACTGAAACTGCACCGAACTCACCCATGGCTCGGGCGTTACAAAGGACGATGCCGTAAAAAAGCCCCCACTTAATGTTGGGCAAGGTAACGCGCCAGAAGATCTGCCAACCGTTGGCCCCAAGCGTAACCGCGGCGTATTCCTCGTCGGTGCCTTGGGCCTGCATCAGCGGAATGAGTTCACGGGCAACAAACGGGAAAGTGATAAAAATGGTGGCTAGGATGATGCCTGGGGTGGCATAGATGACCTGAAAATCCTGATGGATAAGCCACTGCTGGAGCCACGGGAACCAGACGGATTCGGCATTCAGGTACTGGCCCAGCCAGCCTTGGAGTCCAAACAGGAGCACAAAAATCATGCCGGCGATCACCGGTGAGACTGCGAAGGGAAGATCGATCAGGGTGACGAGCACGCTTTTGCCGGGAAAACTGAACTTGGTGATACACCAGGCCGCCGCCACGCCGAAGACGACGTTGGAGGGCACCGCGATGACTGCGGTGAGAAGGGTGAGTTTGATTGCAGCCAGTGCATCGGCATCAACCAGCGACTGGAAAAATAAACCCACGCCCTTGCGCAACCCCTCGGCAAACACTGCGGTTAACGGGAGCAGCACGAAACCGAACAGAAACAGCAAAGCCACCGTCGTGAGCGTCCAACGCACCCAAGCGGCATCCTGAGTCACCCGCGAGGCGTGACCGTGCGAGGAACCGGGTTTATGGAGGTGAGTGACAATGGAGGACATACGAGAGAGGAGGGAGGAGGGCGGAAGTCGGAGATCGGAAAACTCAATGACCAATGACCAAGGACCAATAACCAATCCGTAGTGCGGAGGGGGGCGGGCAGGTTGAAAGTGAGCGGTTCATTATTGGTTATTGGTCATGGGGCCTTGGTCATTGGTCGTTCCTCGGCCGCCGAGCCTAGATCTTGTGGTAGCGACGGCTCCACTTCTGCAAGAGGTTAATCAACAGCAATAAAATGAAGGACGAAACCAGCATCACAGTGGCAATCGCGGTGGCACCCTTGTAGTCGTATTGCTCCAGTTTTTCGATGATCACATGCGGCACGATTTGGGTTTTCATGGGCAAATTGGCACCGATGAAAACCACCGATCCGTATTCGCCCAGGGACCGGGCAAACGCCATAGCGGTGCCCGCGATCAGCGCGGGAAACAATTGCGGAATAATCACCTTAAACACGGTCTGGAATCGGCTTGCACCGAGGGAAGCCGAGGCCTCCTCCAATTCCGGTTCCAGCTCCTCGATCACCGGCTGGAGCGTGCGCACCACGAAGGGCAAGCCGATGAACGTCAGCGCCACAAAAACACCCAAGGGCGTGTAGGCGATCTGAATGTCGTGAGGAGCCAACCAGCGACCGATCCAGCCCGTGGGCCCATAAATCGTCGTGAGCGCGATACCCGCCACCGCCGTGGGCAAGGCGAAGGGCAGATCAACCAGGGCATCCACCACTCGCTTGCCGGGGAACGAATAACGCACCAGCATCCAGGCCACGATCAACCCAAAAAAGGAGTTAACCAGAGCGGCCGCAAACGAGGCGAAAAAGGTGACCTTGTAAGCGGACACCACCAAGGGCGAACTCACCGACTGCCAGAACTCCGCGAACGTCATACCCGAGGTTTTAATGAAAACGGCCGATAACGGCAGCAGCACGATCAGGCTGAGGTAGGCGACCGTGAAGCCGAGTGAGAGGCCGAAGCCGGGCAGGATGGAACGTGAGGAACGAGTGGACATCAAAGGTTGATGGAGTGGCGATGAGGACGCGTTGGGCGCGAGGACAGGGGATGGTTTCGAGCGCTCCCCGGATGGCAAGGGTTTCAGTAAAGATTAATGGCGCAGGTAGATCTGGTCGAAGGTGCCGTTATCGGCGAAGTGGGTGGCGGCGGCCTTGGCCCAGCCTCCGAAGGCGTCATCGATGGTGAACAGCTCCAGTTTTGCGAACACGTTCGCGTACTTAGCTTTGGCCTTTTCTGCGGTCGGCCGGTAATAGTGCTTACCGATGATGTCTTGGGCCTCGTCAGAGTAGAGGTACTCCAAATAAGCCGTGGCGACCGCCTCGGTTCCCTTCCGTTTCACCACCCGGTCCACGATGCTCACCGAAGGCTGGGCGAGGATGCTCACCGAGGGCACGACGATCTCGAACTTTTCGGTGCCAAACTCTTTAACGGCCAGGAACGCCTCGTTTTCCCACGAAATGAACACGTCGCCGATGCCACGCTGAGCGAAGGTGGTGGTGGCGCCTCGGGCACCGGAATCGAGCACGGGCACGTTTTTGTAGATCTTGGTGACGAACTCCTTGGCCTTTTCATCGCTGCCATAGGTACGGCGGCCGTATTCCCAGGCGGCCAGATAGTTCCACTGCGCACCGCCGGAGGTCTTCGGATTGGGCGTGATCACGGCGACGCCGGGCTGGGCCAAGTCAGGCCAATCCTTGATTTTGCCATAGAACGGCGAGCTCTTGCGGACCAGGAACACGATGGTGCTGGTGTAAGGCGCGGAATCGTGCGGCAGACGCTGCTGCCAGTTGGCAGGGACCAGGTTACCGTTTTTATGGAGCGCGTTGACGTCGTTGGCCAAGGCTAGCGTGACAACGTCGGCGCGCAGGCCGTCGATCACCGAACGGGCCTGTTTACCGGAACCGCCGTGGGATTGTTTGATGATTACATTGTCGCCGGTCTTAGCCTTCCAGTGGGCGGCGAAGGCGGCGTTGTAGTCGACGTAGAACTCGCGGGTTGGGTCATAGGAGACGTTGAGCAGCTCGATGTCTTTGGCGAGCGCCGTGCCGGCAAGGGCGACGGCGGCGAGGAGGGAAAAAAGGTGTTTAATTTTCATAAAGGGATTCGTAACGGGCGTTTTTTAAGAAGGGGCGTGACGCGGATCGCGCCCCCTTAGGTGAGATTAGAAGGAAACTTGAAAACGGGTGCTGAACACGAGTTCGTCGTCGGAGAGTACTCCGGTCGACGGACGTGCGCCTTGGAAATCGAACTGATTTTGCGTGACGTCAAAGTTGGCGCGCACGGCCTTCGATAGGTACCAGTTAAGACCGGCACCCAAAGCGGTGACTTTGGTGGCATTCGTGGCCGAATTGGCGAGTGCCGTTCCGCCCGTAAAGACATTGTTGTCGACATCCAATTGGGCGACGCGGCCCACCACTTCAAACGCACCCCAGGTGTCGGCCGAGGGCTTGAAGGTCTCCTTGGGCGTGACGCCGGCGTAGCTGGAATCCTCACCTGTCAGCACATAACCGACCGAAAGGTTATAGGCGGTGTTGGTGATCTGGCGGGAGTTGGTCCCACGGGCC
>CANIXX010000275.1 GCA_947471115.1 Opitutaceae bacterium | reverse complement strand
TTTCAAAGTGCGCGTGCAACAGCTCGCGCACGGTGTGGTGCAGGTGCTCTTCGTCGGCCGCCGTGGTGGCGGTGACGTGGACGTTGATTTCGTCGAGGTCGAGGAAGTCGTCATGGGCCTTGCGGAGTTCGATTTGCCAGGCGCCCAGGCCGGGCAGGTCGTCGAGGGCGCGTTCCAGTTCGTTGAAGTCGACGATGGTACCCTTGATTTTCTGAAAGCGCAGGGCGTGGACGTCGGAAACCCGCGAAATGTTGCCCACCAGGCGCGGCAGGCGGCGGCCGCAGCACGGGCACGGTTCCCAGGTGATGCCGTGTTCGCAGCGGTCGCCGGTGCGGTAGCGCAACACGACGGTTCCGCGCTGGTCGAGCGGCGTCCACACGATCTCGCCTCCTTGGCCGTCGGGCAGGACTTTGCCGGTCTCCGGGTCGATGATTTCCACAATGCCCTGGTCGGCGTACAGGTGGTAGCCGGGCGGCGGGGTACCGGGTGTGATCGGGCATTCTGTCCAGGCGAATTTGGCCTCGGTGAAACCGTAGGTGGCCATTACCTTCACGTCGGGCGAGCCGACTTGGGCGCACAACTCGCCGAGTTTGCGGCGGGTTCCGGCAGGGACTTTATCGCCGCCGAGCACCAAAAGACGGATACCGGGGAGCGGGGTCTTCTGCTCCACGGCTTGTTGCAACACGTGGTAAAGGAACGTCGGCATGCCGACGATCACCTGGGGTTTGAGCTTCAGGATGGCGCGGATGTTACCCTCGGTTCCCATCACCCGGCCGCCACCGGTGGACAACGAAAACACGTTCCGGTCGATGCCCGCGTAATACATGTACCAAAACGCCAGGTGCGGGGCGAACGGGAACATGTTCACCATGCGCTCGTCGGGTTGGACGCCGCCGATTTCCACGATGCGCCCGCTGCCCAGGCCCAGCTTGGCGATGTCGTACTGGGTGTACAAAAATGGCACCGGCTCGGTGGAGCGGCCGGTGGTGCTGGTCATAAAAATCGGCCGCCATTCGCGGTCCAGTTCGGCCTTCACCCGGTCGCGTCCTTTGAGCAACGCGCGCAGAATCGTGGACGGGCGGCGGGCCAGGACTTTGGGATCGGGTTTGAGTACGAAGTCCAGCGTATGCCGGGGGTTTTCGGGCGTGGGCAACAGATCTTCCTTCGAGGTGAAGGGGATCTTTTGCAGGTCGGCCACGCTGCGGATGTCGGCGGCGGTGAGGCCGTTTTCCTTGAACACGCGTTGGTACTGCACCGAGAAGGGCAGCACGCAGTCGCGCAGGTAGCGGTGGAGTCGTTGACCTTGGGCGGCTTGAGTTTTTTCCCGATTTAGGTGCTGCCAGGAGTCCTTATTGGGGAAGGCGGACATGGGGTGGTGGGGTAACGAACGTTGCGGGGGTGATTTAAACCTTAGCTAAGGTTGGCGTGAGGGCTAGAAAGGCGGCGATTTCGTCGAGGCGTTTGCTGCAATCGTTTTCGCCGATGGCAATCATGCGGCGGATGTAGCCGTGTTCGAAAAGTAGGGTGGCCAGCATGTCGGAGCGGCGGGCTTCGCGGGTACCGAGTCCACGCGTGGCGAAGCGGAACGTGCGCGGCAGGCGAGATTCGTACTCGTTGGCGAGCATGCTCAAATCAACGGAGGGGCGGATGAGCAACAGTTCCACCGGGTGCAGGCCGGTGTCCTGCGGATGCGAGTGGGCTTCGAGCAGGGCGTTGACGCGGCGGGTGTTGAGCGCGTCGTAGTCGAGCATGTCCAAAAACACGGAATCGAGCATTAGGCCGATGAGGGTGGCCGGAGAGGGGTATTCGTGGGGCGATTGGCTGAGCGCGCTCGGGCGGTGACACCCGGTGTATTGGGTGGAAATGGCGATCATCCGGTTGGCCCCCAGGTGCAACGCGGGAGATAGCGGTGAGGTCAGGCGCACGCCGCCGTCGCCGTGCCAGTCGTTGCCGATCTGACCAGCAGGGAAAAACAGCGGCAGCGCGCTCGACGCCATGATGTGATCAATGGTGATCCGGTCCTGAATGCTGCGTCGGCCAGGGCGTTCCCAATCGCTCAAGTTGGAACCCTGAATCCAGGTGTTGGATTCGCCGTTGGTGTAATTGGTGGTGGTCAGCCCGAGCGCGCTTAGGCGGCCGGTGCGGATGTTTTCTTCAACGCCGGGTAGGTGGCCGTCTGCCGAACTGAGGGCCTTTTCCAAAAAGCGGCGCAGCGGCGTGTTGTCCACCATGCCGCGGGCCGGGGGCGACAGGTACATACCGCCGGAAACGAGGCGCAGCGCCCATTTCGACATGATTGAGGCGATCGCCGGTAAGTCGGTGCGAAAGACCTGATCAATGGTCAGGCCCTCCCACAAGTTGACGAGTTTGTCCATCGCCACGGGAAAGGCATCCGCGGTGTTGGCGAGGTGAGCGGCATTGATCGCGCCGGCCGACACGCCGGTTAAAACCGGGAAATTGAGCTCGGGGAAATATCGCGACATCTGCCGGAGGAAGCCGACCTGATAGGCCGCGCGCGCCCCGCCACCAGCTAGGACCAAGGCGAGTTTGCCGCTCTCTGGCTCCACAAAATCACCCTGTCTATGAGGCGTTGTCGGTAGCGATGAACGATGAACAGATCCTGCCACGCATGTTCAATCGGCACAAAGTGCCATTAATTTAGCGAATAAATCACATAACCGTATGAAAACGGTGAAAAATAGGGAGGGCCATTCAGCGCGCTAAAAGCCGTATAAACACAGGGATTTTTGTGGGACAGTGGTTTACGCGTTAGAACATCGGCAATTCCCTCGTGCTCACGCCGAAGGTTATCACTCCCACATCAGTGCGTATCAGTGCTCATAAGGGGTTAACTTTGATTGGTTTTCTCGATCCCGGATGCGGAGTTTTTAACCACTTATGGGCACTGATGGACACTTATAAACCGAGCCGCCTGCTCGTTGGGCCCATTTAAGCCCATTGGAGATATTCCTGAAACCGGCTTGAAGGGGATTTAGCTCTGGCGTCCACTTGAGACCATTTAAGACCAAAATGAAAATTTACTTCATGGGGATTTGCGGGACCGCAATGGGCAACGCCGCGTTGCTCGCTCGCGCTGCCGGCCACGATATTGTCGGCGCTGACACCGGCGTTTATCCGCCCATGAGCACGGTGCTCGCCGATGCCGGCATCCTTTTGCACGAGGGTTACGATCCCGTTCGGCTTGCCCGGCTCGCCCCTGATCTGGTGGTGATCGGCAACGCCATGTCACGGGGAAACCCCGAGGTCGAGTGGCTCCTCGATGAGCGCGCGATCGCCTTCACCTCGCTGCCCGCGCTGCTGAACAGCACCGTATTGGCCACGCGCAAAAGCATCGTCGTGTGCGGCACCCACGGCAAAACCACCACAACCGCCCTCACCGCCTTTTTGCTCCGCGAAAACGGCCGCGATCCGGGTTTCCTCATCGGTGGCGTCCCGCTGGATCCACCCGTGGGCAACCACCTCGGTTCGCCCGCCGATCCCTTCGTCATCGAGGGCGACGAGTACGACAGCGCGTTTTTCGATAAACGCTCCAAGTTCATCCACTACGCCCCGCATGTCGCAGTGTTGAACAATCTCGAGTTCGACCACGCCGATATTTTCCGCGATCTGGCCGACGTGCAGCGCACCTTTTCCCACCTCACGCGCATCGTCCCGCGCAACGGTTTTATTGTCCTCAATGGCGACGACGACAACCTGCGCGCTCTCGGCCCGCTCGCCTGGACGCAAGTGGTGCGCGTGGGCCAAGGCGAGGGCAACGATGTACGCATTGTTGATTTTACCGAGACGCCCGCCGGGGTGAGTTTTCGCCTGATGTGGGGCGGGGTGGAGTGGGGCGCGGTTAACTGGTCTATTCCCGGGCTCTACAATGTTCGCAATGCCGCCATGGCGGCGACTGCGGCGGCGCTGGCCACCTGTCCGTCCGCGCCCACGACCTTTTCGCTCGCGCCCTTGGCCCGGTTTCGTGGGGTCAAACGCCGACAGGAAGAGCGCGTGCGCACCGCTGGACTCACCGTGATCGAGGATTTCGGCCACCATCCAACGGCGTTGGCCGAGACGCTTAAATCGTTTCGTAACCGATTTCCTGGGCAGGTGCTGACCGCCGTGTTTGAGCCGCGCAG
>CANIXX010000274.1 GCA_947471115.1 Opitutaceae bacterium | reverse complement strand
GTTCTGGGCGAGGCGCACGACCGAGTCGAAGGCAGTGGCGAGTTCGGCGGGTTTGCGGATGAGCGACATGCCGATGCCGCCGCCGCCGCCGGTGCTCTTTAACATCACCGGATAACCGATACGGGCGGCCTCGCGCTGGGCGGTGGTGAGGTCGGGGAGAAGTTCGGTGCCGGGGAGGAGGGGAACACCGTGGGCTCGGGCCAAGGCGCGGGCCGAGTGTTTGGGGCCGAGCTGGCGCATCTGCGCGGCGCGGGGGCCGATGAAGGCGATTCCGGCGGCTGCGCAGGCTTCGACGAAGGCGGCGTTTTCGGAGAGGAAGCCGTAGCCGGGATGGATGGCCTGGGCGCCGGTGGCTTTGGCGGCGTCGAGGATTTTGTCGGCGTCGAGGTAGCTTTGGGCGGCGGGCGAGGCACCAAGGTGGACCGCTTCGTCGGCTTGGGCGACGTGGAGCGAGTGGCGATCGGCGTCGGAATAGACGGCGACGCTGGCGATGCCCATTTTCTTAAGGGTACGGATGACGCGACAGGCGATGGCGCCGCGGTTGGCGATGAGAACTTTGGTGAACACGATTCGGAGTTTTTTAACCGCTAATGTACGCTAATGGGCGCTAATTCGGAGTCGGATTTTTTAACCACTGATTGGCACTGATGAACACTGATGTCGGAAGCGGAGGAGAATGAATAAGAGAAAGATCAGTCCCAGATGAGGACTTCGACGGGGGTGGGGTTGTAGGCGTTGCAGGGGTTGTTGAGCTGGGGGCAATTGCTGATCAGGCAAACGACGTCCATGCGAGCGACCATTTCGACGTATTTACCGGGGGCGGAAACGCCGTCTTCAAATTGGAGGCCACCGGTGGGCGTCACCGGGACGTTCATAAAGAAGTTAATGTTCGCCGGGATGTCGCGTTTGTTGAGCTCGAAAATGGTCGCACCGGGCCAGGTCATCAGGCCGAGGAGAAAGCTCTGGCGGCAGGAGTGCATGTGGCGGGTGCCGTGGCCGTAACGGACGGTATTGCTCTCGCAGGCACACGCGCCGCCGAGCGTGTCGTGGCGACCGCAGGTATCGGCGGTGATCTCGACGAGCACGTTGAGTTCGTTGGAATAAAGTCGCGTGCCGGTCGTCAGGTAGATGCCGCCGTTTTCGCGGATCGTGTCCTGGGCGCTGTAGCGTTCGCGGAAGTCGGTCGCGTTGTAAAACAGGGTGTCGGCGGCTTGGTTGCCTTCCAAATCGAGGATGCGGAGGGTCTGGCCGGCTTTAATTTCGTGCATCCAGAAATCGCCAGCCGGGATCGTGCGGCGGTAGATCGCGGCGGCGGGTGCGTGAGGGGATTCGGTGTAGATGAGAACGGACATGGAGGATGCGGAATCAAAAGGGTTACACAGAGGGCACGAGAGGTGGCACGGAGGTCGCGGAGACGGAATTAAAGCGCGGCGAGTTCGGCGTTGTAGAAGGCGCGCTCGTTTTCAGGGCGGTAGGTGCGGCAGTAGTCGTCGGCCGCAGGCGGATCGCCGCGGTAGCGCTGGAGTTTTACCGACTTGGGTCCGTAGGTGGGCGACGTGTCCAGCGGGTGGTGACAGGTCGTGAGGATGACGAGCAGGTCCATCTCGGCGCGCAGGTCGATGAGGTCGCCGCATTGAGCGTGGTTGGGCACGAAGGAGAGGCGGCCGGCGTCGTCAGTGGCAAGTTTGCTAAAAAAGTTAACGTTGGGGACGAGGTCGCGGGCATTGAGGCCGTGTTTGCCCAGCTCAATTAGGAAATGGTCGCGGGAGTTCCGGTGCCAGGCGTTGCGTGCGGTTTGGTAGGTTTTGGCGCCCCATTTTTGCTCAACGTGGGCGGCGGTATCATGGCCACCAAGCGGGTCGTGCCAGCCGAGGGTGTCGCCGGTGATCGAGACCATCGCACGGCCCATGTCGGAGACGAGGATGAAGCCGGTGGTGAGGCGGGCGGTGTGCTGGCCCTTGAGGGTGTCGGCCATGTTGTAGCGGTCGAGCAGCTCGTGGCGGTTAAAGCAGAGGAAGGAAACGTTGGTGCCGGCTTCGAGGGCGGTCAGGCGCAACGTGTGGTGGCGGCGGAGCGTGAAGGAGACGGCTGTGCCGCCTGGGAGGGTTTCCTCGGTGAGCAGGCGATCCGCGGGAATGGGCCCGAGCTGCGGCACGGGGCCGGTGGGGCGGGCGGTGGTGAAAGAGGTGCCGGTGGCGGCGGGCGGGACAAGGAGCGGCATAACGGTGTTACGATTTTATTAAAACGTGTTACTGCAAGAACGATGCCAGCGGGAGCGGGCGGGCGAAAATTGCAGTAGGAAAGCGGCGGGGCACAGAGAGGAATCCTCGGTCCGAGGGCGGGTCCACCTCCTCCGAGGATCGTTAAGCCAATCCTAATCGTGAATTTAATCACAGCAGCGGCGGAAGGGTGGTGGCGGTGAGGTTGAGTTTGCCGGTGCGCACCCCGCGGCAGGTGGTGAGTTCGTCGGCCAGGGTTTGCAGGTCGCAGGCTTTGCCCTGCACGAGGAGAACTTCCATGTAGTTATGGTGCTCCAGGTGCACGTGCATGCTGGTGACGATCATCAAAAAATACTTGTGCTGAATCGCCGCCAGTCGCGCTTGCAGGCCTTTGGTGGTGTGGTCGTACACCAAGCTGATCGTGCCGGCCACCGACTCGGTTCCGAGCTGCCCGGCGTAGTCCACCAGCCCGTCGCGGGCCAGCGCCGCCACCGCCTGCGAACGGCTCGCGTAGCCGCGGTTTTTGACCAGCCCGTCGAGCTCATCCAGGAGGCTTTCGGGAAGCGAAACGCTGAAGCGGGCGAGGCGGTCTTTTTTGGCGGCGGCTGCAGTCATGGGAATGGAAAGTTACACAGAGAAAACGAGAGCAGGCACAGAGGTCACGGAGCAAATCGTCGGCGACCTCTGGCTTGTCTTCTGGACTCAGAACATGCGGGCGTAGCGCTCGATTTCCCAGGCGCTGACCTGCTGGTGATACTGGCGCCATTCTTCGGATTTGTAGGTAATGAATTCGTCGCGCAGGCCCTGTCCCAAAACTTTGGTGACAAATGGGTCGGCGGCGAAGGCCTGGACCGCTTCGTCCAGGGTACGCGGGAGTTCTTGGATACCGCGTTTGGCGAATTCTTCGGGGCTGAGTTCGTAGAGGTTGTCCTCTTGCGGCAGGCCGGGATCGAGTTTTTCGCGGATGCCTTCAAGTCCGGCGGCTAGCGCGAGGGTAGCGGCGAGGTAAGGGTTGCAGGCGGAGTCGGCGTTGCGGCTTTCGCAGCGGCCGCCGCCCATCGGCACGCGCACCGAGTTGGTGCGGTTGTTGGTGCCAAAACTGTTAAACACCGGGGCCCACGAAAAATAGCTCATGAGGCCTTTGCGAACGAGGCGCTTGTAGCTGTTCACCGTCGGCGCCATCGCGGCGCAGATCGCCGGGCCGTGGCGGAGAATGCCGGCGATAAAATGGTAGGCGACTGGGGTAAGACCGAGTCCGCGCGGATCGTCCTTGGGATCGCACTTGAAGGCGTTTTTGCCGGTGGCGAGATCGGACAGCGACATGTTGAAATGCGCGCCGTTGCCCGTCTTGTCCGCAAATGGCTTGGGCATGAAGGTCGCCAGCAGGCCTTCTTCGGCGGCGTAGTGGCGGGCCATCATGCGGAAAAACACGTAGCGGTCACACATCGTGAGCGCGTCGGAGTAGTTAAAATCGAACTCGAACTGGCTGTTGGCGTCCTCGTGGTCGAGCGAGTAAAGGTCCCAACCGAGGTCGTTGATCGCGGTGGAAACCTTGTCGAGCCACGGGTAGCGGTCCATGAAGCCTTTGACGTCGTAGCAGGCCTTGTTGAGGCGGTCGTCGGGGTTGGGCATCAGCAGGCTTTTGCCGTCGGGGCCGAGCTTCACGACGTAGACTTCGCACTCGATGCCGAGGTTCATGCCGAAGCCTAAGCTGGCGGCATCAGCCAAGACCTTTTTTAGGGCAACACGGGTGTTAATCTCGTACGGCTGGCCCTTGAACGTGTTGTCGGCGGGGAACCAGGCGACCTCCTTGTTCCAGGGGAGAACGCAGCCGCGGTCGAGGTCGGGCAGGGACGCGATTTCGTCGTCGTTGGGCGACTGGCCGAGGCCGTCGAGGGCGTAGCCGGTGTAGAGTTCGGAGCC
>CANIXX010000273.1 GCA_947471115.1 Opitutaceae bacterium | reverse complement strand
GGTGCTCAACGCTTCAAATCGCTCCCCGCCGTTCCAGCGGGTTTCGCCATAGACGAGCCAGTCGCCGATGAGGAAAAGCGAGGCACGGACCAAGCGCCCGGCTTGGATGCCGAGGTCGGACCATTGTTCAAAGCTGACGTCTCCGTCGAAGATGAGACCGAGTTCGGTGATGCGGACATTAGGCGTTTCGATGATTAAAGCGTTCACGGGATTCATTGGTTTGGTGTTGGGCGGTTTGGTAAATCGAGCGGGCTGTCAACGAGCGCATGGCTCGCGAGCGCCCGAGGTGAAGTTGATCGGTCAGGGCGACGCAGCGTTTTGAAACCGCCGCCCGCGAGAGGCCATGGCGTTTGGCAATGGTGCTCATCGAGCTGCCGTCAAACGCCACTCCCGTTACGAGCGCCAGGCATTCCAACGAGAGCCGCGCGTTGTCTTCGCAGATGAGTTCGCCAATGACTCGCCGTAAAGCGTCCCACGCGGCCTCGCCATCGCCAGTGGCTACGTCGGTATGGGTTGGGGTGGGTTCGTCGCGAATAAGGTCATTTGCGGGCACGCCAAGGGGCATGGCGGTAACGTCCTCACCTTTGCTGAGCCTCATCGCGTCCACCACGGGTTCGAGTAGCCCTTGCGCGGCGAGGGTGCGGCGTTCGTCGGCCGGGAGCGTCGCCACCCATTCGCGGTACTGCGTGGTGTAGTCGCGATCTCGTGACCGCTTCGTTTCGTCGTAGCTCATGACGTCGTTACCTCCATGGTAAAATTCGTCGCCACGCCCGCGCGCGGTTTTTGTTTTTTTAGTCCCGCACTGTGCAGTCGTTTAAACGACCTGCACGGAGTGCGGGGGAGAAGGGAGAGTTTAGTCTCCTTCTCCCCTCTCTCTTTAGGAGAGTAGGACCAGTCCTTAGGACCACCTGCAGAACCAGTGGTCCTAAGGACGGGGGTGGTTCCGGTTTCAGAACCACCTAGAACCACTTGCGAAAACAGGTGGTTCCAGACGCTTTTTTTAGCGAAAATTTTAGGCTTCAAGGTGGTCATTTTGAGCCTCCTTTTCGGGCTGATAATCGACGCCTATCCAGCGCTTCGTTTCGTGGCAAAAGCGGATGATTTTGCGGCGCGGTTGGCGGATGGAATCGAAAACGGCCAAGCAGCTGAGTTCACCTTTACCGTTCGCGTCGAGTTCGGCGGCGATGTGATTCAGGATCTCGCTTTGGACATGATCCTTGTCGTGGCTCAATGGCGGCATGGTGGCGAACATCGTGCGGTAGCTGCCGGGGAAAAAGCCGCGCCTTGCCTGTTTGGCAGGCGAACGCTTGGATTCAGGCTCGTTGCCCTTGATCGCCTTGGGGTCCGCACCGATGCGACGAAAACCCATTCCCGCCCACTGGATCACGAATTCGTCCGGGCTCGGCAGGTCACGCAATACCGATGTCACGGTGAATGCGTCGGCCTGTTCATGGGGTGTCATGATGAGCAACGCGTCGGGGTCGCGACCGAACACCGAGGCGCCGGCAACCCGGTCGATGGCGTCACGGCCGGACAGATTGCCCTTGGGGAAATGGGCTGCGATCAAGACTGCGGCGCTGGTGTCCTGCGCCAGCTTTTCGAGTTCGTTTAAGACCTGAGCCATCTCGGTGTTGGAGTTCTCTTCGCGGTCGCCGTAGGTCTTGTAGATCGGATCGATAATGAGCAGGTCGGCACCTGTGCGGGCGGTCATGGCGCGGAGCTGAGCTGCAAGGCCGACGATTTCGTTTTCCTTGCCGCGCCGATTCCAGACGTGGAAACGCGACAACGACGACGGCTCAAAACCCCGTCCGTTGCAGATCATCCGAATCCGCTTCCGGTAACTGAACTTGGCGATTTCTAAGTTCACGTAGAGGACCGTCGATGCCTTGGTGGGGAAACCACACCAAGGTGCGCCCAACGACACGGCAATCGCTAGGTCGGTGAGATTCCATGTTTTTCGGCTCTTGGACGGACCGGCGATGATCATTTTCGCACCTTGAAACAGGATGCCCTCGATCAGTTGGGGCGGATCCGGTTCGTCCTCGGCGCAGAAATCCGAGGCGCGAATTAGGCCCTCGCATTCCACCTGAGCCGTTGACCACGCGGCGAATGAGGGAGGGCCGACGTTCACCGCCAGCAGTCTTTGGAACCCATCACCACGACGTCCACCGGGACAACGGGAGAACCGCGAGGGATTGCGGTTCTGCGGGTCGAGTTGCAGCTCGGGCACGCTCTTCCACAGCAGCTCGCGGCGCGCGTGGAACTCAGACGCTGAGGAAGCCTCGACGCGGACCCACGCGTGGATGGAATTGCCGCCGGAGTCGATCAAGGCGGCGATGGGCAGCCCGGAGGCGCGCAGCAGTCTCTCCTGTTCGGGCTTCGGCAACGAGTCGCTTTCGATGAGGGTATGGCGGAAGCGCGTGACATCCTTGTCGGAGCCGGTGCTTTTGCGTACCACTGGGTTGATGCGCAGATAAAGGCCGTCCTTGCCGCCAAACACGCGATTGATGCCACCGCTGGTTTCGAGGCGGGCCAGCCATTGGTCGCGGGTGAGAACGTTGACGCCACCATGCTCGGGCACGGCACGGGTCTCGCCCTCCGTGATGACACCCGGGGCGAGCGAGACGATGTCATCGGCCGCGAAACAAGTACGCAGCAGCAGGGGCAAACCGTGGTCGGGACCTAGATCGGTGCTGATGGGTACCGGCGCGGATGAGTGCGGAGGCGTGGGAGCTAATGTCGACGTGGTGCGAACGGCGTGAGGGCGCGGTGACTGGCCGACCGTGGCGCGGCCGAGGGCGGAGCGCAGTTGGTGGTTGGCCGTCTCAACAGCCGTGCGGCAACTGGCGTGGAAACAGTAGATCGTCGGAGCGTGGCCGCCGACCGTGTCCAAAGAAACACGGCAATCGCGCTGATTAGTCGGGTTGGTGTGGGCGGCGGCACCGGGACATGGGCAGAAACCGGAGACATCATCAGTCCAGTCGATGGTGCCAAGGGTGGCTTCGGCCACCGCGCGGGACTGAGCCGGGCTGAGCTCGGCCGCTGCGGGATAATGAGTGAGGGTAGAACGGTAACGGAGTGACATGGTTTTATTGATGGGAGGCAGTGGCTCAGCGGGTGAAGTGGGCAGAGAGGAACGCCTTGGCCTCGGTGAAAGAGGCGGTTTCGGGATGCGGGTGATTCTTACGGCGCAACCAGGCGAGCTGTTTGGGCGTGGCCAGTTTCAGGTTCCGGCGCATGAACACCCGATCTAGCAATATCGAGGCGTGACCGCGGCTGCGCACGGCGTTCGGGTCGAAGCCGAAGTTTTGCAGCACCGAAAGCTGCTTGGCTGAGGCGGCCTGATCGTGCCACCGCATGGTCGGCTCCCATTCGGCCAAATCGACCTCATGCAAACTCAAGGCGAACTCCACCGGGTCGATCAACTGGCTGCTACGGCGGGCGTTTTGATCCAGTTGTTTAACCAATTCGTTTTCTCGCTCGGCCTTGGCATCGGCAACCATCGCGAGCAGGTCGCGGCCGTCCGTGTCGGCACCGCCATCCGTGCCAAACTCCTTGGCCGCCGCTTCGAGAATGGCGGTGATGGTGTCGGCCTCGGCGGGCGAAGACGCAACCAGGTGGGCCGGGCGAACCAAGGCGTGCCGTTCGGTGTGCCAGAGGAAATCGAGGACCAGCAGGTTTTGCTTTTGGGGGTGGATGCGGGTGCCACGCCCGATGATCTGCGAATACATCGCGCGGATCTTTGTGGGGCGCAGGCACACCACGCAGGCCACCGAGGGGTCGTCGAAGCCCTCCGTCAGCAGAAGCGAATTGGCCAGAATTTGGAACTCACCGGCAGCGTAACGGGCGAGGATGGCAGCGCGGTCCTGGCTCTGACCGTCGATGTGTTCGGCGGTGAAACCAGCAGCGCGGCAGAGATCCACGAACATTTGGGACGTCCGAATCAGCGGGAGAAACACCAGTGTTTTACGGTCACCAATGGCGGTTTTTAGTTCGGCGACGATTTTTTGCAGGTACGGCTCGATGGCCGCGCCCAAGTCGGCGTCGCTCAAATCACCGGCGACTGTGCGCACGGCGGACAGGTCAATGGGCAACGGTACCGTTTTGACCGCGATGCGGCACAGGTAACCGGCCTTGATCAGCTCGTGCAGGCCGATCTC
>CANIXX010000272.1 GCA_947471115.1 Opitutaceae bacterium | reverse complement strand
TCGATCGTCCGCCGCACCTTGCCGGCCAACGTCGCCGTTCAGGGCAATTTGGACCCGGTGCTCATGCAAACAACGCCCGAAATCGTCGCACGCGAGGCAGCCCGCCTGTTGGAGTCGATGCGCGGCACCGCCGGCCATGTTTTCAACCTGGGCCACGGCATTACCCCGCAGGCCAAAATCGAGTGCATGCAGGCGCTGATCGATACCGTGAGCAACTGGAAGTAAAGCCCCGCCTATTCATGAACAAAACCGCGATCGCCGACGTGCTCAGCCACATCGCCACCCTGCTCGAACTCACCGGCGAAAACCCCTTTAAAATCCGCGCTTACATTTCTGGCGCGCGCCAACTTCAGTCGCTCGAACAAAGCGAACTGGAGACCCTGCTGCGTGAAGAGCGCCTGCAATCGGTTAAAGGAATCGGCGCGGCCCTTGCCCAGCAGATCGGTGAACTGCACGCCACGGGACGCTCAACGCTTTTGGAACAATTGCAGGCCTCCATCGCGCCCGGCTTGGTCGAGATGCTGGAGGTGCCCGGCCTTGGACCGAAGAAGGTCAAAGCTATCCACGACCAACTCGGCATCACCACCCTCGCCGAGCTCACCACCGCCTGCAACGACGGGCGTGTCGCCGAATTGGCCGGCTTCGGCGCTAAAACCCAGGAGAAAATCCTGGCCGGAATCCGCAACCGCGAAGCTTACGGGAAACGCCACTTGTGGTGGGCGGCTCAACAGGTGGCCGAGCCCATCATCGCAGGGTTGCGTGCATTGCCGCAGGTCTCCCAAGCCGAAGCCGCCGGCAGTCTACGGCGTTGCATGGAGACGGTGGGCGACCTCGATTTTATCGTCGCCGCCACAGATGTTGCCCCCGTGGTCGAATGGTTTGTGACCCAACCCGGTGTCCAGGAAATCACCGCCCGCGGTGACACTAAGGCGAGCGTACGCTTTGACACCGGCTTGCAGGCCGATTTGCGCCTTGTGCCGCCCGAGCAGTTCGCTTTCGCACTGCATCACTTTACCGGCTCAAAAGATCACAACGTGCAAATGCGCCAGCGCGCTTTGTCGATCGGTCTTTCGCTCTCCGAGTGGGGCTTGGTGCTGTCCACCGGCGAGGGCACAACCAAAGAAAAGGCCGCAGCTGAATCACTGCCGGCCGCCTCAGAATCGGCGCTGTTCACCGCGCTCGGACTTGCTTACATCCCACCCGAGCTGCGCGAAGGACGCGGCGAGATCGAGGCGGCTGAAGCCGATGCGTTGCCGCATTTGATCGAACTCGACGACCTGCGCGGGGCGTTTCACAACCACACCACGGCCTCCGATGGGAACAATACCCTTGAGGAGATGACCGCCGCCGCCGATGCACTGGGTTGGTCGTACCTCGGCATCGCCGACCACTCGCCGTCGAGCGTTCAGGCCCGTGGTTTGAGCGAGGCGCGCCTTGCCGAACAGGTGGCGCAGATCCACGCGCTTAACGCCACCGGACGCTACCGCACCCATGTGTTGACGGGAACCGAGTGCGACATCCTGCCCGACGGGCGACTCGACTTCGACGACGGCGTGCTCGCCACTCTGGACTACGTGGTCGTGTCGGTGCACAGCGCGTTCACCCAATCGCAGGACGACATGACGGCGCGAATCATCCGCGCCATCGAGCACCCGCGCACCACCATGCTCGGCCACCTCACCGGTCGGCTATTGCTGCGGCGCGAGTCCTACGCCCTCGATGTGGGAAAAATCATCGACGCGGCGATCGCCAACCACGTGGTGATCGAGCTCAACGCCAACCCCTGGCGCCTCGACATGGACTGGCGCCACTGGCGCAAAGCCTCGGCGCGAGGACTGCTCTGCGCGATCAACCCCGATGCCCACGACACAGCCGGCTTGGAGTTCGTTTCGGCGGGCGTTAACGCTGCGCGCAAAGGTTGGCTGACGAAAAACGCGGTGCTCAACACCCGCCCGCTGGCAGCGGTGCAATCCTGGCTGGCGCACCGCCGCTCCGGAGGTCACGGCCACGTCCCGCCTGCGCCCGTCCACGGCTGAGGTGCGTGCGACCACCGAGTCGCAACGGACGACACGGAGGTCGTCCCTCCACCCAACCATCGCATCCATTATTTCCGCACGGTCTCCATTAACTCACGTGCACGCCGGGTCGCCGCCTCAATTTGGGCACGCGAAAAATCCTTCTCCAACGATTCGCGCCAAGCCCGCGCAGGCTCGGAACCGAACGCACTGGCGACATTGAGCCACGCTAGGGCTTCAGCAGGATCCTTTCGCGCGCCTTCGCCCAGCCAATACGCAATGCCCATGCAATACTGAGCGCTGGCAATTCCCTGGTCGGCGGCCTTGCGGTACCAGTTAACCGCCTCGAAGGAATCCTTGATGACACCAACGCCAGCCCCGTACGCGCAGCCGAGGTTAAACTGCGCCTTGGCGGACCCCTGTTCCGCGGCTTTGCGATACCAGTTAACCGCCTCTACGGGATCCTTGATGACGCCTTCTCCAAACCAGTACGCGATGCCGAGGTTAAACTGCGCCTCTGCATTGTCCTGTTCCGCCGATCGGCGGAACCATTTCACGGCCTCGACAGGATTTTTGGCCACGCCTTGGCCGACATAATAAACACGGCCCAGATTGCACTGAGCTTTGGCATCCCCTCGCTCTGCCGATTTGCGTAAAGCGTCGGGACGTTCACCAGCCGCCGCAGCCGAAATCAGTATTAGGAACACCACTAAAAAGCGGATCGTTCTCATGCCTCTGATTAAGGCGCAAAGGGGTCCTCGGCGCAAGCCCACTTCCACTGTAACCAAACGCCCGAGACGCCCCCTAAAACATTCTCCGCTCCGATGCTGACAGACGGGCCAAATACAGCCATTTCTTCGGCTCTCCGGATTGCCTCGCCCCTCCACGTGAACAACTCAGCTCAACCCCCGATCTCTGCCCTTGGCTGGGTTGCAGTGACGATGTCTGCAATCCTCACACTCACGCTCTGCTTACACCTGGCGCCGGAGTGGCTGCACAACCCCGACCTGTCGCACGGGTTACTCACGCCAATCTTGTTTTTGCTCCTCATTCGCGAGGGTCGTCTCAGCAATCATGAAGGCTGGCACCCGGCCGAAACCATGACGTTAAAAATGCTTCGCGCAGGCACGCTTGCAGCAGGATTGACGCTGGTGGGGATGGCCGGTCTTTATGCAGCCACCACCGACTGGACGCACCCCCTGGTCGGTTTCTGCCTTGCGGTGGCGTTGTCGGCATTGCTGCTCGGCGCGCTGCTGTGGTGCGCGACGCCACGAGTGCGTATCCTGCCGCTGAATTGGAGCACCCTCGTCGCAGTGGGATTCTGGCCGCTGTGCGCGCCCATTCCCCCCGGCACCTATGCGCGGCTTACCCTTCAGCTTCAATTGTGGATAACGCAGCTCGTGCTCGAGTCGCTGCACATGCTGGGCATTGCCGCCTCGAAAGCGGGCAACATCATCGTGCTCGCCCACACCCAAGTCGGGGTCGAGGAAGCCTGCAGCGGGGTGCGCAGCCTGTTGTCGTGTATCGTGGCGGCACTGGTTTTCTCGGCCACGCTGGTCACCCGGCCCTGGCGGCGAGTGCTCTTGCTACTGCTCGCGCCACCGCTGGCCTTCGTGCTCAACTTGGCGCGTTCGCTCGCCCTCACATTGCTGGCCCACAAGGGCGTCGACATCACCGGCCACTGGCACGATCTAACGGGATTCGCGGTCCTAGGCGCCACGGCGCTTATCCTCGGAGCGCTAGCATTCGCACTAGCCAGCCCACCCTCCTCGCCCACCTCGACTACGCCCCCGTCCACCGCTTCCCGCGTAACGCACACCGGCGCTAGGAAACCTTGGGACGTGTTAACCGCCTACGTATTCGCTTTGCTCCTCATCACCGGTTTCTGGGTTAATACCCACCGCGTAACCGCACTTGATCCAGTACCGCCCAACCTGGACGCACTGCTGCCTAAAACCGCCGCGACTTGGGACTGGGTTCAGACCGACAACCTTCAACCCTTCGCCCCGGTCCTCAAAACCGATCACCTCATCCAGCGCACGTATGTGCGTCGCCAAGCCGCCACTCCCGACGCCGAGCCGTTGCAGCTCACCGTTTACCTAGCGTATTGGGCGCCCGCTCAAGTGAGCGTGAGCACCGTGGCCTTGCACACCCCCGAGGCCTGCTGGCCGGGCAACGGCTGGACGGCAGACCAGGTCGA
>CANIXX010000271.1 GCA_947471115.1 Opitutaceae bacterium | reverse complement strand
GCGGTCGGCCGACAACTCCCACGCCCCATAATCGGGATTGGGCAAGACCAGCCCGCTGCGCGTATGGCCTTCAATCACGATGTTAAATTTGTTGCGCTCCACCGTCCACGCCAGGCTCTGCATCACAAAATCACCCCACTTGGTGAACTTGGCCGTTCCTGACTCGAAAAAGGGCTGCTTGCCTCGGTCATACAGGGTCACCTTCAGGCCGTCGCTGGTCACCTGGACGTCCAGCGGCTTGTCCGCCAGGGCGTCGTCTAAGTTGAGCATTTTATACATCTCCTTGGCCACCGAGTTGAGGAACTGCAGGTCCATCGCGGTTGCCGAAGAGGTCGAGGCACCCGAGGCGGAGTCCTTCTTTTTCCCCTCACCGCCGCTTTTGGTGACACTCTTGGAATCAAAATTAAGCAGGCCCGCCTTCGCCTGCAGAGGCGACTTGAACGGGCTTTGAAAATACTGCGATGTGGCAATGAGGATCTCCTTGTCCTGTGAAGTTAGCCACATGACCAAGAAGAAGGCCATCATAGCCGTCATGAAGTCCGCAAACGCCACTTTCCATGCTCCTCCTCCTCCCATGTTTTTAAGTGATTAAAGGTTAAATGAACCGAAAGAAAAAGGACCAGCGACCCAGTGGTTACTTGATGGCCTTGAGAATGGTTTCTAATTCGTCGGCACCCGGCTGGCTATCGTGGGGAATGGTGCGGCGGGCGATTTCGACTGCGGTGATCGGCGCCAAGCCCTTGGCGAAACCGGACACAGCGATGACGATGCAGCGCAAATAGGCGGAATTGGCTTCGTCGAGAGAATGAATGCGATTGGCCAGCGGCACGACCATGCCGTAGGACACGAAAATACCCAACATCGTGCCGGTGAGCGCCGCCGACACCTTGGCACCCACCGCCTCAGGACCGTCGGCAATCGAGGCCATGGTGTTGATGATGCCCAACACCGCCGCGACGATGCCGATCGCCGGCAACGCATCACCCACCATTTGATAAGCATGTACGACGTGGTGGGCCTCATCGGCCTTGGTCTTGAGTTCGTCCATCAACAGGGCTTCGAGCTGGTCGGGCTTAATCTTGCCGTCGATCACCGGCTTGATGCCGTTGATGAGGAAATCCATGCGGTGGTGGTCGTGGGTGAAGGCGGGGTATTTGGCGAAAATGGCGCTGCTGCTGGGGTTAACCACGTGTTCTTCGAGAGCCACTAGGCCGTTGCGCCGACCCACCATAAAGATCTCGTAGAGCATCTTCATCAAATCGGTGTAACTGGCCTTGCTCTCGGTCTTGGCGGCCAGAGCGACCTTGAGCCCGCCGACCATCGCCTTGATCACGCCGATCGGCGTGGAGATGACCAACACACCCAAGGCAATGCCCAGAATCACCACGAACTCCGAGGCGTGGATGAGCACGGCCGGGTTACCACCCGCCATCATAAAGCCGACGATGGTGGAGGCAAAAACGATAGCTAAACCGATGAGGACAAACATGGGGAAAGGGTGGGTTTAAGCGCCCGCCGCCGTTTGGGCTGCGAGCGAACTCAGGTTAAACCTAGCGGTTGCGGGCGTGCTCGAGTTGGGCGCGCAGCCCGAGCAGGGCGCGGGCGTGGATCTGGCAAATGCGGGACTCGGTGAGGTTAAACACCGCGGCGATTTCACCTAGGCGCATGTTTTCGTGGTAATACATCGCCAGCACCCGGCGCTGGATGTCGGGCAGTTCCTGAATTTTAAGCGCCATGAGTGCGCCCATTTCTTCGTTCTCCATAGTGGTGTGCACGGGCACGGCCTGGTCGTCGGCAATCATCTCGTGACGGCTGGTGCCGCCGGCCTCCTCGGTCGCACCGTTGTCGTCGATGGCCACGAAGCTGATCGGGCGCACCTCGACCAGCCAGTGGGCGTACTCTTTGACGGAAAGGCAGAGCAGGGTGCGAATTTCGTCGTCGGTAGGCGGGCGGCCAAGGCTTTGCTCAAGCGTGGTGATGGCGGCCTTGATCTTGCGGGCCTTGGCGCGGGCGCGGCGGGGAAACCAGTCGAGGCGGCGCAGCTCATCGAGCACCGCTCCGCGCACCCGGGTGGAGGCGTAAGCGGCAAAGGTGTGCTGCTGCTCGGGGTTGAAGCGGCGCACGGCGGCGATCAGCCCGGTAACGCCCACACTGTAAAGGTCGTCGGCATCCACATGGGCTGGCAGGGTGAGCTTCAGTCGATCGACGACGTTGCGCACCAGCGGCAGGTAACGCTCCAGCAGTTCCTTTTCGTCCACCGTACCACCGGCGGATTGGTAGGCCCGCCATGCCGAGGAGCCGAGGTTCGGGTTAGCGGGGGCGGAGGTGGTAACCGTGGGGGCGCTGAGGGTAGCGGTGGAATCGGAAGGCGCAGACTTGGTAGCAGATTTCATGGCTGTAACGGGTTAAGTGAACGACGAACTAGCGGTGGGTAGCGGCCGGGCCTGTGGCGGTCGCGGAGGCAGACGAGGGACGAGTCGGGGACTGTTTATTCGCGGCAGTTAAAAGGGATGCGGTGGTTTTGTTGATGGTGCCCTTGGCGGCTTCCTTGGTAGCTTCTTCGGTGGCGTGAGCGGCTTCGGCGGC
The DNA here is from genome assembly GCA_947471115.1 of Opitutaceae bacterium. Lineage (GTDB taxonomy): Bacteria > Verrucomicrobiota > Verrucomicrobiia > Opitutales > Opitutaceae > Rariglobus. The sequence continues at coordinate 1,644 of CANIXX010000271.1, read as the reverse complement.
GGCGCGGCGCACCTCCATGGTCGAGGCAAAAGCGCGGTCCAACACGCTCCAGAACCAGCGGCCGACCAGGGCCGAGCCCAGGCAGGCCAGCGCGGCGTCGCGCAGCACCAAATCAAACGGGCGCTCGGCGAAATAGCCCACGGCTGCCACCAGCACGAAGCCGCACACTCCAGAGAATAAAAAGACGTACCTCATGAGTGCACCCCCTCGCCTACCAGCGACAAACTGCGGGCCAAAACCCGGTCGAGCACATCGGTTTCCAATTCGCCGGTCAGGCCGGGGCCGGTGCTCAGGAACAGCGGCGAGAGTTCGCCTTCGAGCAGGAACTCCCACAAGCGGCCCCAGCGCGGGGTTTCATCCAAATGCGTGCAAACCAAATGAGTTGCACCGAAATCGCGGCCGCGCGCATAGGCTTCGCGCAGGGCTTCGGCATCATAGGCGGCGTTCAACACCAACACTCGCCCGGCAAATTTTTCCTTATCAAGAAACTGGGTCAGTTCGCGGGCTTCGCGGGTGCCGGTGGCAGGCAGGCAGGGCAGATCGGCCAGGTGGAACTCGGCGGCCTCGGCAGGGCTCTCGGTCATGTCAGGAGCGTAATGCTCAACAGGCACCCCCAGCGCCTCGCAAAATACATCCAAGCTGGGTGCGGGATTGGGGCGGCCGAACTCGACGCGCCACACGCGGCCCGAACGACCGCGCATAAACACTTCGCGAGACAGCCATTTGCACAGTGCGGTGGTGCGGCCCACACCGGACGCACCGAGGAAGGCCACACGCTCGGGCAAAGGCCGCAGCGGGCCGGCTGCGGCGCGCAGGTCGCGGGCCAAATCCACCATCGCCACATGCAGCGGGCGGGACAGGGCGCGCGACCAGCCCGGGGAGGCTTCCAGGCGGCCGATCAGGCGTTCGGGGAAACCGGCGCGGCGCAACACCAGCGGCAGGCGCGAGCCGGCGACCAGCCCGAGTTGGCTGTCGCGAATCGGCGATTGGGCGCGCTCGACCACCTCAGGAGCGGGCTCGGGTTGGACCGGGGCGGGCAGCTCGGCGATGACGGTAAAGCGCGGGGCGCCGAACAGGCGGCCGAAGCCCCGACGCGTGCTAGCCTGCACCGACAACACGCGGGCTTCGGGCCCGAGTTGGGTCTGGATGACCGAGACGGCCTCGGCGGTGGAACCCACCTCGAAACGGTAGGTGCCGGGGGCGGCGGAGGTGGAGGCTAAAGCGGTGGCGGGCATGGCAGGGTGCTACTTAAGCGGCGGCGCGGGCGTGGGCCGGCAGAGGTAGGTTGAGAGGGGCGGCGATGATTCCGGCGTTTTCCACCTCGGTGGCGGAGGGCAATTCCTGGTAGGCGAGCACCGACAGGCGCGGGAAGGACGGTTCCAAGAAGCGGCGCAAGGGCAGGCGCAGTTCGGCACCCACCACCACCACCGACGGCGCACCGCTTTCGGTGAGGGCTGCGGCGCCCTTGGAGAGTTGTTCGAGCAAGTGGCGGCCGAGCACCGGATCGAGGGCCAGACCGACATCGCCCGGGGTGCGGTGCACGCGGGAGGCAAGCGCCTGCTCCAGCCGCGGATCGAGCGTGAGCGCGCGGATCACATTGGGGCGGCTCTCATATTCACCGACAAAGTACATGCCCAGACGGCG
>CANIXX010000270.1 GCA_947471115.1 Opitutaceae bacterium | reverse complement strand
CCAAGACGCGATCAAGCAACGGAGCGGCACGGAAGTCCGTCGCCAGGGTGTCGGGGAGAATTTTATGGGCCGCAATCGACTGGGGCGCGGCGAAATGGAGCAAGTTGGTGGGCAAATGAGTCACCGGGTCCAGATTGGCGGCGCCGCTGTAGGTTTTTTGCGCGGTGGGGTCCTTGATGTTCACCTTGGCCTTCACACCTTCATCGGAGACCCAGTAGGCATACTGGCCAATCGGCTGCGGACTGCTGAAGCCGGCCGGGGTGGCCGTGAACGGGACCAGCGGAACCGTCACGGTGATATCCTGGTTGGGGCCGACCTTGGTGGCCAAATCGACAGAATTTGCCGACGTGCCGACGAAGGTCCGAGGATCCACGGGTGTGGCTGGGGTGGGATTGGACACCAGCCAAGTGGCTGAGGCCGCTTTTTGGGCCGCCGTGGGAGTGGTCGAACCGAGACTGGTTTTGCGCTGAGGGTCGCCGGTGTTGGCTATGTCCAGACTGGCACTGCCGCTCTTCCATACCCCGGTCCAGAGAGGTTGCTCCAGAGAGCCACTGACCTTGCGCAAGTTGGTCGAGGCGCTATCGAGGATCTCGGCCCGGGCGGTCACCCGCTGGTCGGGTCCGGCGGCAGCTTGCAGCTGGCCGAGGGCGATCTTCAGCGCAGTGAGGGCGTTATCCTGCGCGGCGTTTTGCTGCTGACTGTTGAAGGCAATCTGGGTTTCGACCCGGGTCAGGGAGGCCATGCTGACGATGAGCAAGACCAGGAACGACATCAGCAGGATGGTGATGATGAGGGCAAAGCCGCGCGCGCCCTGAAGCGGTCGGCGGGGGTGTTGGATGAGGGTCAGACGAATGGAAGACGAAAGATGCGGGGAGGTCATCGCGTTAATCGGGTAAACAGGAAGGCTTGCAAGAAGTGGGCGGAGACGTCGGCGGTGAAAGGGGGCGACTTAGGGCATAGGGGACGGAAGCGGGGGCGACGGAAGAAAGCGATGGGGTGGGGGCGGAGGGAGGTCCACCGCGGGCAAGTTAGTGAAGTTATCGACACAAATTAGGAGAACAATAGCCGAGCTCTTCATTCTGTTGAATGAGCTTGCCCTGATAGGGGGCGGGGCCAGCTTTTGGGGTCATGCCAAGTCGTATTACGCTACGGGATATCGCCGCCAAGGCGGGCCTGCATTTTACCACTGTGAGCTTGGCCTTGCGGGGGGATCCGCGGATCCTGCCGGCCACCCGCGAGCGGGTCCTGGGGATAGCCGCCGAGCTCGGGTACCGGCCGGACATGATGCTGTCGGCGCTTTCCTCGATTCGGCACCGGCGGGCGAGTGCTGGGGCGGGCACGATCGGGTTTTTGACAACTGAACCGGTGCGAAACCTGCTGAAGGGAGGTAATGCCGCGTTTTTGGCTGCGCAGGCCGAGTGCGAGCGGCAGGGCATTGCGATCGATCCCATCCAGGTGAACGAGGCCGGTTTAACCCCCGGGCGGGTCGCCGGCATGTTAAAAGCGCGCAACCTCTGGGGGGTGATCCTCGCGCCGATGGCCGAACCCGGGCCGTTTATGCCTCTGCCGTGGGGGCAATTTTGTGTGGTGGCGATTGGCTATTCGGTGCGCACCCCGGCTATGCATCGGGTGTGTTTTCACCAGTCGCGCAACACGCGCGAGCTGTTGAAGCAGTTACGCACCCTCGGCTACCGGCGCATCGGGATGATCATGAATTACAACTCCGATCTGCGCACCGACAACAACATCCTAGGGGCCTATCTGGCGGAGCAACACTACCACCCCCGGGCCCAGCGCCTCCAGGCGCTGTTATCACCCTGTCCCAGCTTGGCGGAGGTACAGCGCTGGTTTGCCGATGAGCAGCCCGATTGCGTGATCGGCTGCAGCCAAGCTGATTACGATCTGCTAAAGGCGGCCGGGGTGAGGATTCCGCAGGACTGCGGGTTTAGCCTGGTCGGCACCCCCGTGGCAGGGCATGCCGGCATGAATGAGCACTGGGACCGGTTGGGCGAAGCCGCGGTGGCGATGCTGGGGGCGCTCTATAAAGCCAATGAGCGCGGCCTGCCCGCCCATCCCCACTACACCTTGATCGAAGGCGAATGGGCCTGGGGCCCCAGCGTGCGGTCCGCCCCCATGCCGTGATCGCTGGCAAGTGACGCGAGAGTAGTCGAAATAAATTCAAGACAGTTTGGCCGCAAAAGAACAAAGGGCGCAAATAACAAGCTCGGTATATCTACGCGATCCTCTGTTCTTTTGCGGCTCAACTAAATTCCTAATAAGGGGGGCGGAGACTGAAGAATCTTGGTGGGACGACCACCGCTACAGACGGAGCCGATCTGGAGGCGTATACCAGTGTTGGCCGTCCACGGCCAAGCGTGGGATCGGTTTCATTACTTAAGGGCTATTCATACGCTAGAATGACTGCGGCTTTGACTGACCGGCGGCCTGAGCGCAGCTGTTGTGTGTCATCCCCGTCCGGAATTACCGCCCTCCCCTGCCCTTTAATCCCCAAAATCTGATATTGGCCGTGACCGGAGTAAAATAAACCGACCTTACACCCCACCGCTTAAGAAATGTAGTTTCTTAGGAGTATCATACCATTTCGCGTTCAAAAAAACAAACGAACCTTTTTAACCACTAATGAACACTGATTTCCGCTAATAAAAACAAGGAATTCGCAGCTTCTGGATTAGTATATCTTTGTGTTCATTAGTGGTTAAAAATTCAGATGTTTTTTAAGGCTGGATGATGGATCGCTACTGAAGTGATCACGGTAGTGGTCGGTTTTTAATACGTTTGAATGCAAAATGGTATCCGTAATTGCCCCCCCACCACCACCACCCAAAATCATGAAAAAAAACCTCCTCGTTCTTGCCCTTGCGGCAGGGCTTATCTCATTCGCCGGTTTTAATACTCTAAATGCGCAAGCTGATACCGGTTCACTTGATGGCATATGGATCAACACTGATTCGGCGACCAACTCTATTCCGCGAGTCGAGATTTCTGGCACTCAATTCGTCTGGTGGAGCAAGATGGCTCCAGAGGATAGAAAAAACGGGCCCATCAAGCTTACTCTTCAGGGAAATTCCGAGGTCGACGATTCACCAGCCAAACATGGCTACACATCCGAAGCGTTTGACGAAAAATTTTTTATCGTCAGGCCTGTTGGCGAACAGCTCGTACTCGAAACGATGACGATCCTTAAGGGTGACTCTGAGCAGCGAGCCAACTATCTATCAACGCTCACCTTCAAAAAGCAATCAACGCCGCTAAAGGAAGCTGTGGACGCGAATGAGCAATCAAAGCCGCTCAAGGAGGTTGTGGACAAGGAAGGCAATAGACTAACCCTCTATTCCCTAAGTGTCCCTCCTGGCAAGGTATTGAAGGGTGGAGAGAGAGTTAATGCGACGATCAACTACAAAGCAGTTTCATCAAAGAAAGTCCGGATCTGGGTAATGGCGGAGGGCGCGGGATTTTACGAGCCGTCGAGAATTCTAGGGGAGGAAGGGGGGATTATCCGTTTTTTTGGCAGCAGCAGCCCGGCTAAAGCCCATAAGATTGTCGTTTCCATGAAGGAGGTGCTGGAGGAAAAAAAAAATCGGTAAAGAGATTCTCAATCTGGAGGTGGATGCCCAATATCAATGGGAGGGGTACGAGCCCGGAAAAGAGCCTGTGGCGGTCATTGGGAAGCCATTCCCCGAACTGAAATTTAAAAGCATTGATGGACTCGAAGTGGATGTCTCCACACTTAAGGGCAAGGTTGTGCTTATTGATTTCTGGGCCACTTGGTGCGGGCCTTGCATGGCGGCGATGCCAGAAGTCAAGAAAGCCTATGAGACCTACAAGGATAGCGGATTAGAAGTCATTGGAATCAGCTTGGACGATAATCTGGCTGCGGTGAACAAGTACTTAAAGAAGGAGGGGATCACTTGGCCGCAGTATTTTGATGGGAAAGGGTGGAAAAATGAAGTGGCTCGCCGGTTTCATGTCCATTCCATCCCAAGATTTTTCGTTCTCGATCGCAACGGAGTGACCCAATACGACAGCAGCAAAGACAGCGAGCGGTTGACGGAAGTGGTCCAAAAACTCTGCGCTGCTCCTTTATAGAGCGTGAGTCGATCGGTGACGGCCGTCACCGCCACCGCGGCTTCCGCACACTCAAACCGAAGCCGCTCTTCTCCTTCACCCTGCGATTGAAGGCCGATTACTGCCGTTATTTCGCACATTGATCCCTCATATAAGCAACTTACGTT
>CANIXX010000269.1 GCA_947471115.1 Opitutaceae bacterium | reverse complement strand
GGCGGCTTACCTCGCCGGCACCAATCCGCTCTTCGCCGAGACCAGCTAGGCCGGCGGCGTCAGCTACGCCGATTCGGCACTGACGGTGGTTAACTTGCAGCTCTTTGACACTCTCGGCCAAGTTCAGGTCGGCGGGACGTTAAACGCGGTGTTTTCCCCCAACCCGCACTTCGTCACTGGTTGGAACTTCGGACCCCACGCCGCCCCCGCCGTCGGCGACTGGAATGGCGACGGCACCACCGATCTGTTCGTGGTTTCGAGTAACGCCCTCTGGGTGCTTGAAAACACCGGCTCGGCGGCGGCCCCCAGCTTCAACCTCGCCGCCAACTTGGCCTTCGCGAATTTCGCCGCCATCTGCGCCAGCGTCACCCACCCCGTACTCGCCATCGGCGACTGGTCGGGCGATGGCCGCGCCGACCTCGTGCTCGGCGGGCAAACCGGCAGCTTGCGCGGCTTCCTCGCCGCCGGGACCTTCGCCTCCGGCCAACCGGCCACGGTGGCGTTTACCCTCGCCACCGGCAGCACCGCCGCGATCCCCGCCCTCGGTGACGTCAACGCCGACGGCCGTCCTGATCTGCTGGTCTGGTTGGCCGACGGTTCGGTGCGCGCCTACCTCAATACCGGCAACCCCGCAGCGCCTTTCAGCGGCACTCCGGTGGACAACTGGCTAACCAGCCTCGTGCCGGACGCCACCGGGTTGTCCATCGGCGACCTCGACGGCGACGGTCTTCCCGATGTCGTGGTCGCGGATAACACCGGCCATTTGTGGGAGTTCCACCGCACCGGTTCGACCTACCTGTTAAAGAGCAAAGTCTGGGCCGGCACCGGCGCGGGCTTTGCCGAGGGGCTGACCGTCGCCTTGGTGGACCTGAACGGCGACGGCAACATCGACGCTCTCGGTGGCACCGCCCAGGGTGGACTGGTAGCGCTGCGCGATCCCCGCATTGGCTCGCCGACCAGCCTCGTCGTGAGACGCGGCGGGCGGTCACTGATGCTCCGTTGGGATCCCAATCAGCAGTCGCGCATTCGCGGTTATTCAATCTACCGGCGCACCGACGCCGAGACCGAGTTCACTAAGTTGCTGGCCGCCCCGTTGCCGGTTAACCGCTACCGCGACAGGCAGCTCACACGCGGCACCAGCTATTCCTACTACGTGACCAGCGTCTCCGCCACTTACCTGCCCGGTAACAGCGTGCCCAAGCTGGTGGAAAGCCCTGCCTCGGCCACCGTCAGCCGCTCGCCAGGCAAGTTCATGGTCAGGATTCACCCCAAACATGAGCACGGCCGCAAACGCCTGCGCGTCCAAATCGCCATCGAAAGCACCCACGAACTGCGCGGCTCCGACATGGCCTTCCACCTGCGCTACAATAAAAACGTGCTCACCCCGATCAGCCGTGTGGAGGCGGGCGAGAAGACGGTTAAAAAATCCGCGCTGGCCAAAAATCTCACCGTGGTCGACGACAGCGCGACGGCGGACGGCGATTTGCACATTCAGACCACGGCGGGTGAACTCGGCTCGGGGCAAGGGCTTTTGCTCGAGGTTGAATTCAAGATCAGCGACACCGCGCCGGCCAACGCCAGTCACCAACTGGAGTTGAGTGGGGTCACGGTTAACGACACCGAGGGCAACGCCATCGAGGTCGAACTCCCAGCCACCACTAAACCCACCCTCGACGTCAGCCCCGAACCGGGCGACGTGAACGGCGATGGCAAAACCGACGACGATGACGTGGCCAAGCTGAGCGAATGGGTGACGAAGAAAGACCAGAAGCCAACCGACCAGGAGCTAGAAGCGGGCGACATGAACGCCGACGACAAGCTCGACCAAAACGACGTTATCCTGCTACGCCGGCAAAAAGAGGGGAAGCAGAACACCGAATGAAAACCCTCCTCCGCACCTTCAATCCGGGCGTGTTCGCGCTGGCAGTTATCCTCCTCGGCGCGGGGCTCGGCGTCGGACCAGCGCAAGCGGCGAGTTACCACCTGAGTTTGCCCGCCTACCAGGGCAAACCGGGGGCAACCGTGCCTGTTCCGCTGACGTTAGATAACGCGGCGGGTCTGGCCGGCATCACGGTGAAGATTAACTTCGATCCGGCGCTGCTTTCGGTGGCGTCGATCGCCTCCGGCAGTCTTGGGGAGAATTTCACCCTCATTCAGTCGGTGGAGAACGGCGTGGCTACCCTGATGTTCACCCGTTCAGAGGTGTTGGCGGCGGGCGCAGGGCGGCTGGCGGTCGTGAACTTCGTGGTCAACGAAGGTGCGGCCGACGCCTCGTTAAGCGATCTGGCGGTGGCAGAGTTTTCGCTTTGCGACGCGAGTGGGGTCATCGATTTGGAGGGCGGGGCCAACATCCTCACGCAGGACAACGGCAAGCTGACGGTGAGCAGCTTTGGTTTCGTCGATAACAACGCCGACGGTATTCCCGACAGCTGGGAGGCGGCGTATGGCCTTAATTTGTTGGACAACAACCAGCTCGGTGATGCCGACGGCGACGGGCTGCCGAATTTGTTGGAATACGCCTTGGGCACGGCGCCGAACGTGGCGAATGCCAACCCGCAAACGATTGGCACGGCCGTGGTGGACGGGGTGCGGTTCCTGGCGCTGACTTTCCCGAAGCAGGGTGGCGGGCAAACGGGCCTGAGTTATCAGGTGCAGGAGACGGCCAATTTGAAGGACTGGCTGGCGGTTGATCTTTTGGCGAACACGACGGCGACCCAGGACCAGGGCAATGGAGTGCAAACGGTTACGGTGAAAGGCAACCTGCCGCTGAGCGGGTCGGGCGCGGTGCCTCGGGCCTTTATGCGGGTGAAGGTGACGACCGTGCTGCCGTAAGGCAGGGCGGGGGAGGCCAAACCAGGGCGGAGCATGCCGCTTCTATGATTCACTAAAGAGTGCCCGCCGGTCTATAACTCTGCACAAAATGTCTCGACGCACACCCCAGCCTGGTCGATCAAACCGGCGAGCGTACCGGGCTTGATGGGCTTGTGCATCGGCACTACTAACGAACGGGACTCCTTGCGCATTAATCAGATGTGGGCCGGTTTGCGTTCAATGAAATACAAACGAACCGTTTTAGCCACTAATGACCACTAATTGCCGTTGATAAAAACAAGGGATTCACCGCTTCTGGGTTAGTGTATCTTAGTGTTCATTAGTGGTTAAAAATCCGTTTTTTTTAGGTTGGGTGATGGACCACTACTGACGTGCTAACATTAATGGCTAGATGGTATCAGACTGAATTCCAAAGTCCGGACCAGCCATCGATCCATTGGCCACAAAAATCACCAAATGACACAATATCAAAGGCATCGAACCGGTTAACTACTGATGGGCACTGATTACCACTGATAAAATCCAAAAAAGCACCAACTTGATCGATCAACAACGCTACGGTTTTATCAGTGCGCATCAGTGGGTAACGTTTTGAATCCGAAATCATCGAGCACCTCGATCCTTAGCCAATAAAGAACGTAAGTAGTTAATATAGCAAGCGCTTGTTATTTTTATCTTTTCTCGGTTAAACTGCATTGGTTTTATCCGACTCTTTAAGCGTACCGCGTTACCTCCGGTCAGCCAATTCTCAGGGCACTTCGCCCTAGAAGGTGCCTGAGGAGTTTTACTCAGATTTTACCCTTCCGGGCTGGACGACCAAGGCATCTCGCGTATTTTTGTACTCAGTAACCCTACCCCTAGTCTACTTTTCTCCCGAGTTTTTAAACCCCGTTTTAAGTTAAGAGGCCCCCAGAAAGCTGAGTCAGTGACGACGGTTTTTTCTACAACGGGCCTACATTCTAATCCAAAATCCTGTATGAACTCCACCCTCAAGTTCCGCTTCGCCCGCTTGACCGCCCTGTGCGCCACCCTCGGTTTTGCCTCCCTCGCCTCCGCTCAAACCTCCGTCACCACCGTTCCGGTCGGGGCGATGACTTACAGCTTCCCCGCGACGACCAGCTCAGTAACTACCTATATTTCGATTCCGTTGACCAATCCGTCGGTCTTTACGGGGCCGGTCGCCTCCCTCACCGCGAATACCATCACATTTGCGGGCACTCCGTTCACCGCAACCAACCTGGCAGCTGTCGGCAGTCCATTTTTCGCACGGATCGCGACCGGCGCACAGGCAGGCCGGACGATCTTGGTGAAAGCGAATACCACCAATAGCATCACGCTGGATACTACGGATAATTCATCACAAACCACTGATTTGACGACCTCTGGGTGGTCAGTTGCAGCCGGGGATCGTATCGAGATTATCGTTGGCGATACGCTGGCTACCTTGTTTGGAGAT
>CANIXX010000268.1 GCA_947471115.1 Opitutaceae bacterium | reverse complement strand
CATTCTCGCTTAAGATGAGCTTAATTAAGCTGGTTCCCAGGGGATCGAATACCTTTTGGCAAACACCGTGAGCTCACGCTCAAGGTGGCCGGGTAAACCTCAATTTGTATGCTAGTTTGTATTACGCCGTGCTTGAAACCCGCACAGCCGTACGCTGGAGCGCTACCTGGGAAGCGCACCAAGCGGCCAACAGCCTTAACCCCACTTCACCGTTAAAAAAACGCAGCAGCGGCTCACTGCGGGCGCCACGGCTCCATCAGGCGCCAGACCAAGCCCGTACGGAGGTTTTCAGCCATCAGCAACGTGATGCCTTGATCGATCCCGATCACGTCGGTGCCGACCCAACCGGTTTGAGGGTTAAACGCGTCGGCAAAACCGTAGAGCCCATAGATTTTGTCGCCCCAGCGGGTGTGCAGCTCTCGCAGGACCGCCAAACACTCGCCCGGCACAAAGGGCAAAGAACCCGCCGCCGCGCAGGGCACCACCGTACCGTCGATACGCGTATCCACCTCTCCGGCACGCACCGCCGGCCCACCCCAATCGATGTAACCGGCTGCTCCGTCCGATGACGTGAGCCCCCAAACGTTTTCTTCGTAACTGGGAAACCGCGCCCGGAGGTCGAGACAAAATTGCTTTTGAGCACGCGTGGCCGCACAGGCGTTGGCAAAAAAGTTAAGCCCGCTGACCGGGTCGGTGTAGCTGCGCCAATCCATCCACGCCTGAGGGAACTGGTGCACGAAGAGCGGAGGGTGCTGCAAGAAGCGCTCGCCGGCATAGTCCACCCACGGCTCGCGCCGCCAGGCGGTCCAGGTCGAGACAGGGGCACGACGGGTCGCGCCGTGCACGGCAAACCAAGTCATCCCGTAATGCTCCGAATACTGGTCCCAGGTGCAAGGCATGAGCCCGTGCTCCGGCGTCCAACCGTGGCGGATACGCCCATCGTCATCCACCAACCAGGGCCAATCGACCCGAGCCTCGATTGCTTGAGCTAGGTCGGCCACCGCGCCGCCGAAGTATCGCCCGGCCGACAGGGCGCCGAATACCGCGAGCGCCGTATCAATACTGGAAGCCTCGCAATTCCATGCCCTTGCACAGGTACGCATATCAACAAAATGAAAAAAGAAACCGCGCTCGTGGGGCACGTCGCGCCACAGGGTGCGCAGCACGCGTTCGGCGCAGGCGCGGCACTCGGCGTGCGACTCCCACCCGCGCTCCGCGCCGATCACCAGTGCAGTGAGGCCAAAGCCGACGGCGGCGATGCTGGCCATTTCCCCTGGCTTGGAGCCGTCGGCCCGGGCCCGGTCGGGAATCAATCCGGTGTGCGGATGCGCCGTATCGAAAAAATACCGAAAAGCCCGCCGTTCCATGTCCTCCAGGAAAAGGTCATCGGTCATGGTCGGAGTAAGCCCTGCTCCGCCCCACGAGGCAAGCACGCGGCCGGGCGTTAACGTTACCCGCCCTAGGCGCTACCGTGTGGGGTCAAACCCTACCATCTTGGCAACCCCAAAAACCGAAAAACTTATCCGCATTCCGATTGTGAATAACTTGGTAGAAACTTGCGCTTGAATCCGCCCGACCCTTACCCGTTATTCCCCCCCCCGCTTATTCAACCGGATCGCTCCGGTGGCTCTTTGATACGTCTTCGTCCGATCCGCTTGCCGCACCGCCTCCATAAAAGCATCCATCACGCTAGCTAACAGGCACTTAATTTAAACCTGCCGCTTAACCCACATTAACGATGGCGCGCCCCCTTTTTGCCCTCCAACGTTGCGACCAGTTTTGATCCCGACGACGTGCCCTCTAACCACCACTCGGCGCTACGTGTGAATAATTTTCAGTTCAGCCCATTTCCGCCCTCACTTTCATGCCTCCTGTAACCATCTCCACGTCCCTTTGGGAAATCGTCAAAAGCGATTTCAAAGGACTCTTTCCTGAGGATGTTTACCAACTCTGGTTCGAGCCGATTACCTGCCTCGAAGCCACAGAGGACGCCCTGACCCTCGGCGTGCCCAATGATTTCGCCGTAATCTGGATCAACGACAACTACCTGGACCTAATCGTGCAACGCCTGCGTCTGGCCGCCGGACGGGCGATTAGCGTCAAGTTAAAGAAATCCACTGCGGCCGCCGATTCCCCCAGCGCCACCATCGAAACCGCCACCCCGCACCGCGCCAAGCCCTCCGCCGCCAAACGCACAGCCCGTTACGATGAACGCGGCAGCGGCGCCTACATCGGCTCACTCAACCCGCGCAACACCTTCGAGACCTTCGTGGTCGGCTCTAACTGCCAGATGGCACACGCCGCCGCCATGGCCGTGGCCCAGTCCCCCGCGCAGGCCTACAACCCGCTCTTCCTCTACGGCGACACCGGTTTGGGCAAAACCCACCTCATGCACGCCATCGGCCACGCGATTTTGCGCGCCAAGCCCGATGCCAAGGTCGCCTACCTGTCCACCGAAAAGTTCACCAACGACTTCATTCAGGCTTTGCAGGAGAACTCGTTAACCAAGTTCCGCCAGCGCTACCGCAGCGTCGACGTGTTGCTCATCGACGACGTCCAGTTCCTTGCCGGCAAGGAGCGCATCCAAGAGGAGTTTTTCCACACGTTTAACGACCTCTTTGAGTCGGGTAAGCAGATCATCCTGTCGAGCGACCGCCGCGCCGCAGACATTCAGAAACTCGAATCCCGCTTGGTTTCGCGCTTCGAATGGGGACTGCCCGCCGACATCCAGGCGCCCGACTTCGAGACCCGCTTGGCGATCCTCCGCACCAAGGCGGCGACCCTCAAGTTCGACATCCCGGCCAACGTCGCGAATTTCGTCGCCCTCCACATTTCCAAAAACATCCGCCGACTGGAAGGTGCCCTGATCAAGGTCGCCAGCTACGCCAGCCTCACGGGAAAGACCATCGACCTGCCCGCCACCGAGATGCTGCTGCAGGACGTACTCATGGAGCAGGCACAGAACCAGCTGACCATCGAGATCATCCAGAAACGCGTGGCCGATCACTACCAGATCCGCCACAGCGACATGACCAGCAAGCGCCGCCCCAACAACATCGCTATCCCCCGCCAGATCGCGATGTACTTGAGCCGCACCCTCACCAAACACTCGCTGCAGGATATCGGCGACGCCTTCGGTGGTCGCGACCACGGCACCGTGATCCACGCCTGCAAGTCGGTGGACAACATGATGGAGCAAGACACCACCGCGCGTGGGGCCATCGAGTTCCTCCGCAACCAACTCAGCCGCTGAGCGTAGGCTCGGGGGCTGCGGCAAAAAGTAGCGCGGACGACACGGAGGTCGTCCCTCCGGGGGGATCGTAACTGCAACCCGCCCCTCCGCGCGCCCCTCACTCGAAAGAGTAGAACACGGATTGAAAAATCCATGGTCATTCATCTAATCCGTGATTAATTCGTTAAACGTTATGAGCCTCACCCCCGAACAAACCACCACCGTTGCCAGCTGGGTTACCGCCGGCGACAACCTCTCCGAGATCCAAAAAAAGCTCCGCGAACACTTCAGTATCGCGCTCACGTACATGGATGTACGCTTTTTGGTCGACGACCTCGATCTCCAGCTCAAAGACGCCCCGAAAAAGACCGACGCCAACGACCTGAGCAAAACCCAGCCTGCGCCCGCCGCCGCGCCCACGCCGAGCCCTGAAGCAGGCCTGCCCGCCGAGGATGACTTCGCCGAGGGCGCAGTGCCGCCGGCCGGTGGCGGCGTGACGGTGGATGTCGACAAGATCACTCTGCTACCCAACGCCTTGGCCAGCGGCAAAGTGACTTTTAGCGACGGGGTAACGGGCAAGTGGATCATCGACCACCAAGGTCGCCCCGGTTTCACCGAGATCAGCAAAACCGGCTACCGCCCCACCCCAACCGACGCGCAGGATTTCATGCGCCAATTGGAGGCCGAACTCCAGCGCCGTGGGCTCTGAGCCTGATATTCAGCATTGGCCAGGGACGGCCAACACATTTTCGTGATCCCTGTAGCGTTGACCGTCCTTGGCCGATTGAAGGTGTAACGTTAGCCGTCCCCGGCCAATTGAACTGATTTTCAAACCTACGCTATAAGAGCGTCGCTGTACTCAGGACTCGAGCCCCGTGCCTTCGTCGAGGCCGAGGTGCAGGTTCATGCACTGGATGGCCGCGCCCGAGGCACCTTTGCCTAGGTTGTCCAAGCGCGCCATGACCACGGCTTGGTCGGCGTGGCCGAACACCGCCAGATCACAGCGATTGGTGCCGTTGTTGGCCTGGACATCAAAAAAGCCGCTATCGAGCACGCCTTCGTCGCCAAACGGAAGCACGCGAATGAAGCGCTCGCCGGCATAAATTTCGACCAGCGCGTG
>CANIXX010000267.1 GCA_947471115.1 Opitutaceae bacterium | reverse complement strand
AACCTCAGCGAGACCCCGCGCATTTTCAGCGTGAACTGGTTCCGCAAGGGAGCCGACGGCGCGTTCCTGTGGCCCGGATTCAGCGACAACATGCGCATTCTTAAATGGATCGTGGAGCGCTCGCGCGGACGGGCCTGTGCCCGCGAGACGCCGGTCGGCTGGCAGCCGCGCTTTGAGGACATCGATTGGACTGGCAGCGACTTCACGGCGGAAAAATTTGATGCACTGCAAGTAATCGACCGCGCCGCGTGGCGAGCCGAGGTGATCGGCCACGAGGAGCTGTTCATCGACCTGCACGCGCATTTACCCAAAGAGATGATCTTCGAGCGCGAGCTGCTAATTTGTCGGCTTTGAGCTACTTGGTCAGTCGAACAAGGACGACACGGAGGTCGTCCCTCCGGGGGTCGAGGGAGGGCCCACCTCCGTGTGGGCTGGCTCGGAATCTCGATCATTGGGCTCCCGTCCTCAAAAAACGCTCCGAGTTCATCGACCTACCGCCAAGAACTGCGCAGGCGTTGGCAACCCCCGCCGAGCGGAGGCTGCGGGTTTCGGGCACAGTGAGCGCCTTCTACCATGGCAACATCAATGTTCCCCGCTCCCTGTTATGTGCCGACGCCTTCCTGCGGAATTGAACTCCTGCGGAAATACTCGGGGCCGGTGCCGCGTTACACCTCGTACCCGACGGCCAATCATTTTACCGAAAACCTCGCCGCCTTTGATCCCGAGACGCAGCTCAAACTAGATAACCAGCCTGGCGCAGGCCCGCTTTCCCTTTATGTCCACCTCCCGTTTTGCCAAAGCCGGTGCTGGTTCTGCGGCTGCACCAACTTGGTCACCAGCCGCCAGGATTCGGCCGACACCTACCTTGACGACCTCGCCAAAGAAATCGCCCTGACCACGCCCTACATCGACCCAGCTCGCACCGTGACCCAACTCCACCTCGGCGGGGGCACACCAACCTTCTTAACCGCGAGCCAGTTGCGCCGACTCGGGCAACTTTTCCATGACGCCTTCCGGTTCACCGCCGATGCCGAAATTTCGGTGGAAATCGACCCCCGCCACCTTGAGCCCGATCAAGTCGCCGCACTCTACGAGCTCGGTGCGCGCCGCGCCTCGCTGGGCGTTCAAGACACCGATCCGGCCGTGCAGTTGGCCATCCACCGGGTGCAACCGCCTGCGCTCAACGAACGCGCAGTCACGTTACTGCGCAACGCCGGCTTCACCTCGATCAACATCGACCTGATCACCGGCCTGCCCAAACAGACCGTGTCGACCTTTGCTCGCACGATCGACGACGTGCTCGGGCTCGCACCCAACCGCCTGTCGGTTTTCAGCTACGCCCACGTGCCAGGCCTAAAGCCCTCGCAGCGCATTTTTGACCAACAAGGCACGCTGCCCAGCGCGGATGAAAAACTGCGCATGCAGGTGCTCGCCAAGGAGCGGCTGCTGGCCGCCGGTTTCGTCGAAGTCGGTATGGACCACTACGCTCGGCCCGACGACGAGCTGGCGGTGGCGTTGCGCGAACAGGCGCTGCACCGCAATTTCCAAGGCTACAGCACGCGGGCGGGTGCGTCGCTTTACGGTTTTGGCATCTCGGCGATTTCGACGACGCCGCACGGTTACCGCCAAAACGACAAAAACTTGGCGACGTACCGCACCCGGTTAGCCAAGGGCGAACTGCCGATCACCCGCGGTTGGCTCCTCAGCGACGAGGACCGTCGGCGGAAGACCATTATCATGGCCATCATGTGCGAGCGCCGGCTGGATTTCGCCGCGCTGTCCGCCGAACTCGGCGTGGAGGTGAAAGAAGCGTATGCAAACGAGCTGGCCTCGCTGGTCGATCTGGAGGCCGACGGCATCGTCGAACGCACGGAGGACGGCCTGACGGTGACGGACACAGGGCAGCCCTTTGTGCGCGTGGTGGCGGCGCGCTTCGACGCCCACCTCAAGACCGGCACCGCCGCCTACCATTCGCGGGCAGTGTGAGCGGGGAGCGGGCAACCAACTCCCGACCTGTCATTAACACGAAACCAGTCGGACTCTAGCCATGCCCCACGCGGAGGGTTGTATCAGTGAATATCAGTGCCCATCAGTGGTTAAAACTCAGAGATTCGGATTGTTGAATCCGAACTGTACCGGCAGCACCGAAATCGGAGTTCGAGCCGGGTTAACCACTGATGGGCACTCATATTCACTGATGTCGGAGCAAATGCCTTCCCGTCGGGTAATTCGCCGATGTGATGACGCAGTGTGGTTAAGCTAAAATCGCCAAGGACAAGCGTGCACAGGGGAGGCCCTTTGCGGTCTTTGCGAACTTTGCGTTTAAATTCCGTTTCCGCATTCGCCGCTGAGATTATTCCCTCCCCTGCGCCAGCGTTTGATTTTTCGGCGGAAGCGGTGTTCTTCTTCGCCCCACGTGGCCTCCGCTCCCGCCAATTCCGACACCCTGACCGGCGTTCTTGAACGCATTATCTTCTTCAACGAGGAGAACCACTACACGATCGCGGACTTCCGCCCCGACTCCGCCGAGGGCAAGGACGCCAAGGTCACCATCACCGGCGCGCTGCCCGGCGTGCAGTGCGGCGAAACCCTTCACTTGCGCGGCACCTGGACCAAACACGCCCAGCACGGCGACCAATTTAAAATCGAGACCTTCCGCTCCGAACTGCCGTCGAGCGTCTACGGTATCCGCAAATACTTGGGCAGCGGCTTGGTCGAGGGCATCGGGAGGGCCTACGCCAACAAGATCGTCGACGCCTTCGGCACCGCCACCTTCCACGTTCTCAGCCAGGAATCGGGTAAACTGCGCGACGTTCCCGGCATCGGTAAAAAACGCGCCACCGCCATCAAGAAGGCCTGGGACGACCAACGCGCCTTCCGCGAGCTCTACATTTTCCTGCAAACCTACGGCGTCACCACCGGCCAGTGCGTGAAGTTGATTAACAAATACGGCACCGAGGCCAAACGCGTACTCACCACCGAACCCTACCGCGTTGCCCGCGAGATCGACGGCATCGGCTTCAAAACCGCCGACCGCATCGCCATCAACCTCGGCTACGCTAACGATGCCCCGCCGCGCCTCGACGCCGGCCTGCTTTACGCGATGGAGACGCTCCAAGAAGAGGGCCACACCGCGCTCTTGGAGGCCAACTTGGTCGACTACGCCGTCCCGCTTCTGGAAACTGAATCCCGCTTCATCGAAGCCCGCCTTGTGGCCCTGGTCGACGCCCGCCAGTTGGTGAGCCACGCTCCGGCCGGCGTAGACAACCCGCTGCCCGGTTCCGCGCTGCTGCAATTACCCGTCAACGACCGCGCCGAGCAAAAGATCGCCGCCACCGTCTTTCGCTTGGGCAAAGTCGGCAGCGGACTCCCGCCGATCAAAGCCGACGCCGCCGTCGAATGGGCCGAGAAAAAAGCCGGTTTCGACTTCGCCGAACAGCAACGCGTCGGCCTCAAGAACGCGCTCGTATCCAAGTTCTCAGTTCTCACCGGTGGGCCCGGGACTGGGAAAACTACCATACTTCGCGCGCTGGTAGAAATCCTCAAAGCCAAGAAGGTGCGCGTGCACCTCGCCGCGCCCACCGGCCGCGCCGCCCAGCGACTGGCCGAAACCACCGGCGGCTTCGCTTCCACCATCCACCGCCTGCTCAAGTTCGATCCGGCCAAGGGCGGCTTCGTCACCAACGAACACCAACCCCTCGCCACGGATTTCCTCATCGTTGACGAAGCCTCGATGCTCGACACCCGCCTCGCCGCCGCCCTGCTGCAGGCCGTGCCCTCGCGCGCCCACCTGCTGCTCGTGGGCGACATTGATCAGTTGCCCTCGGTTGGCGCGGGCAACGTCCTCAAGGATCTCATCGCCACGCAGCAGGTGCCGGTCACCCGCCTCAACGTCATCTATCGGCAAAAAGGCCAGAGCCAGATCGTCACCACCGCCCACGCGATCAACGCCGGCGAACCCGGCCTGCCGCCCTCGGTTAACGAAGTGGCCGCCGCACAGGCCTGGAGCGATCTCACGTTCATCGTCGCCGAGTCGGCCGAGGACTGCGTGCGCAAAACCATCCAGTTGTGCACCGAGTTCATCCCCGCGCACTACCCGTGGTTTAAACCCATTGGCGACGTGCAGATTCTCGCGCCCATGCACAAAGGCGTCGCCGGGGTAAGCAACCTCAACGTTCAGCTCCAGGCCGCGCTCAATCCCCACGCCAAAGGCCTGCGCGGCCCGCACGGCGAATACCGTCCCGGCGACAAGGTCATCCAACTCAAAAACAACTACGACAAGAGCCTGTTCAACGGCGACATTGGCGCGATCGTCGCCGTCGACACCGAGGCCGGCACGCTCACGGCGAAGTTCGACGGTGACGAACACGTGTTTGACCGCGGCGAGTTCGCCAATTT
>CANIXX010000266.1 GCA_947471115.1 Opitutaceae bacterium | reverse complement strand
TGTTTGGCTCCACCTTCTATACATTAACCGGCACCCACGGCTGCCACGTCGCCATCGGTGTATTATGGCTGGTCCTGATGTATATTCGTACGTTCAAACCGGCCGACGGTAGCCCGTGGATTCTCAAATCCATCATTCACCTGCTTGTTTTCACGGTCGTAACGGTGGCTTCAATCAAAGCGCTGCTGGGCGGTGTGCACGCAATCCAGGACCACGGTGCCACCGCCGAGGCTTTCTCGACTCTCTTGAGCCACGAACTGCCTGCACTCATTGCCACCGCAGTGGGTTTGATTGCACTGGTTGTATTGGCTCGCCCCGGCAAGGCCGTCGAATTTGGCGAGGCCAATGCGGTCGATGTGGAGTCCATGGGGCTTTATTGGCACTTTGTTGATATCGTTTGGATCGTGATCTTCACCGTCGTCTACTTGCTCGAATACCTTTGATTAATTTGCCCATGAGCGTCCCCACCCACTCCTCCGTTTCGGCTGACCACGGTCATACCGAAACCAGCAAGTTTCACATTTTTGTTCAGCTCGCCATGATTCTCGCCGTCATCACCGGCGTGGAGATCGTGTTGATCTACCTTCCGTTGGTTAAATGGCTGATTGTCAGCAGTCTTGTCATCCTATCAGTGGTGAAATTCATGCTGGTGATCTTCGTCTTCATGCACCTGAAATGGGATAAACTTTTCTGCACGATCCTATTCTTTATCGGGTTGATCCTCGCCGGCGGCACGGTGGCGGCACTGATGGCGATTTTCGCCGCAACAGACAGCATTCCGCTAAAAGCCCAAGAAATCTACGCTGAGAAAGCGACAGCCGCAAAGTAAGCGGTTCAGACAAAAAAAGGCGGCTCTAAAAAGAGCCGCCTTTTTTATACCTACCGAAACAGGAACGCTACGATTGTATCCCTTCTTATGCGTTGCCAACGCAATTTAATCACTAACCCTCACTGCATTCATGGACCAACGCATCAAAGGCATCCTTAAATACTACTTACAGCCCACTGTTTTGTGTATTGGCTTGGCCTACGCATTAGGCTCCACCCCGTGGATGCAACGACTGGAAAACGTTCCTCTCGATCTCATTACCCAATACCGGGTGCGCTATCAACAACCAGCCGACGCAAGAGTGGTCATAATTGGTATCGATGATAGCAGTATCGAAGACAATGCGTACGGCCGCTGGACGTGGGATCGGCAGATTCACGGACGCTTTATGGAGAGTATCTCCCACGGAAAACCCTCTGCGCTCGTGTGGGACATTCTATTTACCGAGAAGTCCGCTGATTTTAAAAGCGACCTGATCATACAAGCTGGCGCACACAAACTGCAAAAGCGGGTTGTTTTTGCGGGCTACACCAGCAGCGACGATCCCCAGCAGCCACCGCCGATTCCCGCATCCAATCTCCCCATTACCAACATCCAGGGTGAGCAAAGCCGTTTACCCACCTCGGCATTTGGCGTGCGCCCCATTCTCGGATTACAAAAAGCCGGACTAACCGCTTATGCAGATACACCTCCAGGCCATGATGGCGTACGGCGCTCCGCTCCCATGCTCCAGCGTATTGACGGAAAAGTTTACCCGAGCTTATCCCTTCAGGCCCTGATGCTTTTTGGTAATGTCGCACCCGCCGAGGTACGCGTCGTATTGGGTGAAGCGATTTATTTAGAGGGGAAAAGTTTTCGGCGTCGTATTCCGATCAATCACTCTGGCCAGTACGGGATTAACTATCGTTATGCGCTCGAAGGTGCAAAAAACGCGGGAAACGTATTCCCCTATTATGATATAACAGAAAGCTATCATCAAAATTTTGTCGCTAAATCCCCGTTTCCCGATCTTCCAGAGGTAAGAGATAAAATCCTGATTGTGGGGCAGATTGCTACAGGACTAAGCGATATGGGCGTCACCCCTTACGGCGCCGAGACCCCCCTGGTCCTGGTGCACGCTAACGTCATTGATAACATCCTCAACGAGGACTACGCGATCTATATAGCCAACTGGAAGGTGCTGATCGTAACGTTTGCCGTGGGGTTAAGCGGACTGCTTTTATTATCCAAAAAATCGCTGAAGCGCAAAGCTGTTTTTGCCCTTGGCGTACCGGCCATCTATTTTTCGATCGGTTTCGCCTGCTGGACCTTGTGGAGCATCTGGCTCCCCCTGATTTGGCCCCTGGTTGGATTTGGTAGTTTGCAGGTTTTTATGATTGTTCGCCAATTACTTAATGAGCAGCGCGCCGCCCAACGTATAAAAGGCATGTTCGGCACCTATGTTTCCCCTGAACTGGTCAAGCGTATGATCAACTCAGGTCAATCGCCCGAACTGGGCGGCCACCAGGAGGAAATCACCGCGTATTTTTCCGACATTCAGGGCTTCTCCGGTTTTTCAGAAAAACTCTCGCCGGCCCAGCTTGTGGTTTTAATGAATGAATACCTCAGCGCTTGTACCAATATAATCCAAGAAGAAGGCGGCACACTGGATAAATATATTGGTGATGCCGTGGTCGCCATGTTTGGAGCTCCGCTGCCGCTTCCTGACCATGCCCTGCGCGCCTGCGTTGCCAGCCAGCGAATCCACCTCAAGTTACTTGAGCTCCGTGAAATATGGAAATCTCACGGGCACACATGGCCCCAGATCGTTCTCGAAATGCAATCGCGAATCGGGCTCAATAGCGGGCCAGTAATTGTCGGGAATATGGGCAGTACGACGCGGTTCAATTACACGATGATGGGCGACAATGTGAACCTGGCTGCCCGCATGGAGTCCGGCGCTAAAAGTTGGGGTGTATATTCAATGTGTACGGATGCCACCAAAAACGCCTGCGAAGCCCATGGTGGCGACCGGGTCGTTTTCCGCGCACTCGGCCGCATCGTGGTCAAAGGCCGCTCCACGGCCGTTCCAATTTTTGAAATCGTCGGCCTCAAGGAAAACATCTCCGAAAAAACGCGAGGATGCCTGCGTCTATTTGAACAAGCTTTGGCGTTACACTATGAACGCAATTGGACTAATGCGCTGGAGCTGTTCCGCCAAAGCGCATCACTGGAACCCAATCAACCCGGCATCACTGTGGGCGTCAGCAGTAACCCCTCACTTATCTACATTGAAATCGTTCAACGGTATCAAGTTTCTCCGCCGCCTGCTGACTGGGATGGCGAATATGTGATGACCGTTAAATGACGAGTGAGGCTTTGCTTCTGGCATTGGTGCACCTCAGCCGAACTGAGGCGGACAGGGACGTGCGACTCTGGTCGTTTTTAGAAAGCGGGTCGATTTAAAGGGATTAGCAACCGCCTGGACAGCTGGGAGACGGCATCGATCCGGCTCGATTCCGCATGATTCCCATTCTCCTCCAGCAGCAACCATTACATCGCCGCAATCACGCGCGGCCAGATGTACTTAAAGGGCCGGGTAAACTCTTTGGGGCGCTCCACGATACCGCGGCTGACCTCGGCGATGGTAAACCACTCGCCGCACTCGATCTCAGCCGGGTGAAGCACGAAGGGGCCCGCGCTGCGAAAGCAATAAACCCAAACGAATTCGAAACCGGTGTCCGGACTAGCGTCCAACTTGAACAAGGGCTCCAGCGCATGCTCTGCCCCCAGCACCACCCCGATTTCCTCGGCCACTTCGCGCACTACTGCCGCGTCATAACTTTCACCGCTGTCGAGGTGGCCGGAGCATGAGGAGTCCCAGCGTCCAGGAGATGTATCTTTGAGCATCGAGCGTTTTTGTAAAAACACCCGGTCATCGGCACCGAAAGCTAGGGCATGCACCGAGCGATGCCGAAGCTTCTGCGTATGCACTTCTTTACGCGTGGACTGGCCGACTACTTCGTCGAGTAAGTTAACTACGTCGAAAATTTCATCGTCTCGCTGGGCAGTAAGGCGGGAAGGCATATTTTTGTGATCGCTTCGGTGGTACGGGCTCTTTCGTGTGTAAAACCTATCTAATCTCCCATGGCCAAAATCGACGTCAATAAGGTTGCAGAAATTCTTAAGCGAAACGAACTCGAGCCCGCGCTCCTTCGTCAGATCGTCGAAGAGATGAATCTCATGGTGCAACCCGAGGTGGACGAGGAAAAGCCACCCGCACTCAAGAAGCAGTACGCCATTCTCATTTCCGATCCCGAGAAACGCCTGCCCGAGGGCAACGACTTCGTCGGCTGGGTGCTCCAGGTTCCCGAAAACGAAAGCGTTCTCACCACCACCGAGCGGATTTGGAAGGGCGCCTACGAGTTTAACACCACGAAAAAGGGTCGGCTCATGCCCGCCAAAACCATCGGTGAAGCCCTCGAGCACATTCCCGCCAAACATTTTAAGGAAGTCGGCGTGTTTGTTAAAACCAAGGTCGCCGTGCTCATGCTCAAGACCGACAATGAAATCCCCACCGAGGAAAGCGACAAGGAC
>CANIXX010000265.1 GCA_947471115.1 Opitutaceae bacterium | reverse complement strand
CAAAACCCCGGCGACCCGATCCGCCTGCCGCGCCTTCAGCCCACCGAAAAGCCCGACTACGAGGCCGAATACGCCATCGTGCTCGGCCGCGATTGCCGCGACGCCACCCGCGAGAACGCGTTGTCTCACGTTCTTGGTTACACCTGCGCCAACGACGTGTCGGCCCGCGATTGGCAACGCGACTGGAGCGGCAGCCAGTGGTGCCACGCCAAGAGTTTCGATACCTTTTGCCCGCTCGGCCCAGTCCTTGTCACCCCCGACGAGTTGACCACACCCAATGCCCTGCGTATCCGCTCCGTGCTCAACGGCACGGTCATGCAGGACTCCTCCACCGCCGACATGATCTTCGATGTCGCCGCACTGATCGTGTTCCTGAGCGCCGACAAGACACTGCCCGCCGGCACCGTTATCCTGACCGGCACTCCCGAAGGTGTGGGCTTTGCTCGTAACCCCCCGGTGTGGTTGCGTCCCGGTGACACCATTAGCGTGGAGATCGAGGGCATCGGCACGCTCTCCAATCCGGTGGAGTAAATCGTTTTCCTGCAGCTCGACCGCCACGAGCAGGGCTTGCAACTTGCCTGCACCCGCCACTCCAAAACATCTCCAGAACCAACCTCATGAAAACTCCCCTCAGTCTACTGGCACTCCTTCTTGCGATCGTTTCTCCTGGCGCGTCCGTGGCTCTACACGCCGCCGACCAGCCCCAAGCCGACAGCGAAGACTCCGAACTTGGGGATGCAATGTCCGCCATGAACTCGGCCTTCAAAAAGCTGCGCAAGCAGGTGGCCGATCCCACGCAAAACGAGGCCTCCCTGGCCTTAGTCGCCAAACTGCGTAAGGGCTGCGTCGAGTCCACCCAGCATGTACCCATCAAAGTCGGCCGTTTGCCCGCTGCCGAGCAGGCCGCAGCGAAACTCGCCTATCAGGACCAAATGAAAAAGCTCATTGCCACCGTGGATGAACTGGCGGCCACGCTCAAAGCCGGTAAAAACGACGTCGCTGCCGATCTCCTTAAGGAGCTCCACGATCAGGAAGAAGCCGGACACAAAGAGTTTCGCGCCAAGAAGAAATAGTATCCCTATCGGGCCCCGTTCGCTGCGTTTATCCCGCACCGCCAACCAGCTTTTTTAGCGCCCGATACGCGCCAGCGCCGCGTACAGCGACTGCAGCTGCGGTGCCGGCACGCCCTTCGCTTGAGCGCGGCGCAACGCTTCGCCCCAAATCGGCTCCAGCTCCAGCGGCTTGCCCGCCAAAAAGTCGAGCAGCGTCGACGGCTTGTAATCACCCATCGGCCGGGTGCGCTCGACCTGTTCGACCACGAATTCGTCGGCGATCGCCACCCCGTGCGCCGCCGCGATCGCCTGCACCTCACGCATCAGCGCCCACACCTCGGCCGTGAGCTCGGCAGAAACCAGGATATCCGCCGTGCTGATACCACCACGAGCCACCGCCAAGCCGTTGAACGGCACGTTCCACACCAGCTTGTGCCAGCGCGCACCGGCCAGGCACTCGTTCACGCTCACCTTCACCCCGGCTCGCCCAAATAAGTCAGCCAACACGCGGGTGCGTTCCTGCGAGGCACCGGTGAACTCCCCCGCCACAATCTGGCCGGCCAACTTGCATTCGACGACGCCCGGCTCGATGCGGTTAACTCCCACAAAACACAAACCGCCCACCGTGCGCTCCGGCCCCACCACGGCAGCCGCAGCCTCGTCGACGCCGAGGCCGTTTTGCAAATTGAAGACCACCGTGCCGGCGTGCAGCAACGGCGGCAGCAACCGCGTTAACTGGTCGTTGGCGGTGGCCTTGAGCGCGATCACCACCAGATCAACCGGGCCGACTTCCTGCGGCGTCGCCGCCACGGTCACCTCGGGCAAGGTAAAATGCCCGTCCGGGGCGCGCACCACGATGCCGCGCGCGCGCAGCACCGCCAGGTCGCTACGCGCCAGAAAACGCACCGCATTACCCGCGCGCGCCAGCCGCCCGCCGTAGTACAACCCGAGCGCTCCCGAGCCGACCACCGCGATGGTTTTAAACAACGTAGACATACCCCCGATTACGCGCCACGCCACGCCCCGGCGAAAGCCTATTTTGGCGCCTTCGCAGTCGTGGACTCGGGCTCCGGCGCCGCGGTCTTCGCCGGGGCCTTGGGCACCGCGATCTCAAAACCCTGATCGTCGCGCGCGCCGGCCACTAGCGCGTTGGTCACGCCCTTGAGCTGCTGACGTTGCACCAAGCCCAGAACCTGCAGGCGGCGCAGCTCGGGCAACGGCGTAGGAAACCCGTTAATTAGCCGGCTCGTCGCAATGAGTTCCTCCAAATAAATCACTACGATCGGCCCGAACGCCGCGCCGCCCGGGCGCAAAAACACCAGCTCGCCCGGGTTAAGTTTTAACCGGTCCAGCGGCGCCGGCGTACCCCCCGTTGCAGCCGTCGCCCCACTCCCCTCGCCCACCCCAGTCGCCTTGGCGTTCGCCGACTCAGGCGCGGCGGGTTCGCCCAGCGCCAACAGCTCGGCGGGGCCGTCCACGCAGGCGATTTTCAGTCCTTCGTTGTCCACCGCCTGCAACAGCCACAGGCCCGCCGCAAGCAGAGCCGAGCCTCGTGCCGCGTCGACGCGCCAGCTCGCGCCCTTGGGCACCCGCACCAGCGCCGTGCCTGCCGTCAACCGCCCGCCTCCGCCCGCCAGCGGCACCACCACCGCCCGCCGCCCCACCCGCCACCAGCCCGCCTCGCCCACGCGCAGTTCAAACAACGACTGATCGCCCGTGATCAACACCTCGCCTGCCGCCAGCTGCCGCCCCGTTTTGGGAAACTCCAGCCGTGCCCCGCCTTTTGCGTTCAACGTCCGCAGCATGACCCGCCCGGCCACATGGCCCAGCGTGGGCGCCTGTTCCGCCGCCGCTTGCGCGTCCGCCGGCGCAGCCGCGTTTGCGTTCAACTCCACAGTCGCAGCAGGCGCCGCCTCCTTCGCCTGCGCGCCCCCGTTCGACACACACGCCCCAGCCAGCAGGCAGCCGAAAACCAAGCGTAGAGGCGCGCTCATTTGGTGGTCATTCGGTAAACCCCGTCCCAATCCGCGCCGGGCGGGTGCTCCGCCATTTTCACGCACCGCGCCGCCATGATCAGCGAGGGGTTGGATTCCACGCCCATGTCGCGGCCCGGCTTCAGCGGCTCGTTCACCGTCGCCGCATCAAAACAGCGCTTTGCCTCGGCCCACTCCTGCTTCAGGTACAGCGCCCGACCCTTGGCAAACAACTCCAGGCACGTGAACGCCTCCTCCGAAAGATAAACGGGCGACAGCGCCACGATTTCAAAAATCACCACCGGCTCGGTGCGGCCTTTTACCACGATGCGGTCCAGTTCGCGAAACACGCATTCGCAGCCCGCCGCGCGCGCGCCTTCGACAGTCGCGCCGGTGGCCACCGTGTACGCGCCGAAGGTTTTGGCCCCACTTTCGCAGCGTGCGGCCAAGTTCACCGTGTCGCCCATCATTGTATAATTAAACCGGTGACGTGATCCCATGTTGCCCACCACCACCTGGCCTGAGTTGAGCCCAATGCGGGTGCGCATTGAGTGCACCAGCGCCGGCCAGCGGTCGCCCTGCGCCGTCCATTGCGCGCGTAGTTCTGCCTGACGCATCTGCATCTTGATTGCCGATTCGCACGCCAGCCGCGCATGCGTAGCGACCGGCACCAGCCCGCCGAACATGGCCACAATCGCGTCGCCAATGTACTTATCGAGCGCCCCGCCGCTGTCCTGCAAAATGTCGGTCATCGCCCCGAGATATTCGTTGAGCAAATCGACCAGATCCACCGGCGAAAGCACCTCGGAGAACGCCGAAAACCCCTGGATGTCGCTGAAAAACGCGGTGATTTCGTCCTGGTGTCCGCCGAGCTTGGGCTCGACGCGGGTCTCGACCATACGTCGTACCAATTCGGGCGAGACGTAGGAGCCGAACATCCGGCGGATGCGGTCGCGCTGGGCTTGTTCATCGCGGATTTTTAAATACGTGACGATCGACTGCTGAGCGAGGAACGCGATGAGCGGAGCGGCCAGCGGGATCATGAGATTGCCCACCACCAGCATCGCCCAGGAGACCAAGCCCAGCGCCAGGACGAGCCCGCCCACGGTGAAAAAGTACACCGTACGGAAATGATCCAGCAGCCAGGCCGCCAGCAGGCCGAGTAGCAGCATCGCGACCACGCCCGGCCAAAACGCGGTGCGCACAAGGTAGTCGCCGCGCAGGATGTTTTCCAAGGCGTTAAGGTGAACGAGCACCTTGCCGCTTTCGGGGCGCAACGGGCTGGGCCCGAGGTCGGTTAACCCGGTCGCGGTCTGGCCGACCACGACGATTTTTCCGGTCACCGGCACGACAGGCATCGCATCCCCAAACGCAGCCCACGGGGTCAGTTCCTCGAGCAGGCCTTGATAGGAAACCGACGCGAGGCCGCGCTCGGCACTCTCGGTGCCGCTCAGTTCAT
>CANIXX010000264.1 GCA_947471115.1 Opitutaceae bacterium | reverse complement strand
GGAACGGACAGACCAAATTTGGCTTATAAACCACCCAGATTCGATGGTTGGGTGTAGGAGGGCAGAGCAGCCGGGCTGGTGAGGGTGCCGATCGCGATGTTGCCGGCGGCTCCAGATGTCGTATTGGCTATGTCACTCAGAGAGTTGAGAGAGTTGCCGCCGTAGGTAACATTATTGAAGTTCACCCGGCCAGGGATCTTGGTGGAGCCGAAGTTGGTTAGGCCCAGCTTGGAATTTAGAGAGGCGACCGAGCCGTCTGGGAAGTTGAAGTTGGTCAAGTTAATGGTCGCCGCAGCCATGGTGATGCTGCGGATGTTGGCGGATACGTTGGTCGAGGTGAGGTCGATCAAGTCAGAGGCGTGCAGGAAGAGGTCATGGTTGGAGCCGACAGTGAAGGTGTCGCCGGAAGACCAGAAGGAGCCGTCGATGACAAGGAAGCGGGTTGCACCGACGTGAAGGTCGCCGGTCGAGGCAAAACGGACCTTGGTCATGATCACAGGCACGATGTCGCCGGCGGTGAAAAAGAAGCTTTGGGGTGCCACAGGGCCTGCGGTGGTGCCGAAACTGCTGCCGATAGACGGGAGGTCGACGGTGAATTCATCGAGGCGTTCGGTGGTGGCGCGAAGGCTTTCGTCCAAGGCGGCGTAGGCGGTGAGCAGGCGGTTAAGCCCGTCGACATCAGCGCCGATGATCGAAACACCGCCGGCGCCGATGATGCCGAGCTCGCGCAGCACATTTTTTTGCGGCGTGGAAAGGGCGTCGTAGGTGGCGATGGTGGCGTTCAGGGTCGTTTGGGGCGAGGCGCCGAGCAGCTCCACGAAACTACCGGAATAGAGACCGCCAATGATCACTTTACTTAAATCCAAATCTAGCAGGCTGGCGTATTGGGCGGTGGAGAGAGCGGCGAGAAGCGTATTGATTTGTGCCAGCGGACGCAGGTTGGTGGGGCTGGCACTGATCAAGGGGTTTGCGAGTTTGTAGAAATTGAAATCACCGCCGATCTTAGCTGCGTCCAAATAGGCTCGTGTGCGGGCGGGCAGGCCGTTGAACAGGTCGAGGGTGCCGGCGAGGGACAAGTGCGAGCCAGCACTGGCGTTGACGAAGTCGATGGGAAGATCTTTGAAGGAGAGGATTCGGCTGTCCTGCAGGGCCTGTTGGTTTGCGGGGGTGGCGGCGTTGTAGAACGCGGTCAGGTCCTGAGCCCGTTCCAGAAAGGTCTGACCGCTGGATCTGAAAATGGCGGTGGAGACGTTTTCGTAAAACAGGTTACTCAAATTAATGGCCCGGGCGGCGATCTGCTCGTCTGGGGTGAGTTGGTTATAAAAAGTGACCGTGTTGCTAATAATGGTGGCGTTGCTGAATGGTGGCGTGCCGAATTGATGGATCATGCGATCGCCGACGCCGAGCTGCTGCATGAGAAGGCGGTCGTTAGAGGTGGCAGCGGCAAGCGCACTGATAACGCTCATGGCGTTCGCTTCGAGGGTGATGGCCGCAGGGTTGCTGCGATCAATCAGGCGTTTGGGGTCAATTTTAAATTGGGCGATAACGCTTTTCTGCGCCGTTGGCAGGTTGTCTAGGTTGGTGAAGACCGAACTGGGGGTTGGACTGCCGGCGAGTTCGGCCAAAAAACGTCCCCAGCCCAAATCTTGGATCAGGGGCGCAATACTAGTGGTCAGTCCTAGTAGCGCCTGGATGTAGCCGGGGCTGGTGTCTACGATGGCTTCGCCGGCGCCCAGATCGATGATGTCTTGTCGGTCTTGGGCGCCTAAGGCGTTCCAGCTGGTCAAGGTGCGGTTGAGAGCACCCTCGCTCCACTGGAGCGGATCGGGGGTACTGGACAGGTTAACCAAGGCCGGCCCCGCCATGTCTTTGAGCATGAAAAAAACGCCTGGGTTGGACTGCTTGAGGTCGTTGTAGGCCGTCAGGTGCGTGCGCAGTTGGTGCTCGGTTATGGGCAAGCCTGTATCGGTATCAGGGCTCAGTGCGAATATCGCGATTTCGACATCATTGAGGGAGACAAATAAGTTTCGGATGTCGCTGGGCAGCGCGAGGAGCGTGGCTTTTTGGGTATCAACGATCGTGGGAATCAGGGTGAAAACCGTCAGAGGTATATCGTTGAGGGCAACCAGCGCGGTTTGGAGGTCGGATGGGAGGGCCAGCAGGGATGACTTTTGGGTGAGATTAAGGCCTGGATTTACAGTGAGGGCCGTAAGCGGGCCGTTGTTGAGGCTTACCAGTTGACTCAGAATGTACGGATCTTGCGTCAGAAGGGCGGCCTTTTGCGGGTCAGTAAGGGCCGGATTGAGGGTGAGAACCGTTAAGGGGAGGTTATTCTCACTGATCAGTTGGCTACGGATCTCCGGCGGGAGGGAGATGAACGCGCTTTTTTGGGAGTTATCGAGGGCGATTGCTAAGGAGGACGTCAGGATGTAGGTGGCGAAGGGGACGTCTTTGAGTTGGATCAACTGGTTTTGAATCGGATCGGGCAGAGCCAAGAATGCCGCGTGCTGGTCGGCGGGGAGGCGCTCGAGGAAGAGGTCGAGGGGGGTTTTGGCGGTGACTTCCTTAATATTTGGAGGAGGCGGGGGAGGCGGAGGCGGACCAGGTGGAAGGATTGGGGGCTTGGGGTCTTTCGGCCCGACCGGCGGCGGAGCGTCCCCTGGAGAAGGGGCGTTTGGAGGAGGGGCATCGCCTGGAGGAGGGGCATCGCCTGGCTTGGGTTCCCCTGGAGCAGGCGCGTCGCCCGGCTGCTTTTCAGGCGGGGGCGCGTCGCTGGTGTCGCGGGCACCGTCGACCGACTTCTGTGTCTCGGGCGAGATCGTGACGCCCAAATCCTTGGCGGCGGCGAGCGCGTTGTTGAGCGCCTCCGGGGCGACGCTGATGCCGGCGTCAATCGCGGTGGCGATGGCCGCAATCGTGGTTTCCGCACCCTTTTGGGCGACCTTTTGGTCTTCGGGGGACAGTTGGCTGATGTTCTCCACCTTTTGGGTTTGGCCGTTGGCCTTGGTCACGGAGAGTTGGCCGGGCGCGAGGGTCATCTTGCTGCCATCGCTGAAGTTAATCGAAATGGCACCGTGGGCGACGACGATGGTTTGTATGCCGGCCGAGTTGATGCCGACCGTGTAGGTGGTGCCGCGTGCACCGGCCAAGCCGCGCGCCGTGCGGATGCTGTAATCATAGGTGACGCCTTCGGGCTTTTGCAGGTCGGAAACGACCGAGCCCTCTTTGAGGTCGAGCACCACTTTTTGGGTGACGTTGGTCTCGGAGGTGCGGGTTTCGGACGCGCCTTCGAGCACCAGCGTGGTGTTGGGCGTGACGATGGATTTGATGCCGGGCATCGGCGTGAGGACGAGGCGGCCGTCAGCACCGGTGACGATGCGTGTGCCGATGATGACCGTCTCGCCCTTGACGGCGGGACGAAGGGCGGGTTCCTCAGGGCGTTGGACCGAAGCCTGGCCGCTCACAAAGACCACACGCACGCTTTGCGCGGAGAGGTCGACCACTAGGCAAAAAACGAGGCCTAAGACAACAAACGGGGTAGAAAGTCGCATAAAACTTACACTATTGTTTCGTCTAGTGCCTCGGTTGATACAAGGAATTTTACCTCAGGTGAAAATTCCTACGCTTACCTCTGCTTTCATGTTCAGAATTCCGCCCGTTTGGCGCCTGCGAATCGGGGCGAGCCTGCTCATCGGGGCCGCTGTGATGCTTTCGACTGATTTGCTGCCGCTGCGCCGTCTGGAGTGGCTGACGGAAAATTCCAGGCTGAAGTTGCGCGAGACGTATAATTTCATCCCGCCCACGGGAAAAGTGGTGTTGATCGCCATCGACGAAAAGTCCTTGGCTACTCAAGGGCAGTGGCCGTTCACCCGCACGGTGCACGGGCAGTTGATGGAGTACCTAGGCAAAGCTCCCGAGGTGCGCCCGGCGGTGCTGGGCTGGGACTTTGTTTTCACCGATGAAAACTTTGACCTCGAACTCGACCGGATGTTTGCGGCTCCGCTGGGTACGGCAGGTTACCCGATTATCATGGGCGCGTTTACCGATGCGGCGGCCACCGGTATCTGGAGCCAAGGTAAACCTGCGCCGCGCCTCGGGTTAACACACCCGCTGCCGCTGCCGCCCGCCGTCGTTGCGGCGTTGCCCGATATGCGAGGCATTCAGATCCCAATCGTCCCCTTGCTCGACGTGTCACGGTTCGCGTTGCTCAACGCCGATGCCGACGATGACGGCATCAACCGCTCCATTCCCCTGGTCGTGCGTGTGGGCGACCGGGTTTTCCCGGGCCTGGTTATGGCGTCGATCATGGCTTACTGGAAGGTTGAGCCGACCGACGTGGAGGTGCGTCTCGGTGAGGCAGTGATCCTTCGCAGCAAGATCGCAGGGGAGCAGCGAATACCGATCGATGCGAAGGGTTTTTATTATCTCAACTACCGCTATGAGCTGAGCGGCACCGAGAGTGCCGAGCGCGGCCTCGCGTCGGTTTCTTATCAGGGCCTGCTCG
>CANIXX010000263.1 GCA_947471115.1 Opitutaceae bacterium | reverse complement strand
GTCTGCCATCCTCGCCGAGCTGGGTAAACACCCGGTGACGACGCGCGTTTTGCTCACCGGTCCCTTGGTGGTGGCGCGCGACATCGCCCACGCCAAGCTCAAGGAGCGCGTCGATGCCGGCCAGGGGCTGCCTGATTACTTTAAAAACCACCCGGTTTACTACGCCGGTCCGGCGAAGACGCCGAAAGGTTACGCCAGTGGTAGTTTCGGCCCAACCACAGCCGGTCGCATGGACAGCTATGTTGACCTATTCCAGTCGCTCGGCGGCTCGATGGTGATGCTGGCCAAGGGCAACCGCAGCCCCGCGGTGACCGCTGCGTGCAAAAAGCACGGTGGTTTTTACCTTGGCAGCATCGGTGGCCCGGCGGCGATTCTGGCCAAGGAGAACATCAAAAAAGTCGAAGTTCTGGAGTATCCCGAACTGGGCATGGAAGCGGTGTGGAAGATCGAAGTGGTGGATTTCCCCGCGTTCATTTTGGTGGACGCCAAGGGCAACGACTTCTTCGCCAGCGGTTGTGGTGCGTGCCTGCCGGGTGGCGTGACGGCAGCGGCCGAAAAAACTAAAGGGTAAGGGCGCGTAACTGGGCGAATATCGCTCCGTGAGGTGGGCGCCCTGCTCCCACCTCAACCGTCGCCAAGACGAAGCATTCTCGCCGGATCCAGTGCGGCATCGAGCGCTGGCGGTGACATCAATCCCTTCGCCAGCACCACCTCACGCAACGTCTTACCGGTGACGAGCGCTTCCTTGGCCACCGCAGCCGCCGCATCGTAACCGATGTAAGGATTGAGAGCGGTCACCAGCATCAGCGAACGCCCCACCAACTCCCGACATCGCGCCTCGTCCACTTCGAGTCCGACCACACAAGCGTCGGCAAACTGGCGCGCCGCCGCCGCCAAGATTTGAATCGCCTCATGCAATGCGTAAGCGACGAGGGGAATCGTGGCATTGAGTTCGAGTTGTCCCTCACGACCGCAAACCACCACCATCTGACACAGCCCCTGCGCATAGATGCAGCTCTGCACCAGCATTTCGCACATCACCGGATTGACCTTTCCCGGCATGATCGAGGAACCCGGTTGGGTGGCAGGCAGTCGCAGTTCGCCCAAACCGCTGCGCGGCCCCGACCCAAGCAAACGGATGTCATTGGCGATTTTGGTCAGGCTACCGGCGATTGTCGCGAGGTGTCCGGCGACCTCCACTGCGTCGTCGCGTGCCGACTGCGCCTCGAAGTGATCGCGTGCCTCGACGAAGGCGATTCCGGTTTCCTCTTTCAAGATCCGCACCACCTTACCGGCAAATTCAGGGTGCCCATTAATGCCCGTGCCCACGGCCGTGCCTCCCACCGCCAACTCACGCAATGCGGCGATCGCTTTGTCGGTGCGCTCGACTGTTTTTTCGATCTGCCGGACGTAACCCGAAAATTCCTGGCCGAGCGTGACCGGCGTGGCGTCCATGAAGTGCGTACGCCCGATCTTGATAACAGAAGCGAAGGCCCCCGCCCGGTTAGCCAGCGCCGCCTGCAGGTGCAGCAAAGTCGGCCGCAGCGCCTGCGCCAACCCCAGCGCCACGCTCAAGTGCAAAGCGGTCGGAATAATGTCGTTGGACGACTGACCGAGGTTGACGTCGTCATTGGGGTGAACGGGTTTTCGCGAACCCAAAGGCATCCCGGCGAGCTGGCTCACCCGGTTGGCGATCACTTCGTTAGCGTTCATGTTCGTCGAAGTCCCTGAACCGGTCTGGAAAACGTCGACGGGGAAATGAGCGTTGAGTTTGCCATCGGCCACCTCACGAGCGGCCTGCTGGATCATTCCGCTCTTGCCGGCGGAAAGACGCCCGAGCTCCTCGTTGGCGCGTGCGCAGGCGCCCTTCACTCGACCCAATCCACAAATAAAGCCAGCGGGCATAGGCCGGCCACTGATCGGAAAATTGAGTACCGCGCGCTGCGTTGAGGCACCATAAAGGGCATCCTCGGGTAGGCTCATTGCCCCCATCGAATCCATTTCCGTTCTCATCGCTCAAACTAACCTGAACAGCCCCCGAACGCAAAAGACCCCGGCACTTCTAACGCCAAGAAAACAGCGAACGCTGACCTACGTGCGGCTTTACTCCTCAGTTACGCGAATCAGGTCAGCTTAAAACTTAAGCGTAAGCCGGTCACCACCCATGCCAATGCGGCTCACGCCATCGTAAGCCGCTTCATCGCCAAACGGCCTAGCCATCACCTCGCGGCCATCACCTCGAATAAACCGGTGAGCATCCGAGGAATTATCCGCCAGCACCAGGCTTGCGAGAATACGCTTCCGGCGCACCTCGCGCGGCGAAGTCGGTGAAGCGCGGCTCGCGCCTACCTCGGACTTAATCTGCGCCCATTGAATAGAAAGTCCCTCGTTTTCGAAAGGTGTGATGAAGCCCGGTCCGGATTCCACAGAGGCGACGGCCTCAAACGCAACAGGTGACAACTCGACGACTCCCACGGGCAATGGAGTTAACGCGGGCATCCCATCCGCTGCCACCAAGGTTAAGCCGACTTCGGCCACGCGGTCGGCCGGTGCAACCGTTGCAGCCAAGGCTACCGCCGACGCAGGTGTCGGTTCCTCCGCACGCACGACCTCGGGCTTAAGCGCGACCTCGGGCGCAAGGGCTGCAACCGCAGGAGGCAATGATTCAGGTAACGGAACCGCGACCGGCTGCTGCGCTGCAACAGCCGGAACCTCGCGTGCTCTTTGCGGCAGCGAAGCCGTCGCGGCTGCAACCGCCGTAACCTCAGCCCGTGCCGTCGGCGTGACAACGACGGTGTTCGAGCGGTCTTCACGCACCACGACAAAACTCAGCGCCAGCACAGCGGCGGCCCCCAACGGCAGTTGCACCGTCCACCGCGACAGTACGCGCGTAGCCAATGGCAAGCGAAGCGCCACCCACCAGGGGCGTTTTTCCACGATCGCCGCCAATTGTTTGGCCCTCAGGTCCTGCTCGAAACGGGCCCAGAACTCGGGTGCCGGTCGTTCGGCGCGCTTGAGCCGCAACAATTCCTCAAGGCTCACTTTGCCGGCTTCGCTGGTTTCAGGTGTAGTCATGTTTATTGGACGTAGGCGTGGAGTTCCGCCTGTAAAAACTGTTTCGCGTAATGCAGCCGCGAGCGCACGGTTCCCACCGAGCAGTGCATAATGGAGGCGATTTCCTCATGACTGAGGCCGTCGATTTCGAATAAAGTGACCACGGTTCTGTGAGGGATAGACAATTTCATCATCGCTTCGTTCAATTTCTCCTGAAGCTCGCCCACAAACACATCGCGCGGCACATCCTTTTTGTCCGTCAACTGGCTGAGTACCTCCGCCACCGCCGGATCCTCTTGGATTTTGTCGAAACTGAAAAAAGAGCGGAGTTTATTGCGCCTGATGTGGCTGAGCGCCCCGTTCAAGGCGATGCGATACAGCCAGGTAAAGAAGGCCGACTGCCCCTGAAAACGGTGGATGGACTGAAACGCCTTAATGAAGGCATCTTGGGTGAGATCGGCCGCATCCTCGCGGTTGGCGGTCATGTGATAAACCATCGCATACACACGTTCACGGTATTTGAGAATGAGTTGATCAAAGGCCGCGACATCCCCGGCCTGCACATGCTGCACCACCGTCCAATCTCCTGCAGCCTCGATCTGCCGCTCGGGCGACGCCACCAGCGTCTTGGTGAGCGGTTTGGCGGCGGGATTCATAGGCGAATGACGTCTAATTAAACGAGGAATTGAAACCTAGATTTTGGCCGGAAGCTGCAAACTTTGTACTTGTGAACGCAACGTGCCGCAGAGTTGTAACAACAAGGGAACCGGCGCCAGCGCGGCATGCGGGACGAGCGCCGCCTCCGCCTTGGCCAACTCAGCCTCGACCTCAGCAGCAACTGCGGCAAACACGCCCAGTTCATCCATTTGACGCAGGCGGGCTGGCAAATCGGCCTCACGCCGGCGCAAAATTTCGTCGACTAAGATGGTACGCGCATCCGCAGCCAAACGGTCCAATAAAACCAGCAGCGGCAAAGTCACCTTGCCGCTCTGCAAGTCAGTGCCGAGGGTTTTGCCGATGCTCTTCTCCTGGCCAAAAAAATCCGCCAGGTCGTCGTAAATTTGGTAAGCGATGCCGAGGTGACGGCCGAAGTGGCTGGCGGCCTCAACAAACTGCGCAGGAAAACCGCCCAGTTTCCCCCCGAGGAAACACGAAATGCGGAACAGCTCGGCGGTCTTCAAATCGATTACCCGAAAGTAATCCTCCCGCGTGATATTGGTGGTGCCACGCCGCAGGGTTTGCACGATTTCGCCAGCACAGACTTTGCGCGTCGAGTCCGATACCGCATGGCAAACCTCGGTGGTAGGAAACTGCGAGGCCAGATGCAGCGCATGGGCAAAAAGCGCATCGCCCAACAACACGGCCGCCTCCGGCCCGTACTGGCGTGCCGCAGTTCGCCGACTGCGGCGCATTTCGGCCTCATCCATGATGTCGTCGTGAACGAGCGTGGCC
>CANIXX010000262.1 GCA_947471115.1 Opitutaceae bacterium | reverse complement strand
GCCCTTGCCGGGGGTGACGCCGGCGACGATCTGGGTGCCGTAGTCGAGGGAGAGCTTGGCGTGGCGGCCACCGAAGTCGCCGGTGATGCCTTGCACGAGAATCTTGGTCGAGGGAGTGATGAGAATGCTCATTTTTAAAGTAGCGAGTAGTGAGTAGCGGGTAGTGAGTAGTTAGAAACAGTAGTAAGTAGCGGGTAGCGACTAGTGGGTGCAGTGGTGAAGTAACGAGCAGTCGGAAGATCGTAATGCTCGCTACTCACTACTCGCTACTCCCCTTAGGCCACGAGCTTCACGATCTTCTGGGCGGCGTCGGCCATGGTGTCACCGGAAACCAATGACAAACCGGAGGCGGCGAGGGTGGCCTTGCCGGTGGCGACGTTGTTGCCTTCGAGGCGAACAACCAAGGGCAGCTTGAGGCCGACTTCCTTCACGGCTTCGACGATGCCCGTGGCGATAACGTTGCAGTCCATAATGCCGCCGAAAATGTTAACAAAGATACCCTTCACGTTCGCATCACCGAGGATGATTTTGAACGCGGCGATGACCTGGTCCTTGCTGGCGCCACCACCGACGTCGAGGAAGTTGGCCGGGTTGCCACCGTAGTGCTTGATGATGTCCATGGTGCTCATGGCCAGGCCGGCACCGTTGACCAAGCAGGCGATGTTACCATCGAGCGCGATGTAGGAGAGGCCGAACTTGGAGGCCTCGATCTCCTTGTGGTCTTCCTCGGCGAGGTCACGCAGGGCTACGATCTCGGGGTGGCGATAGAGGGCGTTGGAGTCGAAGGATACCTTGGCGTCGAGCGCCAGTACCTTGTCGTCGGGAGTGGTGATGAGCGGGTTAACTTCCACCATGGCGGCGTCGGTTTCCCAGAAGAACGTGTAGAGCCCGCGGATGAGCTTGGCGGCGTTCTTGGCTTCGGCGGCGTTGAAGCCGAGCTTGAAGACCAACTCGCGCACTTGGAAATCGGCTAGTCCGTAGGCGGGATCGACGAAAATCTTGAACAGCTTTTCCGGGGTTTCGTGGGCGACGGTCTCGATGTCGACGCCGCCCTCGGTGGAGGCGACGATCACCGGCTTGGAGGTGGCGCGGTCGAGCAGGATTGCCAGGTAGTATTCCTTTTTGATGTCGCAGGCCTGGGTGAAGTAGATCGTCTGCACCTTGCGGCCGGCCGGACCGGTCTGGATGGTGACCAGCGTGTTGTTGAACATCTTGTTGGCGTAATCGAGCGCGTCGGCCTTGGTCTTGGCAAATTTGACGCCGCCCTTGTAGCCGTCGGTGAACGTGCCCTTGCCACGCCCGCCTGCGTGTATTTGCGATTTGACGACTACGGGAGCGTCGGGGAGTTGCGCGAGCGCAGACTCAAATTCAGCGGCGGATTTGGCGGCAACGCCCTTGGGTACGGGCACTCCGAACTTCTCAAAGAGCGCTTTGGCCTGATATTCGTGGATGTTCATGGGAGTATAAGCTGTGCCACAGCCAAGCGGCCGAACGCACTAAAAAACCACGGCGGAGTGAATCTTGTAAGCTGATGTAAGTACCAGCGTGTGGCGTATTGCGTTTGTCTAATGCCTCGCCACGCTCCTGCCCCATGCAATCGCATGAGCTTTTAAAGGAGGTTTTGAAGCAAACCAGCGCCAAGCAGATCTCGGCCGATCTGGGGCTTTCGTTGTCGCTGGTCTATAAATGGGCCGAAGTGCCCGCGCAGGACGCCGGCAGTGGCGCGAGCAACCCGCTCGACCGCATCGACCAGTTGCTCAAAAGCACGGGCGACAAACGCATCGCCCAATGGGTGTGCGAGCGGGCGGGCGGCTTTTTTATCGCCAACTCCGTGCCTGGCCAGCAGCCGGTTTCGTTGATCCCGGTGACCAACGAGATCGTGCGCGAGTTTGCCGATCTGCTCACGGTGATCGCCGTCGCCTCCGCCGACAGCAAGGTGACGCCTATCGAAGCCAAGCAGATCCGCCGTCGCTGGGAGGAGCTTAAGACGGTGGCCGAGGGCTTTATTCACGCCGCCGAGCAGGGCACCTTCGGCGAGATCAAAAAAGAGCTTAAGGCGCCGAATCCTTGAGCTGAAGCGGCCCAGCGCCGCATGAAATTTTATCATGGCATTGGCCCAAATTTTGTTAAGCTTGTTGCTTAATAGCATCTTGCGGGTCTAAGGCGGCTGCGTTGTGGCAGGGTTACTGAAAAGTTGGCCGACGCTTTGCTTAGGCGGGATGATCGCGCAACTCCCTGCTGACCCGGTGGAGGGTGCGAAAATCCAAATAAAACTACTACCAACGCTATGATTAAGCACCTGTCCAAGATCTCCGGAGTCGCCGCTTTCGCGGTCATTGCCTCTTCCGCCTCTGCGGAAGTCGCCATCAACGAAAACCTGTCGCTCGACGGTTACGCCACGGCAGCCGCCGTTGTGACCGAGCCATCAGCTGGCAAAGATAAAGTTTTCAATGATAGCGGCCGGGTTTACGATTCCGTCAAAGTGGCGCTGAACGGCAAATATGATGCGTTCACCTCCAAGGTTAGCTTGTTGGCTTTGACTGGTGCTGATACCGGCACCAGCGATAGCTCGGGTTTGCTTGATGCTTATGTCACCTACAAGGCTGGCGATTTTGCCGTCACAGGTGGCAAGTTCCTTAGCTGGCTTGGCTACGAGTCGTTTGACACTCCGAATAACGCTTTTATCAGCTTTGGTTCTTCCGATTACTTCGGTAACTACGGATCCGGCGCTAAGATCGAGTACATCGCTAAATCTTACTCCACGGGTGTATCTGTACGTGATTCGCTCGATGGCTCGGGCAATTTCCAAGAGGGTGATAGTGATTTCTCGGATGAACTCGGTTATGAGGCCTATTTTCTCTACACCGGCATTGAAAAGGTAACCGTCTTCTTGGGTGCTGGTTACGAAAACACCAAAGATGGCGCTGAAATCCAAACGTACAATGCCTGGGTCAGTTATGCGGTCACGGACAAGCTCACCTTGGCTGCTGAGTATGCGAACAAGAAGGACCTTACCAGCTACTCTTGGCTGACGCAGGCTAGCTATGCGGTAAGTGATGCGGTTTCCATCGCAGCTCGCTTAACCGGTAAAGACACCACTACAGGTGAAGCTTTTGGTTATGGTGCCGCTTCGACCTACACCCTTTCCAAAAACTTCGCCATCAAGGGCGAGGTTACGAAGTTCGAAAACAACACCTCAGCTGATTCTTTCAGCTACGCCGTCCAGGGTCTCTTCAAGTTCTAAGCGCTTAAGCTCCAGTTAAGCGGCGCCGTAAAACTACGGCACCCGTTGAAGGCCGAGGCTCACCGCCTCGGCCTTTTTCGTGCCCGTCATATGAGTCTTTTCACCCCAGCCGGTCTGCCGGAATGGGGTTTCCCCTTCCGTGGCCATGAGGTTACAACGAGCAGGCATGAATAAAAATGATCTAGACAGTAGCGTCGGATGCGTGTTTTTCATGGCGCTGATATGTCGTGACGACTGCCACTGACCCGGCGGCTGGCACGGCTTTCCAACAAAACTACAACCCTCGCTATGATTAAGCACCTGTCCAAGATCTCCGGCCTCGCCGCTTTCGCGGTTCTCGCCGTCTCCGCTTCCGCCGAAGTGAAGCTCAACGAAAACTTCTCCGTCGATGGTTACGCCATCGGTGCGGGCGTTGTCACCGAAGGCACGAATGCCCGAAATGATAAGCTCGGCAACAGCGCGAATAACTTCGACTCCGTCAAGGTCGCCCTGAACGGTAAGTATGACGCATTCACTTCCAAGGTCAGCCTCTACGGAATTCACTCCGAGTCCCAGGCCACCGACACCATTTCGGATATCGGCGTGCTTGATGCTTATGTGACCTACACCTCCGGCGAATTCGCTGTCACCGCTGGTAAGTTCCTCGGCTGGCTCGGTTACGAGTCCTTCGACAGCCCTAACAACGCTTTCATTTCTTTCAGCTCGGCCGCTTACTCCAGCCCTTACGCTACCGGCGCCAAGGTGGAATACATCACAAAGGAATTCTCCACCGGCGTTTCCGCTCGTGATTCTCAGATGGCTGGTACCACCCACTTCTTCGAGGGTGACGGCAGCTACGCCAACGACATCGGCTACGAGGCTTATTTCCTCTACACCGGTATCGACAAGCTGAAGGTGTTCGCCGGCATGGGCTACCAAGACGTCAATTTCGACAACGGTAGCGAAAACCAGTCCCTCAACACCTACGACGTGTGGGCCAGCTACGACCTCACCTCCAAGCTGACCTTGGTTGCTGAGTACGCCTCCATTGAGGACTCGGTTGACTACTCCTGGAACGTGCTGGCCAACTACGCCTTCACCGCTGATTTCTCCAGCGCCGTTCGCGTCACCGGCAGCGAAGGCTTCCGTGGCGGTAACGACACCTTCGGCTACGGTGTCGCTTCGACCTACGTCCTCCACAAGAACTTCTCCCTCAAGGCCGAAGTCATCAAGACCGAGAACAACGCAGCTGCACAGTCCGACGTGTTCAGCTACGCCCTCCAAGG
>CANIXX010000261.1 GCA_947471115.1 Opitutaceae bacterium | reverse complement strand
GGAGATGACCACCACGAGCGTCTCGGGGAGTTTACCGGCCAAGGTGCCGAGCACGTAGTCGATGCCGTCGGGGTCGGTGTTATCAAAAAAGGAGACGGCCAGCTTGTCGGCGCCGGGGCGGCCGAGGGCGTGGTTAACCAGCTGCGGGCCGAGGGCGGAGCCGCCGATGCCGATCACGAGGAGTTGGGTGAACTTCTTGCCGGTGGAGCCGAGGATTTTGCCAGCATGCACATCGGCGGCGAAGGACTTGATGGCGGCGAGCGTGTCGCTGATTTCCTTGGCGAGTGCCGGTGTCGGGGCGAGCTGGGGCGCGCGCAGCCAGTAATGGCCGACCATGCGGTTTTCGTCGGGATTGGCGATGGCTCCTTTTTCCAAGGCAGCCATGTCGGTGTAGGCCTGCTGGATGGCGGTTTCTTTCGAGGCTAGAAAGCCGTCCGGGAACGGAATGCGGCTGATGTCGAGCGCGAGGCCGAGATCGGAATTCTGGTAGTAGTGAGTTTTGAAGCGGGACCAGTTCATAGGGGAGAAGTGGCTGACAATGCGGGAGTACTCACTGACGACAAGCGAGGAGGCGGAGAATGTTTGGCGCGCGTTTTTGGATCCTGGCCGCAAGGTTTCCTGGCAGTAAACAGCAGACGAGCGGATATGTGCCACGTTGATGCACTAGTCAGGGTAATGCCGCCGGGAGACATGGGGGGCAGGAGGGCGAATTGCGTACAACTTGTGTCACCCCATGTCATCTTAGGCTCGGCCCCCATTGCCTCTTTATATGCCGCGAATCAAACTCGGGAGCTGTGATAGATTGAGGCCACGCGCGCGTGATTGGATTTCAGGCAGCAGGCGCTCTCCTTGGGTGCGGGCCTCGCCGAAAAGCTGTTGAAAAGACTCTTTGAGTTGAAGCGACGAAAGGGTTCGGCCGCCGGCATAGTAGCGCTGCGCTAGCTGCCCCATGGCATAAGTGGTCGCGAATGTGATCGCGGGTCCGGTGGCTGCCTTTGCCAGTCCGCCGACCATACCACCGCCGGCTTTTTTGACCAACCCACCGAGAAACTTACGTGCAAGCCCCTCGAAGGCCTGCGAGGTGAGACCGAGACCGAGCACGCCGATGAACTCCTTC
The DNA here is from genome assembly GCA_947471115.1 of Opitutaceae bacterium. Taxonomy (GTDB): domain Bacteria; phylum Verrucomicrobiota; class Verrucomicrobiia; order Opitutales; family Opitutaceae; genus Rariglobus. The sequence goes on along the minus strand of CANIXX010000261.1, from coordinate 3,397 downwards.
ACATGGCCGGCGTCGAGGGTATAGCCGTAGTGGCGACCGATCCGGTAGACAAGATGGGTTTGAATCGGTATCACCGCAAGGGTCGCGACCGACTGGGGGAGCAGCTCTATTGCACCGGCGAGAATCGCGGTGTTGCGAATCGTGCCATCCAGGGCGGCGTCCGGCTCACGCGGTGTGGCAACGGAGGCTGCAGTGAGCCCGACGGGGAGGGGTGGAGGGCTCGTTTTCGGCCCAGCCTTAAGCAGCGGCTCCAGCGCGGCGGAGCCGGCCAAATCGTCGGCGAGTCTGAGGGACTCGGCGGCCTGCACCGGCGGAAGTTTGAGCAGGTCGGCCAAAGTTTCTAGGAATCGGGTTTCGACTTCGTTGCGATGACTGTCGGCCTCGATGATGCTCACCGCCATTTCGTAGGCGAGGGCGCGTGATTCGGGGCTCACGAGCAGCGTTGTTGTCTCCGACAAGGGGGCTTTTTTTAAAAGCACGCGAGTTACGAGCGCGGAGGCGTTGGGGATTTCGAGGTCTTCGAAAAGGGTGCGAATGGCTTCCCGCTCGGAGTTTGATTTGTCGCCATCGGCAAACGCGGCGCAGAGGGTGATGAGGGCAATGCTTTCTCGTTCGGTGTGGGTCATACATGCGATTTGGCGGAGTTTGCACGTTTCGCAATTCGATGACGTGACTTTGGAATCAAGGTTAGGTTTTCCAACTCACCTTCGTCCGGTTTACGCAGCCTTGACCCTAGCTGGGCCTAGATCCCCCCAGGTCATGCCGCCTAGACTGGAATCAGCGAAGATCAGACATAAAAAGCCATCGCTTTGCGGCGATGGCTTGGGCACTTACCGTGCAGTTACGGCTGTGTTGAGTCAGTTGAGCTGGTGTTGCGACTCTTCCCTGACGGACTGTGACTCCATGAATTCGCGAATGACTGCGTGGCGGGCGCGTACCTGCTCTTCGGCCAAAATTTCCTCGGCAGAGCGCTGGTGTTCATGGCTAGCCATGGCCTTGCGCATTTTCGAGAGGGCGATGTTTTGCAACTGGCGCACGCGCTCGCGGGTGACTTTGAACTTAGTGCCTACCTCCTCCAGCGTGAGCTCGTCGCGACCCTCTAGCCCGAAGCGATACTTGATGATCTCAGCTTCGCGGGGCTCCAGGGTTGAAACTAGGGCATTCAAATCGGAGTTGCGTGTCTTTTGAACCAAGGTGTCGATCGGGCTGATCGCATTTTCGTCGCCCACGATTTCGCCAAAGCAGCCCGAGTCCCCGTTTTCGCCGATTGGGGCGTCGAGCGAAGCCGGACGCACGCTCACGGATTTCAGGTGAGCCACGCGGCTGGTGGGCACCTGGAGCTCGATTGCGATCTCTTCATCGCTGGGCTCCCGGCCGAGCTCCTCGGTGAGCGCCATGGCGGTTTTACGCATCTTGGAGATTTTATCCACCAAGTGCACCGGCAGGCGGATGGTCTTGGACTGGTTGGCCAGCGCTCGTTTGATGGACTGCTTGATCCACCACGCCGCGTAGGTGGACAGTTTGCCGCCTTTGGTCGGGTCGAAGCGTTCGACCGCTTTGATCAGCCCGATATTACCCTCGGAGATCAGGTCGAGCAGCGGCAGGCCGAAGTCCTTGTAGTCCATCGCGATCTTCACGACCAAACGCAGGTTGGCCGAGATCATATGGTCGCGCGCCGCTTTGTCCCCACGACGAATACGCCGCGCGAGCTTGATTTCCTCTTCTATGGTAAGAAGTGCTGTCTTACCGATCTCTTGAAGGTAGAGCTGCAAATTGCTGCGCTCCGAGGGGGCTTGGTCGCGTGATGCTGACCAGTCGGCTTTCTCTAAAAATGAGGGCGGGGCGTCCAATTGGGGCGGCGCGGTGAGGGATACAGTCCGAGCAAGTGAGGGGGACTCTGTGGAGTCGACCGGCTTGCGCATGGATTTAAGCTGGGTGGACATGGTTAAGAGGTGTTGAGCGTTAAAAGGTTACTCCCCGTCTATCGGCTGCGGCGGTTCATTGGGATTTGACCGGCCACAGCTGGAATCGTTCCAGATAGCTGGGGGGGCAATTCACCTCTGTAAGGGGGGGCGAAACGCTCGGTCAGGGTGGGTCAATCTGGCACTTGGCAGCGCGGCTGGCCGTGCCGGTTTGGCACTGCTGTGCGGACAGGCTGCGCAGCAGTGGATTGCTCTTACAAAACGAAATTGATCGGGGCGATCAAGACGACGAATTCGCCCTTGAGGCTGGTCTTGGCGAGGCGGTCGCGCACCTCGCCTGCACGGCCCACGAGGAACGTTTCGTGGAGCTTGGTGACCTCTTTGGCGATGCAGATGACGCGGTCCGAGCCTAGTTTTTCGACGATTTCGTCGGCGAACTTATCGATTCGGTGGCAGCTTTCATAGAGCGCCAGAGTGAAGTCGAACTCGCGGTACTTTTCTAGAAACGCACAGCGGGCAGAGGTTTTGGCGATCAGAAAACCGGCGAAAAGGAAGCCGTTGGTGGGTAGGCCGCTGGCACTGAGCACCGCCACCACGGCACAGGCTCCGGGCACGGGAATGACCGGCAGGTTGCGGCGGCGGCAGGCGCGCACGACACGAAAGCCGGGGTCGCTGATGGCGGGTGTGCCGGCATCGGATACGATGGCAACGGTTTTACCTGCGGCGAGCAGGTCGGCGAGTTTTTCGGCGACCTCGATTTCGTTGTGGTCGTGGTAGGCGAGCAGGTCGCGGCGCAGTCCAAAGCGGGTGAGCAGGCCACCGGTGGTGCGGGTGTCCTCGCAGGCGACTAAGTCGACGGAGCCGAGGATGGCACGGGCGCGCTCGGTGAGGTCGGCGAGGTTGCCGATGGGCGTGGCCACCACGTAAAGGTGGCCGGGAAGTGGCGTGAGCGAGGCGTTGGAGGGAGTGTCAGCCATGGAGCGGTCCAACACAGGCACAAAAAATCCGGCCTGAGCGAGGCCGGATTTAGGGCGAGCGTTAGCGGTAACCGCCGCCGCCGCCGAGGCCGCCCATGCCCGGAACGCCGCCTTCCCAGTTGGCGGGGCGGCTCCAAGGGATGGTGCTGTCCTGCTCGGTTTTGGTCGAGCAGCCGCTGGAAAGAAGCGAGGCGCCGCAGAGGGCGAGCGTGAGGACGATCAGTTTAGTTAAACGCGGCATGGTGTTATTTAGCGAAAGTGGCGAGGTCGCCCTTGCTGATGTTACCTTTTAGCGAACCGGTAACGATTTGGGCAATCGCGTAGTTTTCCTGACTGTTGCTGACCACGGCGGTGGCGAGAACTTTACCACTGCGGCTGATCAAGAGGTTTTGCTTGGGTTGGATACCTTGGGCCGTGCCGGCCTTGATGACCACAAAGCCATTGTCCGCACCGATGCTCGCGACTTGAAAGCCGTCCGCATCCTCCACGACCAGGGGG
>CANIXX010000260.1 GCA_947471115.1 Opitutaceae bacterium | reverse complement strand
GTATAGGCACAGAATTAAGAATGAAACCGTCGGCCACTATTTAATCCCCAGGTATAGTAGTAAGAATTCATTCAAATCAACCGCATGCTGCAATGAACCAATCAAATTCAACACCATTTGTCAGCGACCTCTATTCGGCCATAATATGTCATATAGATAAAGCTAGGACGGAACTTGTGACCGTGATCCAACTTTTACGTGAGTCCGGGAAAATCGAAGACTTACAAAAGGTCGAAAAATATTTGAAGGGTCTCGCTGATGAGATGCGAAAGGGAAATAGAGCAGGTGGTTTCACAATTTCATTAGTCGATGCGAAAACTGCCGCTGGTGTAATGGGTAGAGTGACAAGCACGAAGAAACTCGAGCAACTTGCGCTCGCGAGAGAGAAACTTGCCAAGAATCGTAAATTGGAGGGGACACTAAAAAGGCTTCATTCCAGAAGAAATTAGGCTCGTTATTTTCTCTTCATATTTAACGTTTTATGTATACGTCGATATCGTGAGCTTCTGCTAGCCATTCGGTCAGTATTGCCCACGCTTTCCCTCGGTATCCATAAACTGTTTTTTTAGTACCCACTATTTTTGGGTGGGATTTTAGGATGTGAAGCAATGCGACCGGTGCGATTTTACGGCTGGCTTTTAAGCGTAGAACAAAGTTAGGCGCCAATCTTTAGGTGCGGCAGGACTCTCTGGACTTGGGGATAATGGGCGAGGTTACGTCAATTCGCACTTCTGTACACTCTCCTCCTTGGAAAAATCCTGCTCCTATGCACCGATCTCACCCTTGAGCCGGCGGAGATCATCCGCCGCTAAGCCCTGCGTTTCAAAATCGAGGTCTGTTTCAAGCAGGCGATCCACACAGTCGGGCGGCCTGGGCGTACACTTCTGGCGGCTTCACATGACGTCCTTGCGCCGGGTTCAAGGCGACCAGTTCCTCCACTGCGAATCCAAACCTAGCGTGATTCGGCCCACCCCAAGCTCGACGCTTATCATCGCCGCATCCAGATCGGACTGATCGCCTAGGGTCTGCTTCAGCGCCTCGCCGCCACCCAGCCCGCTTTGGTCTGGTGCCAATTCAGCTCGTGGCTTAAAACTGTTCGATCCCCTCTTTGCCCCTCGGGTTCTTCGTCGCTTGCTCACTACGACATAACCTACCGGAATTTCTTTCTACTTCCCCCTCCCTAGGACGCATCCTTCGAGTTATTCATTCGCCTCCCCCTCGACCTCGCCCGCATCGAGTAAAATTGTCTAACCGATTAGCTTTCAAAATATAACGAACTTGGCACTCTAGAGAGGGAAGACCACAAGTTGAAAAACCGGACACAAACCGGACACACCTTTAAAACAGACATCAATTCGAGGTAGATTTCTACCCACAAAAAAGCCCGTTACTCATTACTGAATAACGGGCTAAAAAATGGTGCAACCTTAGGGAGTCGAACCCCAAACCTTCTGATTCGTAGTCAGATGCTCTATCCAGTTGAGCTAAGGCTGCGCTGTGGAGGAGTCAAAAAGCCGAGTTCCACCACCGAGTGCAAGCGCTATTTTAAGAGATTTTTAAGCCATCAGTTTAACCGCTTCCCGTTCTCTGAAAACGCACTCGCCCAACCTCGGAGCCTCATTGGAAAAACCGCTCTTTATTCGACCACCACTCGCAACCCAACATTACGGGCCCGATCGCGCTTCAGGCGCAATTCAGCGGGCACCTTGGCGAGAACAGCGGGCGCATCCAGGTAGCTGCCGCCAAATATCTGCGCCTGGTCCGTTACTGCCTCAGCGGCCGCCCACTCGGCCAAGTTACCCAACAAGTCCACGAACCCATCCGCCCCCGCTTGCTTGCGTACCGCATCATGACTGCGCCCCTCGCTGTTCTGGCTACTCCACCCCTCGCGACCCACTTCACCCAGCGCCAATCGAAACTCCTCGATCGTGGGCAACCGCACCGTCCGCCCCATGATCCATGACAGGCGTGTGCAAAACTCCTGCGCATCCGTCCAGCTCACCGAGTCCACAGGCAAAGCCCGACCGGGATTCCGGCTGGGGTTGGTATTCATGACCAACACAAAGAGCGACTGGGGCACTTCGGTCGCGAGCATCTGGCGTTCGGCCTCGCCCGGTAAGGGCAACAGGTTGTCGTAAACCGCATCTTGGAGCGCGCGTAGATTTTCCCGACGCAGAGCCAGATAAGCGTACTTGGTGCGCAATGCTCCATCCAACCGGTTACTCTTGGGGTAATCGGCTCCAATTTTCTCTAATTTGGGCCCAATCACAGTGAGCTGCTGATCCGCCGCCACGACCCGGCGCTTGCCCAGATGCGCAGTGATCTCGCGATCCAAGCCGGCGATCGTCTCCGCTAAATCGAACGAGAGTGCCGTCTGGCGTTTGACCTCCAGGTTCTCGATGAGCTGCGAGGAAACAAACCGGCTGCGCGGGTAGTTCTGATTCACCTGCAACTGCAACGTTCCTGCTTCCGTGAAAAACGCCGCCGCTTCAACCGCCTGCCCCCGCACCATCGCCGCATCACCAGCCTTGGCCTTAACCTCGATCTCGGTGGCGATACCCGCGGCGTTGAGCGACTCGATCTCCGCGCCGAGTCGATCAGCCTCGGCCAAGTCTGCGTAACGGGTTCGGCCATACTCACGATTGATGCGCGCTTGGGCATCGCGCGCCGCCGTGTAGGCCGTGAGCGCGTCTGCCCAGCGTTGCTCGGTGACCGCTTGGCGGGCCGCTGCTAAGAAGGAGTCCTTCTCTTTGCGTAACGGGGCGGCATCGACCGCGGCCACCGCTTGAGTTAACGCCGTCTCACGCACGTAGTTTTTGTAACGGGATTGAGCCGCGCTGCGGTTAATCTCCTGCTGCAATCGCAAAGCCTCGCGGAGCATTTCCCCGGCTGCATCCACTTTGCCCACACCCAAAAGCTCTTCGCCGTCGATCTGCAGGCGGTCTACCTGGGTAACTTTTTCCCGCGCCCGCACGCCATCGAGCTCGCTCTCCAACCGCGTCAACCGGCTGGATTGATCCAAACCCGCCTTGGTAAAGGTGCGAAGTAACTCCTTCTGCTTTGCGAGCGCTTGGGTCAAAGCGGCACTCGCATCCTCGGTACTCAGTTTGGCGTCGGCCGCTTGCCGATATTTACGCTCCAATTCATCGATCTCGTCCGACAACCGCACCATCGCCGGGTCATCCAGTGTACTACTCACGCTGACCGATGGGTCGACGCGTTTCGGCCCGACGGTGGCAAGAAAGTAAAACAGCCAGCCCAAAGCGGCCAACCCGAGTCCGCCCAGCAGCCAAAGCCGCGCCACCTTCCAAAATGCCTTGCTGCGATGTTGTGAACGATGAGCCGCCATAAGGGTGAAATCAGTAAAACGGTGAGCAAAGGAGCCGAGACGCGAATTGCAACGTGTTCCCCAGCCCCAAGCCGATAAACTCGACAGGCCCGCTGCTAGACGTTTTCACCAAGAGCGTGCTGGAAAACCTCGTCATCCTCGCCCCCGGCTTGCTGGGTGGTTCCGTCGCTCGTGCAGCCCACGCCCGTGGGCTGGCCCACCGTATTACTGTTTGGGCCCGTCGGCCCGACGCACGCCTCAAACTGCGCGAGCAACCTTGGGTTAATCACGTTGCCGAAACGGCTGCCGACGCCGTGCGCGACGCCTCGCTGGTAGTGCTCGCCGCACCGGTTGATAAAATCATCGAGCTGGCCCGGCACATCGCGCCCCACCTGCCCGCGGGCGCAATCGTCACCGATGTGGGCAGCGTCAAAGGCGAACTGTGTCGAGCCTGTCACTCCGCGCTCACACCCCGAGCACACTTCATTGGTGCCCATCCCATGGCCGGCAGCGAAAAAACCGGCTGGGAAAACGCCACTCCTACCCTATTTGAAAAACGCGTCTGCTTTGTGACCCCCATGGAAGGAGCCGATGAAACGGCTGTCGCCACGGTTGCCCGGTTCTGGAGCGACTTGGGCAGCGAGGTGACCACGCTCTCACCCGACCAACACGACGAGATTACCGCCCACGTCAGCCACCTGCCGCAAGTGGTGGCCACGAGTTTGGCGACCTTCCTCGCTACTAAAAACCCCCAGTGGCGTAACCTGTCGGGTAACGGCCTGCGCGACACCACGCGTATTGCGGCCAGCGACGCCACCATGTGGATTGAGATTTTTCAGCAGAACCGTGACGAGGTCCTGCGCGCCCTGCGCCAGTTCCAAGACGAGCTGCAATGCTTCCAAACCTCCCTGGCCAACCGCGACTGGCCGGAAGTACGGACCCGCCTCGAACGAGGCAAAGCCTGGCGCGACGGTTTTCGCCCATAGCAGTCAGGGATCTAGAACAAGCTAAAGAAACCTAGCATCAGCAACTTTCGATCCGACAACTCGAAGGTTACTGCCTACTAGTAGGCAGTAACATGAAAAGTGTCGGATCAAACAGCTATGGATTGCCGAAGGTTAACACTCCTACATCAGTGAGTATGAGTGCTCATCAGTGGTTAACTTGGATCGGGTTTGTGGATCCGGATACGGAGTTTTTAACCACTGATGGGCACTGATGAGCACTGATAAACC
>CANIXX010000259.1 GCA_947471115.1 Opitutaceae bacterium | reverse complement strand
TTCCCATCCCGAACACGGCCGTTAAGCCCCGAGCAGCCAATGGTAGTAGGGCGTTAGGCCCCGCGAGAGTAGGTTGTTGCCAGGTTTATGCCCCGTAGATTGCGAAAGCAGTTTACGGGGCTTCTTCGTTTTTGAGCTCCTCGCCACAGCCTGTACTCACCTCGCTTCAAACGTTCCGTCCGCCCGTTTTACGATCAATCGTTTGAGCTCCAACATCATCAGTGATGCCGACAGTTGCCCAATAGGTAAACCTGTTTGCGTGCTCGCCTGGTCGATGCTCATTATTGCTCCCCCTGAAAAAACCCCGTACACCAACCGCTCTTCGGTAGTCAGGCTCGCTGCCGCCATCGCGGTTCCTCGCCGTGCCGTAGGCTAAAACACCTGCCAGTTTCGTTAACCCGATCGCGATTCATCCGCTTTTGGCCTTGGTCATTACAAGAATCGCTACCTAAAAGGGGGCTTTTAGGTCACTATGGGCCATCGGGCTCCACTACCCATGATGTCCTTTACGCTCAGCAAACGTACGCTTCCTAGATTTCCGGTGGGGGGAAACTTGGCGAAATCGTAACGTGTCAAACCACACTCAGCCAAAAGAACCATCCCAAGAGCGTCGCCGATTGGCGAGTGCCTCGGTGGTGATGGCGGTGGGGGCAAGAAGGTGCGTGTAGACCTCTCGGGGCACACAGTGATGCAGTTGAAGATCTTTATCACTCGCTAGATCCGAGGTCACTTTGCTCCTGAAGACGACCGTCTTAACCCGAGACGTGCGCAGGCTGGGTATGTGGTTACTTTTTGGGCGTCTCGCAGGATTTTTCTCCTGGGTTGGTGCACGCGCAAGAGCACGACCCTGTATTGATTCCGAAGGGCAGGTAAGCGGGACATAAACGCACCACGGCGGTTAAAATTGGAATAAGGCCGACGAGGCCCCACCAGGATTGGAGCACCAGGCCGCCACTCAGCAGAGCGAAGCCGATGACAAGCCGGATAATACGATCAACAGTACCAATGTTATTTTTCATAGGCGGAACGGGATGGACAAAGAGATGATGGGTTGGAGTGGGGGGCAAATGGGCAGAAACAGGTGACGAGCTGGGTTGGGGATCAGCGGAAGACGGATCGGGAACTGTTCACTTAGCTTGCGGCGGAGTCGCGCTGGTTGGCCATGAAGTAAAGCACAGGGACCGCCATCCGGCTGATGAGTAACGAGGCGATTTCGCCAAACATCAGGCTAATCGCCAGCCCTTGGAAAATCGGGTCGGCTAAAATCACGCTCGCCCCCACGATCACCGCCAACGCGGTGAGCAGCATCGGCCGGAAGCGCACCGCGCCGGCCTCCACCACCGCCTCGCGCAGCGGCAGTCCGTGCGAGCGGCGCAGTTCGATGAAATCCACCAGAATGATGGAGTTTCGCACCACGATGCCGGCGCCGGCCATGAAGCCGATCATCGAGGTGGCGGTGAAAAACGCCCCCAGAGCCCAATGCGCCGGCAGGATGCCGATCAGCGAAAACGGGATCGCCGCCATCACCACCAGCGGCGTTACGTAGCTCTTGAACCAGCCGACCATCAGCATGGCGATGAGCACCAGCACCGCGGCGAAAGCCAGCCCGAGGTCGCGAAACACCTCCAGCGTGATGTGCCATTCGCCGTCCCATTTCAGCGCCGGTCCGAGGTCGTCGGTGGGGACGTTGAGGTGATAAATGGGCAACTCCTCCTCGCTGCCACCGAAGCGACGGGCGTCGAGTTTCATTAACTCAAAATGCAGCGGGATCAGGGCGTAGGCCGGGCTTTCCACGGCACCGGCCACGTCGGCGGTGACGTAGGTAACGGGTTTTAGATTTTTGCGGTAAAGCGAGCGCGGGCCGGTCTCGGTTTTCAGGGTAACGAATTCGGACAAAGCGACGGCTGGGGCGCTCGGCCGCGAGGTCGAGCGCACGCCGAGGGCCAGCAACGCGGCCGGGTTGGCGCGATCGGCCGGGGCGATTTCCAGGATGACCGGCACGTCTTCGCGTTCGGAGGGTAGGTGGAGCAGATCGATCGTCTGTCCCTGCGCGCCGAGGGCGACGGTCCTAGCGATGTCTACCTCGGTGATGCCGTGGAAGGCGGCTTTTTCTTGGTCCACGACGAAGCGGGTTTGCGGCTGGTCGGCCTCTACGTACCAGTCGATGTCCACCACGCCCTTGGTTTTCTCCAACAGGGTGCGCACCTCCCGGGCGAGGGCCAGGCGTTGGGTTTCTTCGGGGCCGTAGATTTCGGCAACCAGCGACTGGAGCACGGGCGGGCCGGGCGGCACCTCTGCGACGGCTACTGCGGCACCGTAACGCGCGGCGATGGGGGCGACCAAAGCGCGGGTGCGTTTGGCGATGGCGTGGCTCTGGTCGGCGCGGTCGCCCTTGGGCACCAGGTTGACCTGGATGTCGGCGACGTTGGGGCCGCGCCGCATGAAGTAGTGGCGGACCAGACCATTGAAGTTAAACGGTGAGGCGGTGCCGGCGTAGATTTGGTAGTCGCGTATCTCGGGCTGGGTGCGGACGGCGGCGGCCATTTCCAGGGCGATGCGGGTGGTCTGTTCGAGGGTGGTTCCCTCGGGGGTGTTGAGGATGATTTGGAACTCCGACTTGTTGTCGAAGGGCAGCATTTTGATGGTGACCGCGCCGGTGAGCACAAAGACGACGGAGCCGAGTAGCAGGGCGACGATGCCGCCGAGGAAGGCCCAGCGCCAGCGAGCGTGGGCGAGTAGCGGCTCCATGATCCGGTGGTAAAGTCGGGTAAACCAGTCCGACGGGGCGTGGTCGGGATCGTGGGGCGCGGCCTGAGTTTGGGACATCCCTGCACTGCCAGCGTCCGGTAACAAACAACCCATTGTGTTAGTTGTTGCGGAGCGGCGGCGCAGGACGCGGACCGCCGCCCAGGGCGTGATGGTGAAGGCGATCACCAGGGAAAAAAGCATCGCTGCGGTAGAGCCGATCGGGATCGGGCGCATGTAGGGGCCCATTAGCCCTCCGACAAACGCCATCGGCAAAATCGCCGCAATCACCGCCCAGGTGGCCAAAATCGTGGGGTTGCCCACTTCGTCCACCGCTTCCAAGGCGACGCGGCCGAGGGTCTTTTTCTCTGCACCCGGCAGGCGTTGGTGGCGGACAATGTTTTCCACCACCACGATCGCGTCATCGACCAAAATGCCGATCGAGAAGATCAGCGCGAAGAGCGTGATTCGGTTCAGCGTGTATCCGTAAAGGTAAAACACTAGCAGCGTCAGCGCTAGTGTCGCTGGGATCGCCAACAGCACGACCAGCGACTCGCGCCAGCCGAGAAACAACAGGATCAGCACGGCCACCCCGAACACGGCGATACCCATGTGCAGGAGAAGCTCGTTGCTCTTCTCGGCGGCGGTGTGGCCGTAGTCCCGGGTGACGGTGACCTCGACGTCGGCGGGCAGGAGGGTGCCGCGCAATTTTTCTACTTTGGCCAACACGCGCTCAACCACCGTGATGGCGTTAGCCCCGGGGCGCTTGGCCAGACTCAGGGTGACGGCTGCCTCGACGTCGCGGTCGCGCGAACCGAACAGCACGGTGTCGGTCGGCTCGGCGGCGGTGTCGCGGATCGTGGCCACGTCGCGCAGATAAACCGGTTTGCCCAAAAAAACGCCCAGCACCACCGCGCCGGCGTCGGTCGCGTCGTGCAAGAACGTCCCGGTCTCCAGCAGGACCTCGCGGTTAACAAAGGGGCGCGAGCCGGCGGGTAGGATGCGGTTGGCCGCTTGCAACGCGGGGGCGATTTCCGTGACCGTGAGCCCGCGTGCAGACAACGCGGTTGGGTCTAGCTCGATGCGCAGGGCGCGGCGTGCACCGCCAATCACAGTGGTTTCCGCGACCTCGGGTACTGACTTGACCGCTTCCTCGACCTGCAACGCCAGTCGGCGCAGGGTGAGGTGGTCTTGGGTGCGGCTGTGCAGGGTGAGCGCCAAAATCGGCACGTCGTCGATCGTGCGCGGCTTGACCAGCGGGGCGGACACGCCGGAGGGAATGCGGTCAGCGTTGGTTTGGAGTTTTTGGTTGAGGCGCACCAGGGCGGCTTCGATGTCGGTGCCGACGACGAAACGTACCACGACCAGCGCTTGGCCGGGCGAGGTTGTGCAGTAGAGGTATTCGACCCCGGGGATCTCCCAAAGGAGTTTTTCCAGCGGGCGGGTAACGCGGTTTTCCACCTCCGCAGGCGTGGCTCCGGGCATAGCCACCAGCACGTCCACCATGGGGACTTTGATCTGCGGCTCCTCTTCGCGCGGGAGTTGGAGCACGGCAAACAGGCCGAGTAACATCGACGCGATGACCGCGATGGGTGTGAGTTTTGAGCTCACCGCCAAGGCGGCCAGGCGTCCGGCTAAACCGAAACGCGGTTCGGACACGGACGCGGGCGTTGGCGCGGGCGAGGGCGAGGGAATGGGTGTTTCGCTCACGGCTGGACCTCCACCGGCTGGCCGTCGCGCAACGAGGCGGGCGGGGCGAGGATGACGGTTTCGTTGGCCTCCAGACCGGCGCTAACGAGCAGACGGCCGGGCGCGGCGGCACCGGCGGTTTTGATCA
>CANIXX010000258.1 GCA_947471115.1 Opitutaceae bacterium | reverse complement strand
GCCATCACCCCGCTCGGGGTGCCGATGTTGGCCGGCCCCGGGGCGATCTCGGCGGTGCTGATTCTGCGCGCTCAGGCAGAGGGAATCGCCCAGCATCTGGCGCTCTTGGGGGCCATCGGGCTGGTGTGTGTGACGGGCTATTTTATCCTGCGCTTCGCCGTGCTGGGCACGCAGTGGTTAAGCCCCTTGGTTTTGAAACTCACGGCGCGGCTCATGGGCTTGTTACTGGCGGCGGTTGCGGTGCAGTTTGCGCTCAATGCGCTGCGCCAGCTCGGGGTGCCGTTGCAGTTCTAAGGCGCGGTTGCAGGCCTGCGGAAAATGGGTGTGATTTTTCCTTGCCGATAGGTCGGTGAAGATTCTCGTTGAACCAGAAGGCAAGCGTTGCACTGTCCACCTTGGCCAGGCGCCATGCATGGGCAGGCGCGTGAACCCCGCCAGGACCGGAAGGTAGCAACGGTAACGACGTCCTCCTAGTGCCGTGGAGTGCCTGGCCACTTATTTATCGACCGCCCTTCGCTCGTCCGCCGGATGGGCTTCGGCCCTATCTCAGGGGGCGGGCTGCTTAGGTGTCTCGGACGGACGAGGCGGACGCGCATGATTGCCGTTAAATCCGCCCGAGGGACGTCCGTCATACTGCTTGGGTCTTTCCTTCATCCATTGCTTACGCCGCTCGCTCTCCTTGGCGCGGATCTCGCGAAGTTTATCGAACTGTTCTGGTGTCAGAATCTTCGCCAAATCGGCGTCCATTTGGGCGATGAGTTCACCCGAACGACTGAAGGCATCACGGGAAATACTGCGCAGCTCCTCGGAGGTCCGGCCAATAATGGGACGAATCTGTTTTTTTTGCTCGGATGTGAGATTGAGCTGTTCGGCGGCGCGCCCGCCAAGCAACTCGACGGGGCTGCCGCGCGGCTGAATGGGGGGTGGCTTTGCGTAGTGTTCGCCCAAGCGGAAGCCCGTAAATCCGCCAGTGACGGCACCCGTTAAAAAAATGCCGCCCACCGTGAGTATGACTTTGATGTTGGCAGCCATAGTTAGGAAGAGGCGGCGAGCCATTCGGCGACCGGGTCATTAATGACCGTGGTATCGGGTTCGATAGCTCTTAGCACGGTGCCTATGTTCAGGGTCACGCCAAGTATCATCAACAGTCCGCATGCGCCTAAGGCGCGGGGGGCAAAGCGGGTGAACAGCGTGGCGAAGCTGGGCGCGGGCGTGGCGAAGGCCAGCGCGCTCACCCGAGCTGCGAACCCGAGGGGGGCGGCGGTGTCGCGCGGGTCGGCGGGGGTTTGACGGGCGGCCTTCAGCAGTTGGGGCCAGGGTTTGGGGAGGTTTTTCATGCGCGTTCCTTGGTTTTTAGCTCGGTGAAAAGCTTCTGTAATTTCCGCCGCGCCCGGAAGGCGCGGACTTTGATGAGAGTGATGTTCCAGCCGGTGAGTTCACCGACTTCGGCCAGGTTTTTTTGCTCCAGGTCGAGCAGTTGCAAAACGACGCGGTCGTCGGGTTTTAACTGGTCGAGTAATTTATGCACCAGTTCGTGGGCGGCGAGCGCGTCGCCCGCACCGACTTCGTTTTCGCTGGTGAGTACGGCGTCGAGCACATCGGCCTCGTTTTCGGAGAGGTCGGCCCAGCGGAATTCGGGACGGCGTTGCTGGGCGCGCAGGTGGTCGATGCAGGTCGTCACCGCGATGCGCGAAACCCAGTGAGTGAACGGCACGTTGCCCTGATACTGTGTGATGCGGGTGAACATTTTCAGGAAAATCTCCTGGGTGAGGTCTTCTTCGGCCACGCGCCGAGGCAGGCGCGCCCGCACGATGCGAACGACCATTGGGTGAAGGTGTTCGACGAGTTCTCGCGCCGCCCGCTGGTCTGAAGCCCGGACACGCTCCAGACATCCGCAGAGGTCGAAGTGCTCGTCGTCAGGGGGCATCGGTGGAGGAATGAACCAGCATACACGTTAGGCAAGACGCCGTTGCGCGCGCCAGGTTACACACGAGGTCCCTCTTCCAATGCGTTCCTTGACTTTGCGAGGGGGCGGCGGGTATTTAACCTCATATCTTGATGCGAAACATCATTCAGTCGCTCCGACTTAGCTAGACGCACGATCTGAGAGGGCCGCGTGTTCGGCTGGTCGTGCGTCTGTTGTTTCCTCCGCACCTGCTGTCGGCTGCGCCGCTAGGCGGGTTTATCGCTTCAACCGTCCGTCTTTGTTTCGTTTATGCAATCCGCTCCTATCTCGAAATACCGCCCTTTCCCCTCCGTCGATTTGCCCAACCGCCAGTGGCCCAGCCGCGTCCTAGACCACGCGCCCGTGTGGTGCAGCGTCGACTTGCGCGATGGCAACCAGTCCCTCGCCCAGCCCATGAGCGTGGAGGAGAAAATCGAGTTTTTCGACCTGCTCGTTAAGATCGGTTTTAAGGAAATCGAGGTCGGCTTCCCGTCTGCATCGCAAATCGAATTCGATTTCTGCCGCCGCTTGATCGAGGAGAACCACATCCCCGCCGACGTCTCCATCCAGCTCCTGTGCCAATGCCGCGAGGAGCTCATCACCCGTTCGCTCGAAGCGGTGCGCGGGGCCAAAAGCGTGATTTTCCACCTCTATAACTCTACTTCGCCCAAGCAGCGCGAGTACGTCTTCGGAGCGACCAAAGCCGACATCGTAGCCATCGCCGCCAAGGGCATCGCCTTGCTCAAACAGCATGGCCAGGCGCTCGTCGACGAGGGAACGCGCCTGCGCTTGGAGTATTCGCCGGAGAGCTTCACTAGCACCGAGCTGGAGTTTGCCCTGGAGATTTGCGAAGCCGTGACAGACGTCTGGCAGCCGACGTTGGACAACAAGATCATCCTCAATTTGCCGGCCACCGTAGAGTACGCCGGCCCCAATGTTCACGCCGACCAGATCGAGTGGATGTGCCGCCACCTCACGCGTCGTGAACTCACGCAGATTTCCCTGCACACGCACAACGACCGCGGCACCGGTGTGGCCGCCACCGAGTTGGCTCTGTTGGCCGGCGCCGACCGCGTCGAGGGCACCTTGTTCGGCAACGGCGAACGCACGGGTAACCTCGATATTGTTACCGTGGCGTTGAACCTCTACACGCACGGCATCGACCCTAAGCTGGACTTCGGCGACATCAACGCGGTGCGCGAGGTCTATGAGCGTTGCACGCGCATGGAGGTGCATCCACGCCACCCCTACGCCGGCGAGTTGGTGTTCACCGCGTTCAGCGGCTCGCACCAGGATGCCATCAAAAAATCCTGGCCGCACCAAAAGGCCGATCGCCCGTGGGACGTGCTCTACATCCCGATCGATCCGGCGGACATCGGGCGCAGCTACAAGGCGATTATCCGCATCAATTCCCAGTCGGGCAAAGGCGGCGTCGCCTATGTTCTTGAAAACGATTTTGGCTACCAGTTGCCCAAGCTCATGCACAAGGAGATCGGCCGTATCATCAACGATCTGGCCGACTCGCGCGGGGCCGAATTGGCCGCGCAGGACATCCATGACGTGTTTGTGCGCGAGTACATCGATCGCGCCGCGCCAGTTGAGTTGCGCCAGTTCCGCACCATCGAGCGCACCAGCACTGTCACCTGCCAATCGGACCTGCTCGTGCACGGCAATTTGCAAAGCGTGACCGGAGCCGGCAACGGCCCGATCGACGCCTTCGTGCAGTCGCTACGCGCTGCGGAATTGCCCAAGTTCGAGTTGCTCAGTTACGCGGAGCATTCCCTTGGCAGCGGCGCAGAGGCTCGCGCGGTGAGTTACATCCAGATCAAGACGGAGCGCGGGGCCACGTTCTTCGGTGCGGGCATTGATACCAACATCGAGCTCGCCTCAATCAAGGCGGTGGTCAGTGCGCTTAACCGCGCGTTGGCCAAAGCCTGAGTTAGGCCTGAGCGGGCAGGGGAGGTGAAAGCCGGGACGGGTTTCCGTCCCGGTTCAAATCCGCTCGACGCGGCGGAACAGCCACAGACCGCAGCTAATAAATAGCACCGGCGGCAGCCAAACCAGGAGGTCGGGTCGCAACGCCGGAGTGCGATCGAGCCAGCCCACGGCCACGGTTAAAAAGTAGTAGCCGAGGGTTAACAGCAGTGCGATGCCGAGGTTGGCCGAGGTTTCCTTTCGCGAGACTTTAATACCGAGGGGAATCGCCAGCAGCGTGAAGGCCAAAAGGGTAAATGAACTGGCGCCTTTCTCGTTCAAGGTAGTCGAAACCTTCATACGATCGGCCAGTGGCGCGTTGTCGCGCTCCAGTTGCCGTTTGCGCTCCAGCAGTTCACCAAAAGTCAACGAGCTGAGCTTACGTTGCACGACCTGGCGGCCAAACAGGTTGTCGAGGGGGATGTCCACGGCCACCTCGTCCATCGATACCTGCGCATCGGTGTTGGCGAAGAGCTCCGGGTTCTTCGGGTTGCGCCGGTCGGAGAACGTGTTGAGCAGGCGGATCTTCATCACGTTGAGATCGTCGTCGTAGGCGATGCGCCCGGTTTGCGCGCGCAGGAACTCGGTCACGCGTTTTTCATTGTCGAGGCGCCACAGCCATACGTCGCCCAGTTCGCCGCCTTGTTTGTGACCCACGTAAACGACGAAGCCGGGGAAGTCCCGGATGAAGGTCTTTTCCACGATGAT
>CANIXX010000257.1 GCA_947471115.1 Opitutaceae bacterium | reverse complement strand
GTTCCACCTCCACATGGAGGAGAAGAAACTCAAAAACCAGGGCGCTCGCTGCATGGATTGCGGCGTGCCGTTCTGCCACACCGGCAAACTCATTGGCGGTATGGCCTCCGGTTGCCCGATCAACAACCTCATCCCCGAGTTCAACGACTTGGTGTTCCGCGGGCTGTGGAAAGAGGCGCTGGAGCGTCTGCACAAGACCAATAATTTCCCCGAGTTCACCGGCCGCGTCTGCCCCGCTCCCTGCGAAGGCTCTTGCGTGCTCGGCCTCAACAACCCTCCCGTCACGATTAAGAACATCGAGTACTCGATTATCGAAAAGGGCTGGGATGAGGGTTGGGTTATCCCCAATGCGCCCCGCAGCCGCACCGGCAAAAAGGTCGCCGTGATCGGCTCCGGTCCCGCTGGTTTGTCCGCTGCCGCTCAGCTCAACGCCGCCGGCCACACAGTCACCGTGTTTGAACGCGCCGACCGTCCGGGTGGCCTGCTCATGTACGGCATCCCTAACATGAAGTTGGACAAAAAGGACGTCGTCCTCCGCCGTATCCAGTTGATGGAGCAGGAAGGCATCACCTTCGTGTGCAACGCCAACATCGGCGTGACCCACGACGTGGCCGACCTGCGCAAGGGTTTTGACGCACTGGTGTTTGCCACCGGGGCGACTCTGCCGCGCGATTTGCCCATCGAAGGCCGCAGCCACACCGGCGTGCACTTCGCGATGGAGTACCTCACCGCCAACACCAAGGCGGTCCTCGCCGGCGATCCGTCGACGAGCCCGATCAGCGCCAAGGACAAGGATGTGATCGTGATCGGCGGCGGCGACACCGGCACCGACTGCGTGGGCTCGGCCCTGCGTCAGGGTTGCCGCAGCGTCACCCAGATCGAAATCTTGCCCAAGCCCGCGCTGGAGCGCCAGGCCGACAACCCCTGGCCGGAGTGGCCTAAAACCTACAAGATGGACTACGGCCAGGAAGAGGCCGCCGCCCGCTACGGTTCCGATCCCCGCGTCTATTTGACCACGGTTAAAAAGTTCAGCGCCGACGCCAACGGCCACGTTGAGTCGTTGGTCACGGTGGAGATCAAGTGGGGCAAGAACGACAAGGGCCAGTTCGTGCCGCAGGAGCAGGCCGGCAGCGAGAAAACGCGCCAGGCGCAGTTGGTGCTGTTGGCGATGGGCTTCCTCGGGCCGGAGCAGGTGGTGCTGAAGGCGCTTGGTCTGGAGACCGATGCCCGCAGCAACATCAAGGCCGACCACAACGTGCACACCACGAGTGTGCCGGGCGTGTTTGCCGCGGGCGACTGCCGCCGTGGCCAGAGCTTGGTGGTCTGGGCGATCAACGAAGGCCGTGCAGCCGCTCGCGAATGCGATCGTTATTTGATGGGTGCGACCATGCTGCCGTAAACGTCCCTAACGCCAAAGTAACCTATTGGGTTACTTTGGCCTAGGCAGCAGCTAGGCCGCGCCCGCACGATGTGCAATAACGCTGCCAGCGAGACCGGCCTGGGTGGTCACGAGGGCGTCGAGTTGCGCGTTGGCCGCAGTCAAAATTAACTCGATTGATTTCAGTATCGCCCAACCCCGCCGGGTGCCGCCGCTGGGATTTACGATTACCCCATAACGCTTTGGGTTCATCTTCATCGGGCATGGAGATGCTCCCTGCTTTACTTGGTGACGAGCGGAGGTGTTTTCAGCGGCTTACGGCCAAAGCCCCAGGAGAACGGCGTGTTGAGTGCTTCGGTTCCGCCGACGCGAACACCGTGAAACATTGTTTCGGCCATACTGGTTGAATCTAACAACCGGGCGACATCGATCATCAGTTCGGCGTCAGCGACCAGTCGCTCGACGTCCTCGCCGGGATAACCAGCCCAATACTTCAAGTCGTGCAGAAAGGCGGCGGGGTAAAGGCTGACGCCCTTCCACTGATTGAACCAGGTGGTGCAACCATCGCTTTTGAAGGGCTGAATCGGAGGGTCGCGTTCAATTTTTCGCCATAGTTCGTGCAAACCATAGAACGCGCAAATCACCTTTATACGCTCGATCGGCACCTCCTCGCCGAGGACAGGGAGATCCATTTGGGGGCGTGCGGCCGGTGCGGGGTTCTCGTTGGCCGCCTGAGTGAGGGGTGCGCCGAATGCGCCAAGTAGTAGGAGGAGGATCCAGCAATGGAAGGACGAGGACATGGAAGCTCTTTTGGCGAGTGGCTGGTAGTTAGAAACATTCAAAGTGGGGGATCGAAAGTAGTGCGGTGCTTCAGCCCGAATCGGCGATCGTAAGAAGAATACGGTACAAACCTGCGGGCTAAAGCACCGCACTACTGCAGAGCTTAATCCGAGGCGAACGATGTTACGGAATAATAGAATTTCTCTGCCCACCAATCGCTCGCCGCCGCCAAGCTCACTTCATGTTGAGCGTCAGGTAGCGCATTACCCCACGGTATTGCACGAGCAAGGCGTTGAGGCCCGGCCGCAAGGCGGCGGAGGCACTGGGGACATCGGTCACTGGGCGCCGGTTGATCTCCACGATCACTACTCCAGGTACGAGGATATTGGCGTAGGGGGAGCTTTCGTTCACCTCCGTCACCACCACCCCGGTTTCCACCCGCCGATCAAGTTTGAACTGGGTCCTCAGTTCCTCATCGAGGGTTTTGATCGTGACACCTGGGATTAGCTCAATGGTGGCTTCGGCGCGCTCGTCCAAATTGCCCACCTTGACCTTAAAGGCCTTTTCCTTGCCGTCACGCAGTACGCTCACATTGACCTCGGTGCCGGGGATGATCTGCGCAACATTGAGGCGCAACGACAGCTGCGACTCCACGGGACGGGTCCCGATCTTCAAGATGACATCGTTGCGTTTGAGGCCGGCCTTGGCGGCAGGCGAATCCTTGACTACATCGGTAATCAAAACGCCCTTGATGTCGCGCTCCACACCGAGGCTTTCCGCCAGCTTGGCGTCGAGGTTTTGACCACCCACGCCGAGGTAACCGCGCTGCACCTTGCCGGTGGCCACCAGGCTGTTGAGAATCGACACCGCCAGGTTGGTCGGCACGGCGAACCCGATACCAATGTTACCCCCGTTTCCACCCGACAAAATCGCGCTGTTGAGTCCGATTAAACGTCCCTTGGCATCGACCAGCGCGCCACCTGAGTTGCCCTGATTAATGGCGGCGTCGGTCTGGATGAAATTCTCGTACCCGGCGATGTGATCGTTCGACAAAATACCCACATCAGTGCGGCCGAGGGCCGAGACGATGCCCATGGTCACTGTCTGGCCCACGCCAAGCGGGTTGCCGACGGCGAAAACGATGTCGCCCACACGCAGCTTGTCGCTGTCGGCCACCGTGGCCACCGGCAGGTTTTCCTCGCCGATCTTGATGACTGCGACGTCGGTTTTTTCGTCGGCACCAATTACTTTGGCGACGAACTCGCGCCCATCGGCGAGCAAGACCTTGAGCTCGTCGGCACCGGCGACGACGTGGTTGTTGGTCAAAATATAGCCGTTGGGTGAGATGATGACACCGGAGCCTAGCCCCTCCTCCTTGCGCTCACGCTCGGGTGCTCCGCCGTTATCGCCAAACAACTGGCGGAAGAAAGGGTCGAGGCGCAGGCGTTCGCGTACAATCTTGGTGGAATAAACCGACACGACGGCCTTCTGCACCGGTTCAATCACGTCGGCGTAGCTCACCAACTGGCGACCGGAACCGTCGCCGATGGCTGAGCCATCAAATTTAATGTCCGGCTTGGGACCGACTAGTTTTTCCTGGGCATAGCCGAGGGAGAATACCGAGCTGGCCAAAACAAAGACGAACGTACGAGTGAGTGGAGTGGTTTTCATGGACAGGGAGGTGACAAAGCCAAGCGAAGGATTGTTCCATCGCAAGATTTTGGCTGATCGGCTACGCATGGTTGCCCAAGCGCTACCTAAGCCAAAGATTGCGCAGTTACGCGGCCGACTTTCTGCTAGGGTTTACGCACGTTATGGCAGAACCACGGATTATTTCGGAAGCCGAACAGCGGCAAATCACGCAATTGAGCGCGCTGTCCTGCATCATGCTGCTGCAGCACGGTGCGGAGAGCACTCTGGCCGAATCGGTGTGCCGCCGCCTCGGACTGGCGCTGGGCGTAGATGCGGTGGAGTTGGCGATGATGGCCAACGCCATCACGATCACGACGATTTACCAAGGGCGCGATTGCACCACGGTCCGGCGCAAT
This sequence comes from Opitutaceae bacterium, assembly GCA_947471115.1. Taxonomy (GTDB): domain Bacteria; phylum Verrucomicrobiota; class Verrucomicrobiia; order Opitutales; family Opitutaceae; genus Rariglobus. The sequence goes on along the minus strand of CANIXX010000257.1, from coordinate 443 downwards.
AGCGATCGCGGCCTGAACATGCATGTGGTGACGGAAGTCCACCGCGCGGTGCTGTTGGTCGAGGAGGCGAAGCTCGATTTGGCCGGTGCAACCGCTCGCCTGGCCGAAATCCAGCCGCAGCGCTACAACCGCTGGCTGGTTTCACTGATGGTGGGCCTGTCTTGCGCGGCCTTCGCGCGGCTCGGGCAGTTGGCGCATGGCGATGCGTTGGACCTGGGGACGCTTGGGCTCACGTTTGTGGCGAGCGGCGTGGCTATGCAGGTGAGGCAAATGCTAGCGCACCTTCATGTTAACCCCTTTGTTAACTTTGCAGCGGCGGCTTTTGTGGCCACGTCCATCACGGCGCAGGGCGTGCTACACGGTTGGGTGGGAAACCCCAAGCTGGCGATGGCGGCGTGCGTCCTGCTTTTCGTGCCCGGCTACCCGTTGATCAACGCCGTCTC
>CANIXX010000256.1 GCA_947471115.1 Opitutaceae bacterium | reverse complement strand
GGGCTCGCAACAGAACCAGCAGCGTGACGCTGCCGCCGAGTGCGAAGCCCGCTTGTATGGCTGCGGGGTTGATTTGGCGCAGTAACCACCAGCCAAGGAAGGCTCCAGCGGTTGAAACGCCCAAATTAACCGGAAGCGGAAGTTTTGGGCCCTTGCCCACCAACGTAGCAGTGACACCGACGATCACACCGACCACTAACAACGTGATGAAAGTCGGGAGGTTCATGCGTTCAGCCGCCAACGGGGGCTGGAATGGTTAACTTCTGCCAGAGTGCCACGGGGACTTCTTCGGCGCGGCTTTGCGGGCTGTAGCCGCCAGCGGCCAAAACCGTAAACCAGGCCTGCCCGCCATCGGCGAGTTTTTCGCGCAGGAGCGCCCCGAGCTGTTTGCGGCGTTGCTGAAAGCAGGAACGAATAAGGAGCTTAACCTCGGGTGCGAAAACAAAGGGCACGGGCTTGCGCACCAGGTTGAGCAGGTACGACTCGATGTCGGGTCGAGGATGGAAACACGCCGCCGCGACCTTGTGGCCTGGGGCGATGTCGTAGGCGGATTGCAGGAAAATCGAGATCGCGCCGAAGAGTTTGGTTCCGGGGGAAGCGGCGTAACGCTGCGCGGCTTCCTGCTGGAGCATGAGCACGAGATTTGTGGGCAGCGGGCCGGAAAACACGGCGTCCATCCACGGTGTGGAGATGGCGTAAGGCAGGTTGGCGACGACTTTAAAGCCGGCGGCGGCGCGCTCGGCGGGTAGGGCGGCCAGAGGGTGTTCAACCGCATCGCCTTCGAGTAAATGGAACTTGCCTGGGAAACGCGGCCCGAGCGTGGACTCCAGGTAGGCGTGGAGGTGACGATCGAATTCGACCGCCCACAGGTCGGCGCCCGCTTCGAGCAGGGCGATGGTTAAAGTGCCCAGGCCGGGCCCGATTTCTACGACGGTGTCGCCCGCGCGCACACCGGCCAGTTCGAGGGATTTGTTAACGATGTTTCCATCAACGAGAAAGTTTTGCCCAAGGGCGCGCTTGGGAAAGTGGCCGAGTTGGCCGAGCAGGTCGCGGGTGGCTGAAGGAGAAAGGGGCATGTAAATACGGTGGTCCGCTACCGACTACTCATCGGCACGAATGGGTGAATTTTTAGCTGAACTTGAGAGAGAATCAGCGATTTCTGAACTCGCTGATGAGGGCGGCGGTGTCGGGCGCCTTCATGAGGGCCTCGCCACAAAGGATGGCGTGGGCACCGGCGGCTTGTACGCGAGCCGCATCGGCACCGGTGAAAATGCCGCTCTCGCTCACCGCGATCACGTGCTTGGGAAACAACGGGATGAGCCGCTCGCTCAAGCCGAGATCGCACTTGAAAATGGCGAGGTCGCGGTTGTTCACGCCGATGATTTTGGCCCCGTGCTTCACGGCGCGCTCCAGTTCGGACTCGTTGTGGATCTCGAAGAGTGCATCGAGACCGGCGAACTTGGCGGCTTCAAACAACTTGGCGATTTCCTCGTCGTTGAGCGCACGCACGATGATGAGGATCGCGCTGGCACCGGCTTCGCGCGCTTGTAGCACCTGTATCGGGTGAACCATGAAGTCTTTGCGCAGGCACGGGATGGCCGGGCGGTTCTCGCGGAAAAACGTGGTGACGGAGCTCAGGTCCTCAAGGGTGCCGCCGAAAAATTTCTCGTCGGTGAGAATGGACAGCGCGCTGGCACCAGCCGCGCGGTAGTTAACCGCTTGGTCGGGCGCGGCAATGCCGGCGGCGATGGCGCCGGCGGACGGCGAGCGGCGCTTGATCTCGGCTATGACGGCGAGTTTGCCGTCGTCGCGGCGCAAGGCGGCGGCAAACGACGGCGGTTTGGGCGTCATGGCGTTATAGGCGGCCAGTTCGGGCAGCGAAACTTCGCGGATGAGCGAGGCGATTTCTTGACGCTTCCAGGCCATGATCTCGGTGAGTTTGTCGGACATTTGTGCACCACGAAACACACCAAGGTCATGAAAACCAGATTTTATGGTGTGAGGAACACACCTTGGTCGCATCCCAGTTTATGGACAACGCCGTGCCTAGCCTCGCGGTGCGGGCCACTTTTTCCGTGTGTTCCTTGGCTTCGGAGGGCAACTTCCGCCGCATGAATGCTCTTGCCGACCTTCGTAAAACCATCGCCGCCTTGCGCGCGCCCGGCGGCTGTCCCTGGGATCAGGAACAAACGCACGCCTCCCTCACACGCTGCCTCATCGACGAGGTCAGCGAACTGCTCGACACCATCGACCGTCTTGATTTTTCGCACATGCGCGAGGAGCTCGGCGACGTGCTCATGCAGGTGGTTTTTCATGCGCAACTCGCCGAGGAGGCCGGCCTGTTTGACCTCGAGGCAGTCGCCGCCGAGGCCAACGAAAAACTGGTGCGCCGTCACCCTCACGTGTTCGGTACCGGCGACAAAATTGGCACCGCCGAGGATGTCATCGTGAAGTGGGAGCAAATCAAAGCCCTCGAAAAAAAGAACGGGCCGGTCCAGTCGGGCGTGTTTAAGGACCTGCCGCCCCGCCTGCCCGCCCTGATGTTCGCCGAAACGGTGTGGAAGCAGATTCAGAAAAAGAGCCTGCCCGCCGAAGCCGCGGTCGATCTCGCCCAAGTTCAGGCGCTTGGCGCCCAACTCGACGAGGCCACACTGGGCAAAATGCTTTTTGAACTGACCGCCGCCGCGCGCGTCAAAGGCCTTGATCCCGAAGGAGCGCTGCGGCTCCACGCCAGCCAAGTCATGCGCGATGTCGAAGCCCGCCTTGCTACCGCCGCCACCTGAGCCGGTGCTCACGCGCTGGTGGGCGCCGTTTGCGGATTTCCTCGAAAAGGAGCGCCGCTACTCGGCGTACACGCTGCGCAACTACCGGCAGGCGTTCGACGACTTCTATCGCTGGCTGCGAGCTGCCGGCCTGTGGGACGCGGGCTTCGACCAACTCGGTACGCGTAACACCCGCGACTTTGTCATCGAGGCGCAAAACCGTTTCGACCGGCGCACGTTGCACAACCATGTCTCCGGCCTGCGCGCGTTTTTTAAGTTCTGGCTTCTGCGCGGGCAAGTGGCGCGCAATCCCTTCCTTGGCGTGCCGCTGCCAAAACTGGTGAAACGCCTGCCGCAGTTTCTCACCGAGACCCAGATGACGCTGCTCTTAACCGGCCCGCAGCGACTGCTGGAAAACCAGTCGCTCGATGCGTTCACCGCTTGGCGCGACCGCCTAACGATGGAGCTGCTCTACGGTGGCGGGTTGCGTGTGAGCGAATTGGTCGCGCTCGACTACGGGCAAATTGATTTCAGTAGCGGGGTTGCTCGGGTGCTCGGCAAAGGCAAAAAAGAACGCCTGTGCCCGCTCGGCCGGGTGGCGATGGCGGTGCTGGGGAAATGGCGAACCGACTTCGCCCGCGACAGCGGAGCGGCGGCCCCCGTGCTGGTTAATGCAAATCATGAGCGCCTGCCGGTGCGCCAGGTTCAGTTGTTGTTAAAGCGCTACCTGGCGCTAGCCGACCTACCGCTCGAACTCACGCCGCACAAGTTGCGGCACAGTTACGCGACACACCTGCTCAACGCCGGAGCGGACCTGCGCCTTGTGCAGGAGCTGCTCGGTCACGTGAGTTTGAATACGACGCAAGTTTACACCCACGTGAGCGTGGCTCGGCTTCGCGACATTTACGCCAAGGCGCATCCGAGGGCGTGACGCGGTGGGCCGGTGGTGCGGCCCTGTCTCAGGGCCGGGTGGCGAGTTCGAGCGCGGTTAATCCGGCGAACGCCTCAGCCGTGCTGGCACCGCACATCTCCTGCGACGGGCGCAGGCTGGCGCAGAAGGCGGGGCGCTCCGGCTTGCCAAAGATCGCGCACCGCAGGTCAGGCAATAACTGCACGCATCGCTCGCCGGCCTTTTTCCCGTGCGGCATTCCGGGAATCGGCGAGGTGATTGACGGAGCAATACAGCACGCCCCGCAATCGGCTCGGCAGTTCATGAAGAAGGAGGAGGAGAATGGCCAATGACCAATGACGAAGGTTAAATGCGGTGGGTTGGAGGTTCAACGTTCATGGACGTTGATCCGGGTTAGCGCAGTTGCAGGAACACCTTCGCGCCTTTGCCTTCGGGTGCAGGCGGGCTCAGGAACAGGCGGCTGGCGTCGATCTCTCCTCCAGCCAAAAGGGCGTCGCGGACCTGTTGCGCGCGGCTTTCGGCGAGTTGGCGCAGGTCGTCGCCGGATACAGAAATGGCGGCGGTGAGCGCGAGGCGGGCCTCGGCCAAGGTCGGTGCGGCAGTTACCCCAGGTGCGGTGGCGGCCCCACTGGACGGAGCGAGCACGATCGTTTTCACGGGGGGGGGCGTGGGTTTGCGCATGCTGGCCTGGCCTTTAACGTAGGGAACGGGACGGGTTGCCTTCGGCTTGGCGGGAGCAGGGTTTTTAACGGTAGTATTATCAGCTGCTAGTGTTGCCGAGGTTGCGGTCGCAGCGAGCTCGGGAGTCGTGGTGGCGCGTTCCGTGAGGAGCAGGCCGATGATCCGCGCTTCATCTTCCGGCGAAACTACGATTTCGGCGGGCGGTGGAGTTTGCGGGTTTTTGACGCGTAATTCCTCCCAAAGGCGGAAGCGCACCTGTTGGTTGAGCCGCTGCTCGCGAACTGCCGCGAGGTCGGCGTTG
>CANIXX010000255.1 GCA_947471115.1 Opitutaceae bacterium | reverse complement strand
TCGTGACGAATTGCGTCTTCAGTGCGCCACCGTGGTTGCGATGATCGGTTTCTCCGCTCGCCAGCTGCAGATTGATCAGCGGCGTGCCGAGCTGGCCACGCAGAAATTCGCGGTGCAGGAGCGAGATGCTAAGGAGGGGCGAATCTCGCAGCAGGAATTCCGTAGTAAGCAGATTGTTCATAATGAAGCCTTGCAGATGGTTTCGCGCACCCGCGTGCGATTGCTGTTGGCGATTAACGACTACCTTGACCTGACATTGCCCGCTGCGGTTAATTTGTAAGCAGTAGGGTGGGGGGGATTTTAATGTAAGCAACCACTGATAAAAAGGGTTACAATTAGCTATGAAGTTCAGGCCTAAATCGATATTTGTGTTCACGACTATTGTGGGTGCCGTGATCGTCGGCGGAGTCTACTTTGGGGGGCGTCCGGAGGTGGCTGTGGCCACAATAACGCGTGATAGGGCACTCGATGCCGTGCCAGCCGCAGTCAAAGTGGATCCTGAGTTTCAAGTTACGATTTCCAGTGATGTCGCCGGTCTTGTGCGCAAATCCAACTTGAAAATTGGCCAAGTTGTGAGTGAGGGGGATCTGCTTTTTGAAATTGATACATCCAAGTACGAACTCACACTTTCGCAACTACTGCTCGCCTTAGACAATGCACGCCAACAATTTGCGCTGGACCTTGATCAGCGCACTGCGATTGAGCGTCGCAAGGAGGATCTTGCCAACTTTGCCGCCCGAACTAAGGCGGGTGAATACCCCGAACTCGAACTCAAGCGCCGCCAAGATGAGCTTGCCATGTTCATTGAGCGACAGAGTAAGGATCATCTTGAGCGTGACCTTAAACTCGGAGGACTTGAACACACTATTAAGCTTCTCCGTAGGGATATCGCCGATTGCCATGTCAAGGCCCCGACCTCGGGAACGGTGACCGAGCTGTTTGCCCAGCCCGGAGAAGTGGTCGCGCTGCGCGCCCCGTTGGTGCGCATGTTTAGTAAGTCTATTCAGGTCGAGGCCCGCATTAATGAGGAGGATTTTTCCGGTATCCACACGGGTTTGGATGCGTCGGTGCGCTTCCTCGCTTATGGGCCCGAGCTTTACCCTGCCAAGGTTGTTAAGGTTCTGCCCAATGCCGATCCGCTCAATCAGCAATATCGCGCGTACCTAGATGTGACTATCCCCCCTGAGCGCCTCATCCCGGGCTTGAGTGGTGAGGCAAGCATCATTCGCAACCGCCGAGAAGGTGCATTGATTGCGCCGCGTTCCGCACTGAAGGACGGAGCCGTTTTTGTGGTAGAAAACGGAGTGGTGCGCCGTCGCCCCGTTACGGTGGGTTTTCGAAGCCTAAGCGCGGTGGAGATCCTTGATGGGGTGCCGGAAAAAGCTCAGGTGGCGTTGACTCAGCTCGAGTCGCTTCGCGACGGCATGCGAGTTAAGGTCGCCCGATAATTCAGGGGGGTTCCTCGTATCGCCCATGCCCCCCTCCCTGCTCATTGCACTCCGTTTCCTTGGTGCCCGCAAGCGCGCCATGCTCATGAGCCTGACGGGCATCGTTTTTGGGGTAGCATTTTTTGTCATCACGCAGGCCCAGACCGCCGGTTTCGAGGCCTATTTCATCAAAACCATCCTTGGGGTAAACGGAATGGTTCGTATTGAGGACCGTATCCAGTCGACCCGTGCGATCACGGCAACCGAGGGCAGTAGCTTCTCCATCGCAGTGGAGGGATCGGTTAAGTACATCCCAGGCATTCAGCATCCGAAGGTTGTCATCGACGCGCTCAATGGCTTCGCCGAGGTCACGGCGGCCTCGCCCGTCATTCGGGGCAATGCTACGCTCATTGCCAATTTCCGCGAATACGACACCAAGCCTTACGGTATCGAACTTGATACATTCCTTAATGTATCCGACCTCGACACTCAGATTATCGACGGCTCGATCAAAGCCTTTGGCGAAAGCCCTTACGCCCTGATCGTTGGCGCTAGGATCGCCAAGCGGATGAATTTGCAAGTCGGTGATTCCGTTTTGCTCGATGGGCCGGGTGAACCGCAACGCTACCGCGTGGCAGCCATTTTCGAAACCGGTATTGATCAAGTCGATCGCGAACGCGTCTATCTGCATCTTTCCGCTATTCGTACCCTGCTCAACAAGCCTACGGGTGCCTCGTTCATCCAAATCAACCTGCTCGATCCCTCGCTTGCCCCCGCGCTCGCACCCCGCATTGAGCAGGCCGTTTCGCACTCCACTATGGCGTGGCAGGAACGCGAAAAAACCTGGCTGCAGGTGTTCAGCGTGTTGCGCATTTCCTCCGCGCTCACCATTTCAACAATCATTTTTATCTCCGGCTTGGGCATGTTTAACACCTTGGTGATGATCGTCGTCGATAAGACCCGCGAAATCGCAATCCTGCGTTCGATGGGCTACACGCGGGCTGACATCAGCCGTATTTTTATGCTGCAAGGAGGCATCGTCGTCGTGGTCGGCGTGGTGCTCGGGTGCGCGGCCGCAGCCTTGGGGACTTACACCTTGTCGCATATCCCAATTCGTATCCGCGGGATTTTCGCCAGCGACCATTTCGTCGTCTTGTGGGATCCGTGGCACTACGTGGCGGCCGCAGTCATCGCCACAATCGTGGTGTTAATTGCCAGTTATTTCCCATCCCGCCGCGCCGCTCGTCTGGAACCGGGCGCGGTCATCCGGGGGAGTTCCTCATGAGCCTCCTGCGCGTCGAAAACCTCCACCGCCACCTCGGCGAGGGCGACACCCGCTGCCATGCGTTGCGCGGAGTCGGCTTCACCATCGAGGGCGGGCGCACCTACGCCATCGCCGGCCATTCCGGCTCGGGTAAAAGCACGCTACTTTACCTCATCGGTCTACTCGACATCCCCGACGAGGGCCGCATCTGGGTGGGTGACCGAGAGACCAGTCGGCTGACCGATGACGAGCGCACCGCCGTGCGCAATGAACACATGGGCTTTGTCTTCCAGTTTCATTTTTTGCTCAAGGAGTTCACCGCTCTTGAAAACGTCATGTTGCCCATGCGCAAGCTCGGCCGCCTTTCCGAAGAAGCGATGCGCGCCAAGGCGTCGGACCTGCTCACCGCCGTTGGACTAGGCGACAAAACCCGCCGTCTGGGAACCCAGCTTTCTGGTGGTGAACAGCAGCGCGTGGCCATTGCGCGGGCGCTGGCCAACGACCCCAGTTTGATTCTGGCCGACGAGCCGACGGGTAACCTTGATCACACCAACGCCGACCGGGTGTTCGCGTTGCTCAGCGACATCGCGCATCAACGCGGCCAAGCGCTGCTGATGGTTTCGCACAACCCCGATTTGGCCAACCGCTGCGACCACGTTTTTCGTATGCAGGACGGCGTGATTCTCGCTTAGGCGTTACGCAAAACGGGCAATGGCATTATTCGTTTCGCCTAAAAACCTATGCGTGACTCCCGAGTGAGGCTCGCAGCGGGTCCGGATTGCTCTCGGTCGACCCGACGGCTCGCTTGGGCCATCCTAATGGTTGCCTGCCTGCTTTTTGCTTCGCAGCTTGTGGAAATCCCTTGGCGAAGTGCCTTACGCGGGGCTGACAATACCTACAATTATCTGTGGCTTCGGTCGGCCATGGTCGGCGGTGATTTGGATTTCCGCGACGACTTGATGGACTGCAATACCCTGACCGAAAACTACCGTGCGGCAGGTCTTGGCATGCCGACGACCGCCACCGGACTGTTACCCAATAAATATGGCGTGGGCTGGGCAGTGGTGAGTCTGCCTTTTTATCTTGTCGCCGACGCGGTGGTTGGGGCTGGGCGTCTGGCGGGTTGGTGGTCGATTTCCCGTGATGGGTTTAATCCCGTTTATCAGGTAATTCTTCAGGCCGGGCACTTTGCACTGGCCGCGCTTAGCCTTTTTTTAGTTCACCGCGTCCTTCGCCGTTGGTGTGGGCCCGATGCGGCGATGCGGGGGCTGTGTCTTGGCTGGGCGTGCTCGCCGCTGCTTTATTATCAGACGAGTAATCTGAGCATGAGCCATAGCGTGGCGTTCCTCGCGATCGCCACGTGTTTGTGGTCACTGGTTCGGATTCGTGAAAATCCAGCGGCGACGGGGTGGTGGGTACTGGTTGGAGCTTCGATTTCCCTCGCTGCCGTCACCCGATTTCAAAACGCCATCTTTAGTCTGATTCCGCTGTGGTTCGGCTGGTCGTTGCGCTCCCAATTGCCTGGCTATCTTCGACCCTTGCTTGGCCTCGCCGCAGGCGCGGCACCACTTATCGGAGTACAACTGCTGGCGTGGAAAATCGTTTATGGTCAGTGGCTGGTCTTCAGTTACGGCAATGGTGGGGAAAGGTTCGATTTCTTTAATCCTGCCGTGTTTCAGGTGTTACTATCACCCTTTCACGGGCTTTTTTACTGGCATCCTATGCTGCTTGTGGCGAGTACCGGTCTCGTGGCGTTTTCTTTTCGTAACCAACTATTTGGGAGGCCATTACTATTGGTTTTCCTGCTAACGATTTATGTAAATTCCGCCTGGTGGTGCTGGTGGTTTGGCGCCTCGTTTGGTCAACGTGCTTTTGACGGCAGCATGCCCGCGCTCTTTTTGGGGTTGGCGTGGCTATTTCAGCACTATCCCGGCCGTTCGGCTGACAGGCTTTTTCGCATGGGGACCGTTCTTGCTGTG
>CANIXX010000254.1 GCA_947471115.1 Opitutaceae bacterium | reverse complement strand
TGGTGACGCAGAACCGCGAGGTGCACCGAACCGCGTTTACGATCACCGTGGATGCCAGCGAAGGCGTGACGACCGGGGTGAGCGCCTCGGACCGCGCGGTGGCCATTAAGCTGTTGGCCGATCCGCACACCACACCCGATAAATTGGTACAACCGGGCCACATTTTCCCGCTGCGTGCCCGCCCAGGTGGGGTGCTGGAACGCGCCGGCCACACCGAGGCTGCAGTCGACCTTGCCGCCCTCGCCGGACTCGAACCAGCCGGCGTGATTTGCGAACTGGTCAACGACGATGGCACCATGAAGCGGTTGCCCCAGCTCATCGAGTTTAAGGAGAAATTCGGGCTTAAAATCATCTCCATCGAGCAAATGATCGCCTACCGCCTGAAAGCGGAAAAACTGGTCGAGAAGGTGGGCGAAAGCCCGTTCGCTTCGGCCTACGGTGAGTTCACCGTTCACGTTTTCCGCAGCCGGTTGGACAACCGCCACCACCTCGCTTTGACGATGGGGACGTTGGACGCGGTTACTCCGGCGCTGGTGCGCGTGCATAGTGCGAACGTCTTGGCCGACGTGTTTCGTGGTCGCGACTGCGGTACGGCCAACGACATGTTGGACACCTGCCTCAAAACCATCGCCAAGGAAGGCCGTGGGGCGATCCTCTACATGGAGCCACTTGAAGCGGGCGCGAGCCTGTTGCAGAAGCTAACCCCGGGGAAAGCCAGTGAAGCGGTGCCCGTCATGGGTCTGCGCGACTACGGCATTGGTGCCCAGATTCTGAATGCAATCGGGCTGAAGAAAATCCGCCTGCTGTCCAACAGCCGCCGCAAAGTGGTGGGCCTGGAGGCCTACGGTATCGAGCTGGTCGAGCAGGTCGTCGTGCGCGGCTGAGGGTAAAGCAAGCTCGCGATCACGCCCTCCGCCCACTTTCGCCAACTCACCGAAACAGACCGGCATTTTTTATGATAACACTTCAATCCTTGGTTGTTGGCGGCGGTTGTTTCTGGTGCGTGGAGGCAGCCTTCGAACTTTTGCCCGGCGTCGTGGCAGTCGTGAGCGGTTACGCAGGCGGAGCGCGGCCAAATCCGACCTACGAACAGGTTTGCGCCGGAGTTTCCGGTCACGCCGAGGTGGTGCGTATCGACTACGATCCGGCGCGCATCACGCTGGATACGCTGCTCGATTACTTTTGGGCGATTCACGACCCGACGACACTCAACCGCCAAGGCGCCGACGAGGGTACGCAGTATCGCTCGGTGGTTTTTTATGCGGATGCAGCGCAGAAAACCGCCGCCGAGGCCGCGCTGGCTCGCGCCAACCCCGGCTGGGGCGGGCGGATTGTTACCCAGCTCGCGCCGTTGGAGACATTTTATGAAGCCGAGGCTTATCATCAGGACTATTTCCGGCTCAACCCGCACGGGGGGTATTGCCAGGCGGTGATCCGGCCCAAGATCGACAAGCTGCGCAAAGCGCTCGGCGCGAGTTGATCGCCTGGTGTTCATGAGGAGCTCAGCGCTCCTTTTACGTGGTTCTCTTCGCCCACCGCCGATCCCTGTTCTTTACTTCCGGCCCGCACCGCTAACGCTGCGGGCATGACTGAATCGACGCCCGTAAATCCCGCCAACTCCGGCTTGGAAGTGACCACTTGGTTTGTACGCAGCCGCAACGCCCTGTTCGCCAAAGCGGACTTCAGCCCGCTCTTCGTCGATTATTACCTGCACCTGTCCGACCACGCCATCAAGGTGACGCCTGAGCATGACGCGATTTTCAAGCGCACGCTGGCGGCTTTGGTGCTGCACGCCGTCTCGCGCCCCTGGAACGAACTGACCGCTTGGACCATCAACCTTCAGCAGCCGTTGATGAATGTGTTCGTCACCGCCGATAACACCGATGGCTCAGTTACGGGGCGTGTGTTTGGTGAAAACGTGAAGACGTTTCCCACCAACTTGTTTTATGCCGACGTGATCCGCGGCCAGCAGCCCAAGCGGCGCAGCTCGGTCGAGTTTACCGGCGCTGATCCGCTGGTCGCGGTGGAGGCGTACTATCGCCAAAGCGAACAGCGCCCGGCGCGGTTTTTTCAGACTGGTGAGGAGGAGTTCGCGCTCGTTTCCGCGCACCCTGACTTCGACGAGGTTTGGTTCGAATCGCTCACCACTGAGCAAGTGGCGCGTCTTCCCGAAACGGAAACGCTAGGTGAGCTCGAAAAGCGCGTTTATCGCTGGCACTGCGGGTGCAATCAGAAGCGCATGCTTGAGGTGCTCGCGCCCGTTTATCGGCAGGACGCCGCAGATCTGTTTGGCGAGGGTGAGACGATCGAGATGCGCTGCCCGCGCTGCACGGCGCGCCACGTAATCACGCGCGAGGCGATGGAGGCGTTTGTGGCCAAAACCCCATGAGTGACGGTTACGCCGAACGGTTTGGTGGCGTGGGTCGCCTGCTTGGGCGCGACGCGCTTGCCCGCTTGCAGAACGCCCATGTGTGCGTGATCGGCGTGGGCGGGGTCGGCTCGTGGACGGTCGAGGGACTGGCTCGCAGCGGCGTGGGAGCGCTCACGCTCGTCGATCTCGACGACATCTGTGTGACCAATGTTAACCGCCAGCTTCCTGCCCTCGACGGCCAAATCGGTCGGCCCAAGGTGGCGGTGCTCGCCGACCGGGTGCGCTTGATCAACCCAGCCTGCCGCGTCACGGCGCTGACCGATTTTTTCACCGCTGCGACGGCCGAGGCAATGCTGGCACCCGGGTTTGACTGCGTGGTGGACGCGATAGATCACACCTGCAACAAGGCGTTGCTCATTGCCGAGTGCGTGCGGCGCGGGTTTCCCTGCGTGACGGTGGGCGGCGCCGGCGGTAAACGCGATGCGACGCGTATCCGCGCGGCGGATCTGGGAGAGGCGCAGGGCGACGACTTGCTGCGGCTGGTGCGCAAAAAACTGCGCGATGATCACGGTTTCGCGGCGGGCGCGGGTAACCGTTATCAGGTGCGGTGTGTGTTTTCGATGGAGCGCCCCGTGTTCCCTTGGGCGGACGGCACCTGCCAGGCCGCGCCCGAGCCGGGCGGGCGGCTCAAGCTGGACTGCGCGAGCGGCTTTGGCACGGCGGTGTGGGTGACCGGCGCGTTCGGTCTGGCCGCCGCGCAGGAAGCGGTGGGTTTGCTGGTGCGTCGGCAGGCCTGAGTCGGGCGACGTTGTTAACGCCGCCACGCCCCCCTGTTAATTACGCCCGCTTGACCGCTTTAACGGGGTAGGTGGTCACCGCCGAGCCTTTGGCGTTGCGACTGCCCACCGTCAGCTCTGAGAGGTCGAACTCGAAGTCTTTAACGCGCGCCGTGCAGCGGCCACTCAGCTCGATGCGCAGTTTTTTCGGCATCGATTCGATGTTCTTCGTCTCGTCAAAGAAGATCAGTTTCGAGCCCTCGCTAGCGGCAAGGTTGTAGGTTTTTTCGCGCGTGGTACCACCGAGTTGGAAGCGCTTGGCGAAGGCCTTGCCGCTCTCCTTGTCTTGGTAAACCACCGTGTAAAACCGGTCGTCGCCGTCCTTCGCCACGACGTGCAGGTGCTGGATCTCTTTACCGACAAAAACCTTGTCGGCCACCTTCACGACTTTGCAGGTCGCATCGGCCATGAAGCAGACCACGTCGTCCAAGATCGTGCACTCGACCACAAATTCGTGCTGGCGCCAGTTGAGGCCGACAAAGCCTTCGTCGCGGTTCACGTAGAGCTTCTGGTTTGCAACCACCACCTGGGCCGCGCTGATCTGCTCGACCTCGTCGCAGGTGGTGCGGCGCTTGCGGCCCTTGCCGAATTTTTCGTGCAGGGTTTCGAACCACTTGATCGCAAACTCCGTGAGGTGCGCCAGGTCGAATTTGGTCTGTTTGATCTCCTCCTCGATCGCCTTGATCGCCTCGTCCGCTTTGAAGCGGTTGAAGGCGGAAATGCGCTTGATACGGATCTCGGTCAGGCGGGTAACATCCTCGTCGGTGACGGCGCGGCGCAGCTTGGCGACGAAGGGCTTTAGTCCGGAGTGAATCTCCGCCAATACGCTTTCCCAGGTCTTCGACTGCTCGATACGGCGGTAGATGCGTTCCTCGATGAAAATGCGTTCCAGGTTGTCCCAGTGCCATTGCTGCTCCAGTTCACCGAGCTTGATGTCGAGCTCCTGCTTGAGGAGCTGCACGGTGCGGTCCACGGAGCGGCGGAGGATTTCGGATACGCCGAGGAACACCGGTTTGTCCTGACCGTCGATGGTGTCGATGACGCAGGCCGCCGGCGAGAGGGACACCTGGCAGTCGGTAAAAACGTAGAGCTGGTTGATCACCTGGTCGGCGTCGGCGCCTTGCGGCAGGTGGACGAGGATCTCGACGGTGTCGGCGGTGTTATCGTCGACGTGCTTGATCTTGATCTTGCCCTTGGCGTTGGCGGCTAGGATCGACTCGATGAGCGAAACGGTCGAGGTGCCGTAGGGCAGTTCGGTGATGGCGATCTGATATTTGCCACGCGTCTCCATCTTGGCGCGGACTTTAACTTTGGCCCCGCGCTCGCCGTCGTTGTAGCCGGAGAAGTCGGCGATGCCGCCGGAGGGGAAGTCGGGGACGAGTTTGAAGCGTTTACCCTGAAGGTGGTTGATCGCGCAGCGGCACAGGTCGTTGAAATTGTGCGGCAGAATTTTCGTCGAGAGGCCGACGGCGATGCCCTCGGCG
>CANIXX010000253.1 GCA_947471115.1 Opitutaceae bacterium | reverse complement strand
CTCGCGCGCAACGATGGAAATACCGGCGGCAAACGTAGCGTCGCTCTGCTGCGTTTTAATCCTACTGCCAATGCTCTCGTGGACGCCGAACAAGTGATTCTGCAGGTGAATGCCGCGTCTTCTACTGAGGGTACTGCACAAGCGCATATCTACGGGCTTAGCGATCCGGCTTTCACCGAGAGTTCCGTGAGTTGGAGTAATTACTCCAACCTGCGCCAAAATGCAGCACCAGGATTCTTGATTACAGACAACGTCGTGCTGGGCCACGGCAAAAAAACATTTATCCAGGGTCAATTGATAACCGATTCGACCACCCCGAAGATCAAGCGTATTGATGTCACCGATTATGCAAAAAAAATGGGCTCCAATCCGCTCGGTTTCCTGATCGCGCAAGAGTCACGTTGGAATACACCTGTTGAAGGTTTATACGGCGATCAGATTACCGAGTTTTCCTATAAAGGTGATCGTCAGACGGCTGGCATCAATATAACCTCGAAGGAAGGCAATACTGCTACCAACCTAGCACCCCGTCTTATTATCACCCGCCGCAAAGGCGGAGCTGACACTTGGCGCTATAATAACTTCGGTAGCATCAGCAGCACGGCAAACTCAGCCAGCTCTGCGGATCCAGATGGAGATGGCGCGATCAATCTTCTCGAATACGCACTCGGCTCCGATCCAAATTCAGCAAGTTCAACCCCGGTGGCACCAAAGGTGACTGTTGAGGGTGGACGCCTCGTTCTGCGTTTTACGCCACAAGCTGCGGACGTCTATTACACGCTGCAGAGTAGCACAGACCTTATAAATTGGGTCAGCAGTGGGAACATTACAACCAGCGTCGGGATTGAAACGACTGCTAATGACACAGAACTTCTGGCAACTGGAGGCGCAACTCGACGTTTTCTGCGCCTTTTAATCACTGCCAAACCCTAGTTACCTGAATTCCTAAAACACGTCCAATAACACCCAATGAAAGTTCATTACTGAGTTCAAATCCTATACTGCTGGCAGCCTCAAAGGCGTGGAGAAGGTGTATGCTATAGTCGTCAATTATAATGGCATGCTAACTTGTTTGATTCTTTCGGTTTTGCCCCTGCCCCCGCCTAGGGGCATCGCTAATCACAGCCTCATGATCTCAATATCTCATTTAAAACCATTATTAATCGGCGCTTTGTTTGCAGTACCTGCTTATGCAGAAGATCGCCCTTCCTCGCTGCCCCTAACGCCTGGCCCCTTCGCGCCGTCTTGGCAGTCTCTCAGCCAGTATCAATTTCCTGATTGGTTCCGGGACGCTAAGTTTGGTCTGTGGGCACACTGGGGGCCGGGTAACCAGCCCGAGATGGGAGATTGGTATGGTCGCAACTTGTATATCCAAGGGCATAGACAGAACAAGCATCATGTCGACAATTACGGCCACCCATCTAATTTTGGCTTCAAGGACATCTGTAACGAGTGGAAGGCGGAGAAGTTTGATCCCGAGGCAATGATGGCGATATACAAGGATGCGGGCGCTCAGTACTTTGTGGCATTGGCGAATTTCCACGACAACTTCGACATGTGGAACTCGAAGCACCAGCCGTGGAACGCGGTTAACGTGGGGCCTAAGCGCGATATCATTGGGTTGTGGGCGAAGGCTGCAAAGCAGGCGGGACTTCGCTTCGGTGTATCGATGCACGCGAGCAGTGCATGGAGTTGGTACGAGGTAAGCCAGCTGAGTGATCCAGAAGGCCCGCGCAAGGGGGTGAGGTACGACGGACACCTGACCAAAGCCGACGGGGTCGGGAAGTGGTGGGAGGGATTGGACCCCCAGGAGCTCTACGCCCAGTACGGCCACAAAATCAGTCCCAACGTGCTCAACAGAAAAGAAGCTTGGCTCAATCCTGGCGATTCGCCGTCAAAGGCTTACCTAGATAAATACTACAACCGGGTGCGTGATGTTGTTTCGTCTTATCAACCCGATTTAGTTTATTTTGACGATGCCCGCCTTCCCTTAGACTGGGCGGATATTACGTACGGCCTTCATATACTGGCCGACATCTACAATCAGAGTGTTGCCCGAAATGCAGGGAAGAACGACGCCGTCGTCAATACGAAGAAATTGAATAAGGAACAGCGCAAGGCGCTCGTATTCGATTTCGAGACAGGGGTCCCGCGCGACATATTACCGGAACCGTGGCAGGTGGATGTCAGCTTGGGCGTGTGGCATTACCAAAAAGGAGATAAGTACAAGAAAGCGGACCGGGTGGTGCGAGCTCTGGCCGACGTGGTCAGTAAGAACGGCAACATGCTGCTTGTCGTTCCATTGCGGGCGGATGGAACGATGGATGATCAGGGTCAGGAAATCTTAAAGGACGTGGGGGTATGGCTTCGCCAGAATGGAGAAGCGATCTACGGCACTCGTCCGTGGAAGCGCTACGGGGAGGGCCCATCGACCTTAGAAGAGGTGCCTGATATACCCAAGGGAGGTATTCCTGTCTTCCGAAAGGCAATGTATACAGCGGAGGATATTCGTTTCACGACCAAAGGGGGCGTGCTTTATGCGGTCGTGCTGAACTGGCCGTCTAACGGCAGTGTCAAGATAAGTTCACTAGGAATCAACGAGCCGGGCGAAATTACGAAAGTCCAAATGCTCGGAGCGGCGGGGGATCTTCGTTATAGTAGAACCGCAGAAGGGCTGGAGGTAGAGATGCCGGGCCAGCCCCCGGGGAACTTCGCCTACGTTCTGAAAATCGAAGG
Organism: Opitutaceae bacterium; assembly: GCA_947471115.1. Taxonomy (GTDB): domain Bacteria; phylum Verrucomicrobiota; class Verrucomicrobiia; order Opitutales; family Opitutaceae; genus Rariglobus. The sequence goes on along the minus strand of CANIXX010000253.1, from coordinate 1,973 downwards.
GTTAGGTCGTGGTTCGCAATAATCGCTCAGTATTTTACCCGTTTTGTCCGATCACAGCATTCAAAGATTACGCGAGACACCACGCAGGCAGGCTTTAGGTGCCGGTGTGGTGTCCCGGAAAACTAGACAGGAGGGATCGTCCCCCCCCCAAACGATCCTAAAACATATCCAAGAAAAACCTCAGATGTAAGTTCAGGGCTTAGTATCAAAGCCCAGCTAGGACTGGCTGCGCTTAAAGGCGTGGAGAAGGAAAATGCGATAACCGACAAGCATGAGGACATGCTAACGTGTTTGGTTCTTTCGGTTTGCCTCTGAAAAACGTTATTGACGTTACTTCCCAAAGCCCTATTAAAAAATGCCTCTTTTAAACCCTTCTTTAATAGGCGCTTGGATTGCAGTCTCAGCCTTTGCAGAAGAATCCTTTTCGCTCTGCCCTTAACACCCCCTCCACCTTTTCCACGATTCGGCCGACGGTTAAACCCGTCTTATACTCGAAAGTCGCCCGACGTGATCCGTTGATCAGCCGCCGAGTAGTCAATCATCTCCGCACCTAGCACCACCCCGCCCACTTTCCGCCCATGAATAACTCAGCCTTACGCCTTGCCCCCTTTCTCGCCGCCATAGCCTTGCTTGCCGGTTGCGGCAAATCATCCGATTCGCCCGCCGCGAGCGTGACCCCGGCCACACCTGGGAAAATCTCCCTCGCGGTGATTCCTAAGGCCACCACCCACTCCTACTGGAAAGCCGCTGAGGCCGGTGCGCGTCGCGCGGCCGCCGAGTTTAACGTAAACCTCGAATGGCAAGGCCCGCTGGATGACTCCAAAATCGCCGACCAAATCGGCATCTTCAACAATCTGGCCGCCTCGGGCGTGCAAGGCATCCTGCTCGCCCCCTGCGATGATAAAGCGCTCTCGCCTCACGTCCGCACCGCTGTGAAGCGCGGTCTGCCGGTCGCCATCTTCGACTCGCCCCTCGCCGGCACTGCGGGAACCGACTACATCAATTTTACCTCAACTGATAATCAAGCCGCCGGCGCGATCGCCGCCGGGAAACTCGGAGAGCTGATCGGCGCGTCCCCCGTGCATGCCGGCAACGTCCTAGTCATCCGCTTTACCGAAGGCTCGGCGAGCACACGCCTCCGCGAAGAGGGCTTCACCAAGGCGCTCGCCCTTAACCACCCGGGGCTTTCCGTAGTCGCCAAACAGTTCACGGACGGGTCCATGGCCGGCGCCCAACGCGTCGCCGAAACCCTCCTCGGCAATTACGTCAAAAACAACCGCCTCGAACTTGCCGGCGTGTTCGCCTCCAACCAACCCACCGCCGAAGGCACTTACAACGCGCTCAAGGCTCTTCGCGCCAAAGGTATCGAAGTCACAGCCAAGTTTGTCGGCTTCGACGACTCCGCCCTCCTAGTGCAAGGCCTGCAAAACGGAGTTGTGGACGCCCTCGTTGTCCAGGATCCTGAAAAGATGGGTTATCTCGGCGTGAAGTCCCTGGTCGACCACCTCCAAGGTCGTAAAATCGAGCCCTACGTCGACACAGGCGTGACCATTAAAACCAAGTCCGACACCGCCGCTAAATAAAGCTCCCATGAGCGATTCTCCCTCCATCCCCTTGCTTGCGATCCAAGGCATCAAAAAAAGCTTTGGCGCGACGCAGGCACTCAAAGGCGTTGATCTGACCCTCGCGCGCGGCGAGGTGTTGGCCCTCATCGGGGAAAACGGGGCGGGCAAAAGCACGCTGATGAAAGTGCTTTCCGGCGCCCATGCTGCCGACACCGGGGAGATGAAACTTGAAGGGACCGCTTATCAACCCACCGGACCTCTCCACGCCCGCAGTCTCGGCGTCTGCATGATTTATCAGGAACTCGCGCTCGCCCCTCATTTGAGCGCGATGGAAAACATCCTGCTCGGGATCGAGCCCACCCACGGTCCCTTCATGAACTGGCGGGAAACCCGCGCAATCGCCCGACG
>CANIXX010000252.1 GCA_947471115.1 Opitutaceae bacterium | reverse complement strand
TCCACGTGGCCGCATTTGGTGCACTGCATCGAAGGCGAATACCCTCGGCGATTGAGAAACAAGATCGTCTGCTCCCGCTTCTCGAAGCGGGCGTGCATGGCATCCACCAACTTGCCGGAGAGGGACGTAAAACCTCGTTGGCGCACGACTTCGATGCGCATATCCACAATGTTGATATACGGGAGTTTTCGGGCATCGACGCGTTCGGGTAACTTGAGCAGGCGGTATTTGCCGGCCTGGGCGTTGGCGAAACTTTCCAGCGATGGCGTTGCCGAGCCGAGCAGGCAGAGCGCGTTGTTTAACTTGGCCCGCATCACAGCTACGTCGCGGCCATGGTAGCGGGGCGTTTCATCCTGCTTGTAGGCGGGCTCGTGCTCCTCATCGACCACGATCAACTTAAGGTTGTGAACCGGCGCAAAAATCGCCGATCTCGCGCCGACCACAACGCGAGCCTCACCCGTTGCGAGCGACATCCAGCCGTCGAGACGCTCCCCTTCACTCAAATGGCTGTGCCAAACCACACATTTTTGCCCGGGTGCAATCGCCTCCAACCGCCCACGCAAGCGCGCCACCGTCTGCGGCGTCAGCGCGACTTCCGGTACCAAAAAAACCACGCCACCGCCGGCATTCAGCGCATCCTGAATTGCACGTAAGTAGACTTCGGTTTTACCGGACCCGGTCACGCCGTGGAGCAAGGTGACGACAAATTTGTCCTCGGCCAACGTCGCGGCGATCGCGTCCACCGCAGACTGTTGACCGGGATTGAGCGCGTGCGGTTGGGAGGCGACCACCTCTCCGGTCGACCAACTGTCGGCGTAAGCGATGCGTTCGACCCGCCGGACCTCCTCGTTGACCAAACCCCGTTTCACCAAGGCGGCGACCACTGCGGCCGTCACGCCAAGCCGATTAAGAACCAGTGACTTACTCTGAGGTTTAAACTGCTGAGCGAGGAACTGGTAAAGTTTGGCCTGGGCAGGTGCGCGTTTGACCAGTTGAGCGAGCTCGTCCACCGGTAATTGGCTGGCCACCGAGAGGAGTTTTTCCTGCTTGATGCTGACTGCGTTACGTACCGCCGCGGGGAGCATCGCCTCTACAATGGAGTCGTGCTTGGCTGCGTAATAAACCGACATCCACCGCGCCAGCGCCAGCAAGTCGGCGGGTAGCGCAGGAAACGAATACACCACTTCGGAGATCCGCTTGAGGCGGTTGAGAGGGAAATCTATGGGCGTATCGATCTCGGCCACGATACCCAAGTGCAGGCGGTTTAAAATGGGCATGCGCACCAAAGAGCCGACCGCGATCTGCGCGCCCAGCGACTCCGGCACTTGATAATGCAGAAGCTTGTCGAAACCCGCGAGGGGATGTACGCCGACCGTCATGAAGCTGGTTGATGCACGCCCCTTGTTTTCCGTGCAAGCGCGGCGACCGCTAATTTCGGGCACCGACGAACCAGTTGACAGTGCGCCTAACGAAACTGAGATTTTGGGCGTGAGTAACGCCGCTGCCCGCGAAAAATTCAAAACCCACCTTACCGCCAAAGGTCTTCGGATGACAGACCAGCGTCTGGCTATTTTCGAGGCCGCGTTCGGCCGCAAGGAGCATTTTACCGCTGAAGAGTTGCTGGATCACGCCCGCGCCATCGATGATTCGGTTTCGCGCGCCACCGTGTATCGCACGCTGCCCATCATGACCGAGAGCGCGTTGCTGAGAGAGGTAGATATTGGAACGAACATTAAATTTTACCTGCCTAACACCACAGACAACGCGCAAGTCGCCCAGGTGATTTGCGTGGACTGTAATAAAATTTTCGAAATCAGCGCTCCGTTCATGGCGTGGTACGGCAGCACGGTTTCAAGTAAACTGGGGCTCACTCCCATCTCGCAACGCCTGCAAGTGAGCGCGCATTGCAACGTTCTCCAGCAGACCGGCGTCTGTAAGAACCACGCCTAATCACCATGGCGCGCAAAGAAGATCCAGCCTTCGACATCACATTCTATGAATCGGTGCTGCGCCGAGAACCGGCCTACACTGACGTGATCGAACTGCTCGGCGGGCTCTACACGAAAACGGGACGTATCGCCGAGGGGCTTAAAATGGACCGCAAGTTGGTCAAACTGCAGCCAGAAAACTCCACCGCCCACTACAACCTCGCCTGCAGCCTAGCCCTTTCCAAGCGTAAGGCCGATTCCCTCCGTGCCCTACAAGAAGCGATCAATCGTGGCTACACGGACTACGACTGGATGTCGCAAGACTCCGACCTGCAGAGCCTCCAATCTTCCCCTGGTTTTAAGGCGCTCCTCGCCAAACTTAAGTCGCAGAACTGAGTCCGTTTTTCGCGCCGGATAGATCGTGGATTGGCAATCGACATCGCGGCTCCAGTCGTTCGTCATTTGCGCCCTCGCCATGCCCGCACTCGACTACGAACCCATCGTTTTTACGCCTCGCACCAGCGCGCCTAAACTGACGCCGATTCAGGAGGAAATCCTCGCCCTAAAAAAGGCGCGCAACGCCGTCATCCTCGCGCACAACTATCAGATCGAGGCGATCCAGCAAGTTGCCGACTACGTGGGCGATTCCCTCGGCCTGTCCTACCAGGCGCAAGCCGCCCAAGCCGACGTCATTTTGTTTTGCGGCGTCCACTTCATGGCCGAGACCGCCAAGATCGTAAACCCGGGCCGCACCGTGCTACTGCCCGAACTGGACGCCGGTTGCTCCCTGTCCGACTCATGCCCGGCCGAGCGCCTCGCCGCGTACAAAGCGGCTAACCCCAACGTCTACGTCGTTGCCTACATTAACTGTTCGGCTGGCGTGAAGGCTCTCAGCGACGTCATTTGTACCAGCGGAAACGCGGTTAAAATCGTTAACCAAATCCCCGCCGACAAAGACATCCTCTTTGTACCCGACCAGAACCTCGGACAATGGGTCTCGCAGCAGACCGGCCGCCAGATGCGACTCTGGCCGGGCAGTTGTTACGCCCACGTCTTATTTACGACCCAAGCTATAGAAAAGGTCCGCGCCAAGTTTCCCGGTGCTCCCGTTGTCGCCCATCCCGAGTGCGTGCAGGCTGTGCGTGATCTCGCCGACGAGGTTTGTTCGACCGAACTCATGGTGAAATTCGCCAAAGAATCGCCCGCGACCGAGATCATTGTGGTGACCGAAAGCGGCATGTTGCACCGCCTGCGCAAAGAAGTTCCACACAAGACCTTCATCGCCGGCCCCACCGATTCCTGCGCCTGCAACGACTGCAGGTTCATGAAAATGAACACCATCGAGAAGGTCCGCGACGCTCTCAAAAACCTCTCTCCAGTTATCGACGTCCCCGAACCCATCCGCGTCGCAGCCCTTGCGCCGATCCAGCGCATGCTGGATTGGAGCAAGCGCTAAGCTGGCTCATCCCGTGGCGCACCTCACTCCACCCACCGATTACTGGCGCATCAAGTGGGTGCACAGTTTTCACGAGCTGGTCACCACTCCGCTAGAAAACGGCGTGAACGCCCTGTGCTGGCAGCGCACCCTGCCGGGTAATTTCGCCGAGATTGTCGAGCACCTGGTCGTCGATGAGGACATTACCTGCCTAGACGCCGAGCGCCTCAATGCCCTGCCGGTGAGCCCCGAAGGACGTGTGGCCATTGCCCTCCTACTCGAAGATCAGCGGCTGCTGCGTGAGCACGGCCTGTTGCCCAACCTCGACTGCATTGTCGCCTACCCTCGCGACGAGGAGCCCACGGTCGTCCCCATCGACGTTTATTCCTTCCACGCCGACAGTGCGACCGTTCAGGCCGATACCTACCTTTGCACCTATTTTGGCCCCTCCAGTGAAGGCATACGCAACGAAGAGGCCCAACGCCGCGTGGATGTCCCTGAAACACGGGCCGAACTGCTTAAACTCTATGGCGGGGCGGACGACGAAGAGTTTCGTGTTTTCCTGAATGAAAACTGTTACGACCTGCACTACGCACCCGCCCCGCAGGCGAAACCGTTTTCTTTCGGCCTGGGCAACCTTTGGCGTATCGCCGTGGATTATCCCGGCAGCCCCGTGCCCCCCTGCATCCACCGTGCACCTGAGACCCAGCCCGGCCAACCGCCGCGCTTACTGCTGATTAGTTAAGACTCTAGACTTGCTCACCGCCGTTTCCCCCCGAAACCTCTCCCCTTTTTATGGTCATCAAACCCAAAGTCCGTGGATTTGTCTGTGTTACCGCCCATCCTGCCGGCTGCGCCGCGCATGTCCAAGAATGGATCGACTACGTGAAGGCGAAGGGCGCCGTCAAAAAGGGCCCCAAGAAGGTCCTCGTGATCGGCTCGTCCACCGGTTATGGCCTGGCCTCGCGCATCTCGGCAGCCTTTGGCTCGGGCGCAGCCACCATCGGCGTCTTTTTCGAGCGCCCGTCCGAAATCGACAAGACCGCCACCCCCGGCTGGTACAACAGCGCCGCCTTCACCGCCGCCGCCCTCAAAGAGGGCCTCTACGCTAAAAATTTCAACGGCGACGCCTTCTCCGACCAAGTCAAAGCCGACGTCTTGGCAACCATTAAAAAGGACCTCGGGCAGGTCGACTTGGTGGTTTACTCGTTAGCCTCACCGCGCCGCACCCACCCCAAGACCGGCGTCATCCACAAGTCCTGCCTCAAGCCGGTCGCACAGTCCTACACCAATAAAACCGTCGATACCGACAAGGGCATCGTCTCCAACATCACGATCGATCCAGCCAACGAAGCTGAGATCGCCGACACCACCGCAGTCATGGGTGGTGAGGACTGGGAAATGTGGATCAACGCCCTCGACGAAGCCAAGCTGCTCGCCCCCGGCGCCACCTCAGTTGCCTACTCCTA
>CANIXX010000251.1 GCA_947471115.1 Opitutaceae bacterium | reverse complement strand
CTGTTCCTCGACGAGCGAACCCACCACCGAATGGATGCGGCGCAACGACTCCTTCGGCCCCAGTCCGTCCACGCTGGGCTCGGTGATGCCGCTTTCGACCTGCTGAATGATGCCGGCGACACGAATCTCGAAAAACTCGTCGAGGTTGGAGGAAACAATGGCGAGAAACTTAACGCGCTCGAGGATGGGGTGTTTGTCGTTTTGTGCCTGTTCGAGCACGCGGCGGTTGAAGGCCAGCCAGCTCAATTCGCGGTTAAAATAGGCGGCCTTAACGGGTTTGGCTGAAGGTTTGATGCGGCGCGGACGACTCTTGGGAATGAGCACGCGGTCGTCGGCGGGGCTGGAGCTAGGGGCGACGGCGGGCGCAGGGGCCGGGGAGGGGGCCTTTGCTGCGGCGGGTTTAGGCGCAGGGGCTTTAAGGGCACGGTTGGATTGCTGCGGGCGGGGTGTGGTGCGCTTCGTGGCCATGTTATAAAAAGAGCGAAACGGTAAAGTGAGCCGCCGCTAAAACCAGTTTTTAATGATCCACGTTGGTAAAGTTGCTGGAATGTAACGTGTCGGAGGTGGGCTAACTTAGCGGAACCGTTCGTCGGGGCCACCAAATGGACGTTACCTGAACTGACCAAACGACTGCACTTAAATCCCCTAAAATCCTGCATGCCTGCAGCGCGTTTTAAAATGCCGATTTGAATTCTTTTGCTCAAAAACTGCGATGCCGACGACCAACGTCTATGCGTCGACTGTAGTTAGTGCGCATCCGGCTGACGGCCCTTTGGTGATACTTTTGCTTTTCCAATTTAGCCGCTTGAATGCGGTGGGAGACGCCCACAAGGTTAAACTTTAACGCACTTCAACCGCATCGTAGCCCGGCTTCGGCTGGACTCATTAGCTAGCTCGCATGGACGTCTCCCTTACTCGTAATTTTTGTATCATTGCCCACGTCGATCATGGCAAGACGACGCTGTCTGACCGCCTGTTGGAGTACACCAACACCGTCGCGCAGCGCGTGCTCACTGAGCAGCACCTCGACTCGATGGACCTCGAAAAGGAACGCGGCATCACCATTAAGAGCCATCCGGTGACCATGAGTTATCAGGCCAAGGACGGTAATTCCTATAAGATCAACTTGATGGATACGCCCGGGCACGTGGATTTCGCTTACGAGGTTTCGCGCTCGCTTGCAGCTTGTGAGGGTGCCGTGCTTCTCATTGATGCCGCTCAGGGCGTCGAGGCCCAGACCGTGGCCAACTACCATCTCGCCACCGCCCAAGGCCTCAAGATTATCCCGGTGATAAATAAAATTGATCTGCCGTCGGCCAATCTGGAGCTTTGCATGAGCCAGCTTGAGGACATCCTCACGATTCCTGCCGAGGAAGCCATTCTGGCCAGCGGTAAATCGGGTATTGGCATCCAAGACATCCTTGAGGCCGTCGTTGCTCGTATCCCGCCGCCTCGTTTGTCGCATTACCCGACCACGCGTGCGCTGGTGTTCGATTCCCTTTACGATTCCTACCGTGGGGTCATCACCTATGCCCGCGTTTTCTCCGGCGCAGTCAAAGCCGGTGATCAGATGCTCTTGATGAGCAATAATCAAAAATCCGAAATCAAAGAGGTCGGTGTTTTCACCCCGAAGATGACCAAAGTGGATGTCTTGGGTGCCGGTGATGTCGGCTACGTGATTTCCAACATCAAGGACACTACCGAAATCAAAATCGGTGACACGCTGACCCTCGCGAAACAGCCGGCCATCGACATGCTACCGGGTTATAAAGAGGTACGCCCGATGGTTTTCTGCGGCCTGTATCCGCTTGAGTCCAACGACTACGAAAAGCTCAAGGCCGCCCTCGGCCGCCTTCGTCTCAACGACGCTGCGTTCCTTTATTCCTCGGAGAGCTCCATCGCCCTCGGCTTCGGTTTCCGCTGCGGCTTTCTCGGCCTCCTGCACATGGAAATTATTCAGGAGCGCATTCGCCGTGAGCACGACGTCGACATCATCTCGACGTATCCCAGCGTGGTTTACCGCGTCAAACCCTACAGTCGCGACGAAATCGAGGTCGATAACCCGGTTAACCTGCCCGATCCCGGCACCATCGAGCACATCAGCGAGCCCACCATCAAGGCGTGCATCCACATCCCCAACGACTCCATGGGCGACATCCTCGCCCTCATCATGGAAAAGCGCGGCATGTGCAACCAAACCGAAACGCTGGATGCCAACCGCGTGATGCTGACCTGCGTGCTCCCGCTCAATGAAATCCTCGTTGATTTCAACGACCGCCTGAAATCCGTCACCCATGGTTACGGCTCCATGGATTACGAGCTCGGTGACTACCAACAGTCCGATTTGGTCAAGATGGACATCATGATCAACGGCGATCCGGTCGATGCATTTTCCAGCATCGTTCACCGCGAAAAAGCTGAGGGCAAAGGCCGCGTTCTCTGTGAAAAACTCGCCGAGATCATCCCGCCGCAGATGTTCAAAGTCGCCATTCAAGCAGCTATCGGCGGCAAGATCATCGCCCGCGACAATGTTAAGGAAATGCGTAAAGACGTGACAGCCAAGTGCTACGGCGGCGACATTTCGCGTAAGCGCAAGCTCCTCGACAAACAAAAAGAAGGTAAGAAGAAGATGAAGATGATCGGTAAAGTAAACATTCCGCCCGACACCTTTATTCAGATTTTGAAGAACTAAGCTCGTAAGCTCGCGCCTGCTCCCAGGCGTTAGCACTCCCTCAAAACTCCCCATGTTTTTCGGACTCTTTGATTCGGTTGAAAAGAAAATGCGCGACAGTGCAGCCAACTGGCTGGAACTGGCCGACAAGGTTTACGCCTACCGTCGCGATCGGCTGAGCGAACAGGATCTCAACGCGCTCCAGCAGTCCGCCCTTTCGCTGCGGCGCCAGTTGCGCGAAAAAAGTGACGCCAGTAAGCTCAAGCTCGGCATTGAAGCGTTGGAAGTTGTCCTGCGCCGCACGGGCGGGACTCATTACCCCAAGTCCGGAATCATGGAGAACGTGGAGTTCTTCTTGGTGGCGGCCATCGTCATTTTGGGGATTCGCATGTATTTCGTGCAGCCCTTCAAGATCCCGACCAACTCGATGTGGCCCAGCTATAATGGCATGACCCCCGAAGTGTTCGCGACGAAAGCCGATGAGCCCAGCGCTCTCGCCAAGGCGGTTCGGTTTGCCGCAATGGGCGCACGTTCGCGCACTCTGGATGCCCCCGTAGACGGTGAAGTGCTCATCCCCGTCATGGGTAATGGCGACCGCGTTGCCATTCCATATCGCGAGGTAACGGGCCGAGATTGGTTCGTTTTCCCGGCCCGCCACAAAGAGTACACTCTTTTTGTCAACGAGCGCCCCGTCACGGTCACTGTGCCGCGCGATTTCGATTTCGAGTGGGTGATCCGTGATGCGTTTATCCCCAAACAAGCCTCGGGCCATGATCCCGGCGGCGTTGATTTGGCGGCCTATTTAAACGCCAATGCCGGTCAAGTCGTTCGTATGGCTGATGGCAAGCCGGCCTGGCGGACCGGCAAAAGCGTGCGTGTCGGCGACCGCGTTCTGGCCTTCGACATCCTTACCGGCGACCAACTGTTTGTGGACCGCTTGAGTTACCATTTCGTGCGTCCACAGCCCGGCGACGGCTTCGTGTTCCGCACCGATCACCTCGACAGCCCCTTCATGAAGGATGCTGCCGGACGGCAACTTGAGCAGTACTACATTAAGCGCTTGGCCGGCACTCCCGGTGACACCTTGGAGATCCGCGATTTCACGCTTTATCGGAATGGTCAGCCTGCCGATGGCGCCAAGGCCTTCGGCGCTAACGCCAAACGTGACCCTCATTTTTCCGGCTACCGCGCGAGTGGTCTGCTAGCTACGGGCCAAGTGTTCACCGTTCCTGCGGACAGCTACGTCGCGCTCGGTGATAATTCAGCCAACAGCCAAGATAGCCGTTATTGGGGCGCCGTTCAGTCCCAGGATGTGGTTGGACGGCCGCTCTTTATTTATTATCCATTTACGCATCGTTGGGGACCGGCCCCCTGAGCCAGGTTTACCAGCGAGTGTTCGCTGAGTAATGCCAGCGCAGCTAATGCCTCCAGCCTGATAATTAGAATGATCGCTTCTAGGGGTAAAAACGGATTGCGAGTGGCTTCACGCGGTGTCTAGGGTCTGCCTTTCAAGTTCGCGCACTTTCGCACGTTCTAACCCATTCAATCTCAACACCACCGCACATGCCCATCGCCATTGGCTCCAAAGCTCCTGATTTCACCCTAAAGACCAAGACCGCTGAAGGTCTTAAAGACATTAAGTTGAGCGACAACTTCGGCAAGAAGCAGACCGTGCTGTTGTTTTTCCCCCTCGCTTTCACCGGTGTTTGCACCACCGAACTGTGCGACATCTCCAACGGCCTGTCCGCGTACAGCAGCTTGGGCGCCGAGGTCATCGGAATCAGCGTCGACAGCCCTTTCGCTCAAGAGGCCTGGGCAACGGCCAACAAGATCACGATTCCCCTGGTCTCCGACTTGAATAAAGAGACGACCAAGGCCTACGAAGTGCTCTTCCCGGGCTTGGCTGGCATCGGCGACACCTCGGCGCGTGCCGCCTTCGTGATCGGTCAGGACGGCGTGGTAAAATACGCCGAGCAGACCGCCACTCCGAAGGACTTGCCCAATTTTGACGCCGTAAAAGCCGCCCTCGCTAAATAAGTTTTTTTTTAACCGCGCCGAATACCCTTTCGGCGCGGTTTTTTGTTTTACCGTTTTACCGTTAACCACCTCGCACTTCCACCTAGATGAGTCTCCCGAATCCCTTCAACTCGCTGCAGGCCTTCTCGGCCAACG
>CANIXX010000250.1 GCA_947471115.1 Opitutaceae bacterium | reverse complement strand
GGGGACCGAGTTGGTGGAGCGCGCGGGCGGCGACACGCATGTCGGCGAGGGTGCGCAGGGGCGGGCAGTTGAGCAGCACCTCGGCTTCGGGCAGGTTGGGGGTGATGACTTCGGCCAGCGGCACCAGTTCGCGGCGCAGGGCGTCCACCGCGTCGGGCTCGATCAGGCGGTGTCCGCTGGTGGACACCATCACGGGGTCGAGAACGAGGTGGCGAAATTCGTGGCGGCGCACGGCAGCGGCCACGGTGGTGACTACCTCGGCGTTGCTCAACATGCCGAGTTTTACCGCGTCGATACGCACATCGGCAAAAAGAGTGTCGATTTGCTGGGCGATGAAGGCAGCGGGCACTGGGAAAACGCCGGTGACGCCCTGAGTGTTTTGGGCGGTGAGGGCGGCGACAACGCCGGTGCCGTAGGCGCCGAGGGCGGCGAAGGTTTTTAAATCGGCGAAAAGACCAGCGCCCCCCGAAGGGTCGACGCCGGCGATACTAAGGACATTGGGAATCATGGGCCGGGGCGAAGTTGAACGAGGAAAGCGCGGCGGCAATCGAAAGTGACGCCGAGGTTACACAGAGGGCACGAGAGGTGGCTCAGCGGTCATGGCGGAGGGGAATTCCATCGACCTATTGGCCGCAAAGAGGCGCAAACTGCGCAAAAAACGAAGTGTCTTATTTTTTGCGACTACTGCGCTTTTTTGCGGCTAAACTGCCTTGGTTTCGCGGAGTAGTTACACAGAGAGCACGAGAGGTAGCACAGAGGCCACGGAGAGGGGGAATTCCATCGACCCGTTGTGAAAAGGGGAAAAGTTCAATCGCAGGACGGACACAAACCAACCCCAATGCCTCCCTGCACTCTGTGGGCCGCGCTCCGTGTCCGCTGTGTAGCCCTTCCGAACGGCCGTTGCACTTGTTCACCGGCGTCCCTTGCCGATTGGGGCAAACGCGCCTAGGCTGCGTTCGTCCGCGCAACCGAAAACCCCACCCCCACGGAGGCCCTATGTCTGCTATCAAAATTCACCTGGAAATGGCCGAAATCGACGCCGTCGAGCGCTACGCCAAGTCGCTCAATGTTAAAACCGAGGACGTCGCCTACGCTGCCCTCAACCGCCTGATGCTCATTGCCCGCGATCCCGAAGTGGCGAAAGACATTAGCGAAACCAGCCAGTGGCGGCACCACAACCTGCCGCTTTGGAGCGACTCAGCCGCGAGTGTCCACGCCTACGAGGGCAAACACGACGCCGAGCCGGAGCCGAGCCGGTATGTGTGAGCGAGGGGGGGGGACGTGCGGCAGTGTTTCGCGTAATGCCCGCTCAGTTTTTAATGGATTTGAATTTGCCCTTTAGCCATGTCAGCACGGCGAGCTGATCTTCAATTGTTGCGCGTCGAATTTGTGCCAAGAGGTGAATCCGGTCTGGTTTTTGCGGTGCCGAGTTCTGGAGCCCCTCATTACAATTAGTACACACCGCCCGCAGATTGGCGGCTGTGTCTTCGCCACCTTTGGATTTATCTAAAATATGTCCGAGGGTGAGGCGGATGGTTCGCCCGGAATGGAACGGATCTGGATCACCTGCTGCCACGCCGCACATTTGGCAGGTGTAGCCGTTGCGCTCAAAAACATAAGCCCGTGTTTCCTTAGAAATTCCGCGTCGGAACGCAGGCCGCCGCTTAACTGTTTCAAGCAAATATTGGCCTGGCTTCAAATCAGCCCGATCCTTGTGCGACAGAATTTGATAGCCCTGTTCGTCACGTAATTCACGAACGCGGCGCCCCCATTCCGCCGCCCAGCCGGAAACTTCCTGTAACTCCTTAGCTTCTATGATTCGGCCAACATTGGCCAAAAGATGTTCAAGAATGAGCTGCTTTGATCCTTTTTTTCTGGGCATAGGGTAATTTTTTTTGGGCGCTACCCTCCAATAACATCATTTGGGAAGGCTCAGGTTGCGTGTAGGGCGATGTGTTTTTAGCGGAGCCCTCAAATGCCTCCATAATACGTGAGGCCACGAAGCGGGCGACTGGCGGTGGAAACGCATTCCCCACTTGCCTATACGCAGCGGTTTTTTTTCCGGAAAACTTCCAGTAATCTGGAAATCCTTGGATGCGGGCGGCCATTCTCACGGTAAGACGAGGCATTGCGTCATCGGGAAAATCGTGAGCGGGGGCATCATTCGCCACGCCCATTCCATCAACGCCCAATTCAGCCCACTGGCGTTTTGCTCGGGTCGGGCCTAAATCAGGCCCACCGTGTTTCTTGGATCCACCTACGAGCGTAGGCGCAATCGTATGTGCGCGTTTAGCCCAGGCTTGAGCCCCTTTCCATCCATTCGCCTTCATCAAATCAACCAATGCCCGCCCCACCGACTTGGGTTCTTCTTTAACAAAATCCCAGCGGAAGTGACTGAAATCATCTGCCCTTAGCGCCACCAAAATGAATCTGGGGCGAAGTTGGGGGACTCCTAGGTCACTTGCCTGTATTACTTGGAATGTAGGCACGTATCCAAGTGCACGCAGCTGCTCCAATACCGAATCCCGATACTCCTTAAATTTTTCGGAAGCGAAGCCTTTGACGTTTTCCAGCATAACCGCTCGAGGCTGAATTTCTTTTACTAAACGCAGCGCCTCAGGAAATAAGTCGCGCTCATCATGCTTTCCTAGCTGCTTGCCTGCGATTGAGAAAGGAGGGCATGGCACCCCTCCGGCCAACAGGTCGACTCCACTGAACTCTCTGCCATCAAAAGAGCGCACATCGCCCTCGATAACTCGAAGGTCTGGTCGATTCAGCCGGAGCGTTGCACAAGCAGATGGGTCGATTTCAACCGCAGCTACCGCTTGAAAACCCGCAAGCTCCAACCCCAATGCCTGACCGCCTGCTCCGGCGCAGATCTCCACAACAGTTTTTTTAACGGGCAGCATGGTTTTAGGATTTCAGAAAGCTCATCGAATGCCTCCGTGCAAGATATGCTTAAGACGAAGTGGACACAGCCTGAACCCCATTCACTTCTTCCGCAGCGTGATCACGCACTCCAGGTGGCGCGTTTGCGGGAATAAATCGAAGGGCTGCACCGCAGTCAGTTCGTAACCTGCGGCGAGAAACGCCTTCAGGTCGCGCATCTGCGTCGCCGGGTCGCAGCTCACGTACACCACCGCCCTCGGTCCGTAATTGAACAACTGCGTCAGAAACGACTCGTCGCAGCCTTTGCGCGGCGGATCAATCAAGACCACCGTGTCGGCCGCCGGGAATGTCAGCCCAGCGAAAATCGCCGCCGCATCACCGGCTTGGAACGTCACGTTTTTTAACCCGTTGGCCGTCGCGTTCTGCTTGGCGAAAACAATGCTGCTGTCGCTGATCTCGATGCCGGCCACCTGCTCAAACGCCGGTGCGGCCGTGAGCGCAAACAGGCCGCTGCCGCAGTAGGCGTCCACCATGAAACGCGCCCCGCTGGCGGCGGCTTGGTCGCGCGCGTAACCCGTAAAAGCCGGCAGGATGAACGGGTTGTTTTGGAAAAAGTCGCGAGCGAGGAATTTCAGTTTCAGGTCTCCGACCGTCTCGGTGACGATGTCGTCATAGTTGGTCGTCACCACGCCGGACGCGTCGCGCAATAACAGAGTGCCACCACGGGCGTAGTCGCCGTTTTCAGCCTTGGTGCGCACCGTGGCACGGGCTTCGGCGAGGCGCGCGTTGATCGCATCGGTGGCGATGACGCAGCGCGGAACGTCGATGATGTCGAAGCGCGTTCCCTGACGCAGGAAGCCGATGGGCAACGGTTTGCCGTCACCGCGCGGGGCGTTGAAGTGCGGCGTGATTTTGGAGCGGTAACCGTACTCGACCGGCGAACCGATCACGGGTGACACCGGGAATACGGTGTCGGCCATGTACTTGAGCAACTCCTCGACTTGGCGGCGCTTCCACAGGAGCTGCTCGTCGTAGGCCAGGTTCTGGTATTGGCACCCGCCGCAGGTGCCGAAGGCGGGGCACGGAGGGGCGATACGTTGGGGTGACGGTGTCAGGATAGTGACGATGTCGGCTTCGGAGAAATTCTTGTGGTTGCGAAACACCCGCACGCGCACCCGTTCGCCTGGCAGGGTGAACGGTACCATGACCACCCACTTGCCTGCGGGATCTTGCGGATGCGGCACGCGGCCCAGGCCCACGCCCAGGTTGGTGAGCGTGGCAATCTCCAGCTCGATTTCTTGGTGATACCCGAAAGGACGGTCGTTAAATTTTTTGTTATTTCTACCCACGCCTCTCACGGAATACACGGAAACGCCCACGGCGAGGAAAAGGACGGCGCGGAAAAGGATTTTGTCTTTTGCCGGTTTTCTGTGTGTTCCGTGTGGGCCGTGGGCACACCAACCGAAAAAATCTCCAGCCTCCAGAATCCGCGCATCAAGCAGCTCGTAAAACTGCGCGACCGCCGTCCGCGCGACGAAGCGGGGGTTTTCCTCGTCGAGGGTTACCGCCAAATCCGCCGTGCCCTGGAGAAAAAAATCACGCTCACCGAGCTCTATATATCCCCGGAGTGGTATTTGGGTGAAAACGAGCCGGCGCTCATCGCCCAGGCGCAGGCGGCTGGGGCTCAGGTGTTTGAGTTGTCCAAGGAGGCGTTTGCCAAGGTCGCCTACCGCGAGCGCCCCGACGGCCTGCTGGCAGTCGCTCCGCAATGGCGGCGCGGTCTGGCCGACATCCCGGCTCCGGCGGCGGGCAAAGCGCCTTTTTTACTGGTCGTCGAGGCGATCGAAAAACCGGGTAACCTCGGAACCATTTTGCGCAGTGCAGACGCGGCGGGCGTGGACGCCCTCATCGTCTGCGATCCGGTGACGGACCTGTTTAATCCCAACGTGGTGCGTGCCTC
>CANIXX010000249.1 GCA_947471115.1 Opitutaceae bacterium | reverse complement strand
GGCGGGTGGCCAAAGCCGATGGGATTCCGCTGTTAGCCGCGCAGCCCAAGCACACCGGTGACAACGCGGGAATGATCGCCTTTGCGGCCTGGGTTGATCCGACGGTACAGCCGGTCGAGCCGCTGGGCTCGCTGTGCATTGAGCCCGGATTGGCGCTGGGTTGAATAGGGTGGGGCGGCGTCCTGCGGGAGAACAAGTCGGAGTAGGAGAACGAGAATGATTGTGGCGGGACGACCTCCGTGTCGTCCGTGCCGAACCAGTCCACACGGAGGTGGACCCTCCCAGGAATCAGCCCGAACGGACGCAAAAAAGGCCGCCTGTGAAGGCGGCCTTTTTTTAGCGGGTGCTAAGCGATGCCGGTTTAGCGGCTGTCGATGTAGCGACCGATGGACTTCAGGGTGTAGGTTTCCTCTGAGGTACCGATCTTCACCTTGACGCTGTCGCCGACCTTTTTACCGAGTAAACCGAGGCCGAGCGGGGTCTTGTAGGCGAGGATGTTCTTCTCGGGAACGCTGTCCCAAGCGCCGAGCAGCGTGTATTTGGCGGTCTTGCCCGTGGAGGTCACCGAGACCTCGATCACGCTGCCCACGCTGACCTGCTCAACGGTGGCTTCTTTGAAGTCGGTGATGCGAGCGCGGCTGAGTTCGCGCTCCAGCTGGGACTTCTGCGCCATGAGGATCGTCTGGTCCTGCTTGGCCATCTTATATTCGGAATTCTCCTTCAAATCGCCGTGCTCACGAGCGGTAGCGATGGCCTTGGAGTTTTCAGGGATTTTCTTGGAGACAATGGTCTCGTACTCGACGCGCTTGATCTCGTAGCTCTCACGGGAAACGAGGATCTGCTCCTCGGTGGACTCGGCGTCCTTCGCCACGATGGACTGAATGCCAGGGAATATCTTGATGAAGCGGGCGAGCAGGGACTTCTTGGTGAGCTCCTCGAAGCCCTGGTTGAGCATGAGCGCGTTGGCCAGATCGCGGGCGGTCTCGGGATCGGCGGTGGAAAGCAGGTCGGCGATCAGGTCGGTATCCTCGGAGAGGATATCACCGAGCGGGATACGACGGGCACTGGCGGCTTGCAGCGCCTCGTAGTCGATTGCGAAGAACACGGCGCTGAGCAGGCGCGGGGTGATCAAGTCGTTGAGCAGCTTGGCGAATTTCTTGGAGTGGCGGTTCTTGACGATCCACAGCAGGACGGGAGCGCGCAGGTTCTGCTCGATCTGCCAGCGTTTGAGGGAGGCGGCGAGTTCGTCGGAGTGGCCGTGTTCAACAAGGAAGTTGATGCACTCGGTGGTGAACTTGCCTTGCGAAGTCTTGAGCAGCGTGAAGGCGGCGTCGCGATATTCGATCGGGTGGGTATCCTTGACCAGATCGAGGAAGCGGCCCTGGAACTGAACCGGGATCTTTTCGGCGATGGAAACTAAGTCGCGGGTGTTACCGATCAATTCTGCCTGCGACGGAACGAGGGTGGCGGGATCGACGCCTACTTGTTTGGCGAGGGCATCGCGCACAAACGCACCGTAAAGGCGCTCGGCTGCGTCGAGCTGATTGGATTCTTTAACCGACTCAGAAAGACCGGCAAGGATGACATTGAGGTCGCCCTTGACCTCTTTGGATCCGGAAGCGGCAACCAAGTCTTCGGCCAGAGCGATACGGCGACGGGCCGAACGGGTGCCGTTGAACTGCTCGATGATTTCGTCTTCGGCGGAAACAGGGACTTCGCGTAGCACGTAGCACTCGGTCTTTTTGGCGGGGACGGCGATACGCGGGTCCTTGGCGATGGCCTTCTTGGCGGCGGACCACCATTTTTTGAATTTCTCGTCGCCGACGACTTGGGCGAGGGTGATTTCAATCTCGATGGCGGTGGCGGCGTTGTTGGGGTAGGCCTGAAGACCGTCGACAAGCAACTGAGCTGGATCTTCGGCGATCAGCTTGGCGATGACAGCGGGCTCAGTCTGCTTGCGAACCAGAAGGTGGTTGGCGGGGAGAATCTGGAGCGTACCAATGCAGAAAGCAGGGTCCATCGGGTGGCCCTTCTTGTTGTTGAAGTCGATGATGAGCTTTTGTGAAGACTCGTCATAGGACTTGATCTGGCCGAAACCCCAACTGCGATGGATGCCGTAGGAACCGGGTTCCATGGCTTCGAGTTGGGCTTTGGAGGCCTTGAGCAGGGGATTTTTGGCGATGAGCGCAGAGACGGCTTCCGAGTTCATAAATAGGTTATTCGAGTCGTGAATTGGTGAGTAGAACGCATGCGATGCGGTTCTGTCAATCAGTGGGTTTTTGCGAGGGCTCCACAAACGGCAAAAAAAAGGGGCCCGCTCGGTGGAGCGGGCCCCTTTGGGGAAAACCCGTCATTGCTGCGTTTCAGGGGCGGGAGGAGAGGTCTTTTTTGAGTTTATCGACCTTGGGCTTGATCACGTAGGTGCAGTAGCCTGCATTCGGGTTTTTGGCGAAGTAGTCCTGGTGGTAGTCCTCGGCGGGCCAAAAGCGCACGAGCGGCACGATTTCGGTGGTGAGGGGCTTGGTGAAGGTCTTGGCAGCTTCTGCAACAGCCTTTTCGGCGGCGGCTTTTTGCGCTGCGTCGGCGTAGAGGATAATCGAGCGGTACTGGCTGCCGTGGTCGTTGCCCTGGCCGCCCACCTGCGTGGGGTTGTGGACTTTCCAGAAAAAACTGAGCAGCTCCGCGAGTGTGATTTGCGTCGGATCATAATCAATTTTTACCACCTCGGCGTGGCCGGTGTCGCCACGACCGATTTGGGCATACGTCGGATTATCCGTGGGGCCACCGGCATAACCGCAGGTCACCGCCGTCACGCCTGTTTTGAGTTTGTAGGTGGCATCGAGGCACCAAAAACAGCCGCCGCCGAGCACTAGGGAATCAGCGCGGACTGCGGGGGCGGCCAGCAGGGTTAGGCCGAGGGCTGCAAAAAGAAGGGGGAGGCGCATAACGACAGTGGGTTAGGGTTTGCCCGTGGGCGTGGCAGGTGTGGGGGTGGCAGCGGTACTTTTTTGTTTCGCAACCCAGGTGTCGTACTCCTTGCGTGGCATGAAACGGATGGAGGCCGAGTTAATGCAGTAGCGTTTGCCGGTGGGCTTGGGGCCATCGGGGAAAACGTGGCCGAGGTGCGCGCCGTCGTTGGCCACATGGACTTCCGTTCGGCTCATGCCGTAGCTCACATCGGTTTGCTCTTTAATAAAGAGGGGCTCGATGGGCCGAGTGAAACTGGGCCAACCGGTGCCGCTGTCGAATTTGTCACGGCTGTCGAACAGGGGGGTGTCACTGCAAATCGAGAAGTACACGCCGTCCTCGTGGTGATTCCAATAGGTGTTAGAAAAAGGCGGCTCGGTGCCCTGTTGGCGGGCGACTTTGAACTGAAGGGGCGTAAGCAATTTTTGCCACTCCGCGTCGGTGCGTTGCACGGTGGTTTTGGACATGTCGATGATGACTTTGGAGGGCAGGCCGCAGGCTGAGATACAGGTGGAGGCGTCGGCGGTACCGGTCGAGTTGAGATTGGTCATGGTGGTTTGGGCGAAAAGATGCGCGGCTAACAGTGGGGAGCAAAGCAGAAGGAGGGGCGATTTCATGGTTTGGGTGAGAGTAACGGGGCGAGGGGTTTATTCCCCGAATCTTGTGGAGTGCCTCAAGTCACATCGGGCTGGAGCGGTATGGGCATCTCCAAAATCTGCCACTTGGCTTCGAGCTTGCAAGCGAGGCGCGCGCCCCGAGCTTGGTGCCCACATGACAAAACCTTTTAAACCCAGCGGGCCCGTGGATGCTTGGACGACCTCGGCCGAATTGCTGGTGCGCTGGCTCGAAAACAAGGAGCGCGTCGACGCCCTTCTCGACAGCCTTCCGCGTTCCTTTGGACGCACCGAGCGCGCGCGTTGCCAGCACTTGCTCTTCGGCGCTGTGCGAAACCTAGGTCGTATCGAGGCGATTTTTACGCCGCTTCTGGCGCGCCCGCCGCGTCCGATCGTCAAAGCCGTGCTGCTGCTGGCCGGCTACGAATTGATCGAGGGTGGTGGCGATGGCCACACGGCCCGCGTAGTTCACCATGCGGTCGAGCAGACCAAAACCATCGCCAGCCAGCCCGAGGCGAAAATGGTTAACGCCATCGTGCGCAAAATCGCCGCCGCCCTCGCCGCGCAAACCGAGCCTAGCAAGTCCGCCGGTGCCATCGAATTGGCGGCTTATTACTCGCACCCCGAATGGCTGGTGCGCCGCTGGCTGGCCCAGTTCGGTGCCGCTGCCACCCGCACCTTGCTCGAGTGGAATCAGAAACCCGCTCCCGTCTACGCACGCTGGCGCATCGCTGGCGGCGCTCCGGCCGAGGCGGATGCAGCGCTGTTTGCGGCCACACCTTGGGCTGGTTTTTATGAGGTGAAATCTGGTGCGTGGGCTCGCGTCGAGACGTTGATCAACGAGGGCGTTCTTTTCCTCCAAGACCCCGCCACGCGCCACGCGGTTGAGCTGCTCGCGCCTAAGGCCGGTGAAACCGTGCTCGACGCCTGCGCTGCTCCGGGAGGTAAGAGTCTGGCGATCTCCGATGCGATGGGCGCGGGCCGTGTTGTCGCGCTCGATTTGGCTGGTCCTCGCATCGAGCGGCTCACGCAAAATCTGTCGCGCGCCAAGGGTGACGTGGCGCTCGTCCAGGGCGACGTGATGCAGGTGGAGCGCCTCGGCGTGTTTGAGGAGCACAACTTGCCCAAGGCCTACGCCGCCGTGTTGCTCGACGTTCCTTGTTCCAACACCGGCGTCATGCGCCACCGCGTCGACGTGAAGTGGCGCCTGCAGGCCACGGACTTTTTCAAGCATGCCTGCCAACAGGCCGAAATGCTCAGCGCGGCCGCGCGTTTGGTGGCTCCGGGCGGGCGGCT
>CANIXX010000248.1 GCA_947471115.1 Opitutaceae bacterium | reverse complement strand
TGGGCACCAAGTATCTGAACGAGCTGTTCGTGATCGCGCGCGAGGTCAAGGATCCGGTGACAGGTGCGGTCAAGGTGCCGGCCGATTACGGCCAACTGGGCGAGCTGTACATCATCGCCACACTGATCGGGCTTATCGTGCCGCTGGCGGTGATTTTCATGATGCGCTCGGCGCGCTTGCGCGGCGCATAGCTCGCTCGGCAGGGGCCTGCACCCAGCGTATAATCCGCTTCCCGTGAAACGGTAGACGCCAGGCGTGATTGCAGGACGGAGGACACAAACGGGGCAGGACGTTACATGGATACACTCAGGACCGGTTTTCACGTTTTTTGCTCCAAGTTAATGTTTTATGTATCCTTGTAACGACGCGCCCCATTGGCTCGACTTGCTTCTCTCGCACAAATCCTTGCGGTTCGGCCCCGCGCTGCCCTGCTCACTACTACGCATGCCGATTTCCGCCACACTCGTCTCCGCCCCTGAATCAACCGTGGAGTTTTCCGCGGAACTGCGGTTGCTCTCCGAACGTTATCGAGAGCAACCCACGCCGCTGGGCGATCTCCTCGATGCCCTTGGCCCGCGTGCCTCGGCCTTGCTCGTCGTCATCTGTGCGTTGCCCTTCTCAACCCCGATCAGTATACCCGGGCTTTCGACGCCCTTCGGTTTGGTGATCCTGCTGCTCGCGACCCGCTATTTTTTCGGTTTGCCGCCCTGGCTTCCGCAACGCCTCCGCCGCTTAGTATTGCCACCGGCGTTTTTCACCCGGATGCTCACGGCGAGCGCCAAACTCGTCGGCTGGCTGGAGTGCCGATTGATGGCACGGCTTCATTTCCTGGCCGACGCCGAGTGGAAACTCCGGCTGCACACCGCCGTGGTGATTGTTTCAGCACTACTGCTGATGCTTCCGTTGCCACCATTGCCGCCGTTTACCAACACGCTGCCGGCGCTGGTGGCGGTGGTTATGACCTTCAGCACACTCAAGCGCGACGGCCTGTGCATTTTGGCGGGCTACGCGCTTTTCGCCTTCACGGTGGGTTATTTTATTTTCTGGGGCGTGGTCGTGCTGGAGACTTTTGAGCGCTACGGCGGAAAGCTCCTCGCCCTGCTCGGCTGGGGCGCTTGATCCGCTCTTAGCCGGACTCCGCGTTTAGGACCGCGGCGTGATGCTAGCCAGCATATCTCCGCAGCCTGGTGAACTATGCGGAATAGAATTTCGACGCGGATAACGTCACGGCACTTCCTGGATGATTATACGATCTCCCGACCGCCTGTGAAATGCTCAAGAAAGTGACTGAAGACCTCCACCTCCTCGCGCAATTTTACCCTTCTTTAATCATCCAAGCCGGGAATAAATCTCTATCTGATGCCATCTATCCAGTTCTTTTAGAGATAGATGCGGCATCCCATTGTAAATCTATTGCGCGTTAGAATTTGTGGCTATAACGGAGAGTTATGACTAACTCAAAATGGCTCATCGGATACGGCGTGTTCCTATTTCTCTGTGGACTGGTCGGATATCTCTCGAATCCCGCAGCCGCGAAAACCGCGCTGATCTCCGGTTCCGTATTCGGCGGTCTCTCCCTTGTCTGGGGACTTCTGCTTGGAAAGGGTTTCGGCTGGGCGAAATGGGCGGCACTCGCCACGACCCTAATGCTCTGTGTGGTATTCTCATGGCGCTCCTTCGCAAGCTGGCAGAAAGTCATGGCCGACGAACCGAAGGCGTTCGCCGCCAGCCTCATAACCCTTATGCTGCTCGGGTCGCTCGCCACCGTCGGGAGGCTGGTCGTGAGGAAATAGCAACGGCATTCACTTTTCTTCAAGTCCCAGTGGTGGCCGTATTCCGCAATGTGTGATTTTGATCCGGCGTTCGGCTGCTCTATACAAACGAGGGCGGGGCGTTACATGGATATACGCAGAAACGATTTCCATGTTTTCGGCTCCAATTGAATGGTTTAAGTATCCTTATATAACGCCTCGCCCCTTGGACTGATTTTCGATTTTGAGCGGTTTGACGCCGTTGCCCTGTGTCTAGGCGCTGGATTTCTGCTTTCATACCGCTCTGGATTCCGCTGGCTTTGGCTCTATTAAACCCGAACGCCGAATTTTAAGAGGGCATGAAAACGGGGAATGAAGCCGGTTTCAATTGCCGCCTAAGGGGTTCTATCTGTGCCATCTGAAATCGGTGGTTGGCTCTTAATTCGGATTTCAGGTTAAATAAACCTCAAAAACTGTCGACGAAGCCTCTGGCTTTCGCGGTTCAGTCCTGGGTGCCGTAGTATTTTTTATAACTCCGGTAGTAGCGGTAGTTGGAATAATATTCGATCCGGCGTGGGGTGAGGCCGTTGAGTACGATGCCTAAAACTTCGTTTTTACCGGCCCGAAGTGCCTTTATATAGAGGCGGATATGTTTGCGTAAAGCGCGGTTAAAACGGCAAACATAAACCACTTCATCCACGCGCTCAGCGATGAGCAAGGCATCGCTCACGGCACCCAACGGCGGTGAATCGACGATGACCAGATCGTAGTGTTTCTTGAGCTTTTCGAGCAGTTGTCCAAAGGCATCACTTTCTAAGATCTGGGTAGGCGATTTGGAGCGGCCGCCAGAAGTCAGCAGGGCAAGGTTTTGTTCAATCGTAGCGATGCCAAGAATGGGGTTGAGCGCCGGGTCGCCCTCCAAGGGGCTACCTGCCTCAAACCAGCTAATCAGTCCCGATTCATTGATCCGGTCATAATGCCGGTGCAACATGGGGCGGCGGAGGTCGCAGTCGATCAGCAATACGGATTTACCATGACGGGCAAAGCTCGCGGCAAGGTTGGATGAAACCAGTGTCTTGCCTTCGCCGGGGATGGTGCTGGTGACGAGGATTGACTTGGGGAAATCCAGTTTGGAGTGGATTTTAACTGAACTATATACACCCAAGAATGGCTCCACTCCCGCTGCGTTTTTATTATCGAGTATGATTTTATACTTCTCTGAATCCTTTAGATTGGCGAGATCAGGAATAATACCCAGCAGGTTGACCCCGATGAAGTGTTCGATGTCCCACGCGCTCTTGATTCGGTCATCAATGAAACTTAGTCCTATTGCTACGCCAAGAAAAACCAATATGCCCAAGCCGATTGAGGTTTTGGTGATGCGACCCAGATCGGGCGTATAGGGGCTGTCGGCGGGTTGCGCAGGATCAAGCGGGCGGACCGGAATTTTTTCCAGGTACTTGCTGGTGGTTGCCTGGGTAAGTCGGTCTAGGATCTGCGAGTAGTTGTTTTTGGCCACCTGCGCCTGATTTTCCAAGCTGCGGAACTCAATTGATAAGTCGCGCAGGCGCAGTTGTTCTTTTTCTTGGGCTGCATACTCATGATCCAGTGATTTTTCGTTGGCCAAGGCGCGCTCCAAATTCGTTTTAAGGTCAGCAACTGCAAGTTTTACGGCCGTATCAAGCTGGGTTTGTACGATGGTGAGCGCATTAACCGCATTGATCATCTTCGGGTGGCGCTCAAGGTAACGTTCCTCAAGTAACGAGCGATCGCGGTTGAGCCCTTCAAGTTGTTTACGCAGATCGGGTATCGACCCGTAATTGGCGACCGAGGCAATTTCGAATAGGTTGCGGTTATCACTTAAGTATCTTTCTACCAATCGATACTGCTCTTCAATGGTGAGGCGCTCGATTCGGGATGTTTGCAGTGCCGCATTCACCGAACTCAGGCGGGATTGGGCGATGTTGGTGCTGTTGTCCAGCGAGACCAGATTCTGTGCGCGCATGTAGTCCTGCAGGCGCTGCTCGGCGACACGGGCCTCCTCCATGAGTTGGCCGGATCGGTCACGTAAGTATTTTACCGCGTAATCATGCCCACCGCTGACATTATCGAGAAGGCTCTCGATGAATTGTTCAATATAGCGATTGGCCAAAATGGCAGCCGCCTCGGGGTCGCGATGTGAGACACTAATACTAATGAGAAAGGTGCTGCGGACCGACTGCACGGACATGCGGCCCATATCAATGTTTTGCGGTGGGGCTGCGCCAGGCGGGAGGTCTTTTATATAGGGCCGATGTAAGATTTGGCGCTCGGCGGGGGAGAGGGATGCCTGTACACGGGAGCGCATCTTGCCGCTTTCGATTACTTTGATGTAAGTATTAAGCTCGATATCGCTATTGATGCCGGTGTCGACGACCTCCTGGCTGGTGACGACTTTTTCCGGTTTCTCGATTTGTAGAGTCGCAAAGCTGCGGTACAAGGGGGTGGCTCTAGATTGGTAATAGGCCACGCCAATCGCTATCACCAATGCCAGCGGCAGGGCGATCCAGAATCGCTCCCGCAGGATGATGTAGTAATCCCGAAGTGTGCGCCGCCCAATGATATCATCCTCCTTGTCGGCGGATTTATGAGCAGATGAAGATTTGTGGGCCTCGGACATTTTTATATGATCCGCTCGGGTACGAAGACGATATCTCCGGGCTCAAGCATGAGGGAGTTGTCTGCGATATTGGCGCGGTCTTTGCCTTTAAGCAGACTGTCGACATCGATCGTGAAAACCTGCTTTTTCCCGTCAGGGGACACCCGGGTTATATTCACCGCAGTTCCCTTGGCGGTATCGGTGAAGCCCCCGGCCCGTGACACCAGTTCCAGCACGGTCATGGAGGTTTCAATCGGTAGTGGATATCGCCCAGGGGAACGAATCTGGCCCTGAATCGACACCTCGCGCGCCGCATAAGTTTCGATGTTTATAGTGACCTGTGGGTTGCGCAGGTAGCGGCCTTCTCGGTAGGCGGTTTCAACCGACTTTTGTGCCTCGCTCAGGGAGAGTCCGGCAACGACCACTTCGCCTACGAGCGGGAGGTTGATTTTACCCTTGGCATCGACCCGCGACATGGTGCGCAGGTCATCTTCTTGGTAAATATCGATGCGAAGCAGAT
>CANIXX010000247.1 GCA_947471115.1 Opitutaceae bacterium | reverse complement strand
GTGGCGATGCTGATGTTGTCGAGTTTGAGCCAGGTGAACACCAGCCCGCCGACCAGCGCCAAGGGAATGTTGATCATCACCTGCAGCGCCAGTGACCAGCTTTGAAAATAGCCGTAGAGCAGGAAAATGATCACGGCGAACACCACCAAACTAAACAGGGCGATGCGCTGGGTGGCGTCCTTCTGCGCCCTGAACTCACCTTCGTAGGTGATAAAATATCCCTCCGGCAGCGCCACCTTGGCCCTCACTTCGTTTTGTAGCCGCTCCACGACTGTGCCCACGTCGCGCACCGTGGGCTTAATCGCCACAGTGAAGCGGCGCTGGCTGTTTTCGCGGAAAATCACGTTGGGGCCTCGCGCCTCGCGCACGTCGGCCACAGCCGAAAGCGGAATGATTTGGCCGTTGCCGGCTTTGATCGGCAGCTCGGCGATTTTTTCCGCTGAGTCGCGCCACGCTAGCGGCAGGCGGATAACCAGGTTGATGGCCCGCTGCCCCTCGCGCAGTTCCGCGATGGTTTTGCCGCCGATGAACGTGCTGAGTTGGTCGTTCAGTTCGCCAGGAGTCACGCCGTAGGCCGTCGCGCGGTCGCGGTTCGCCTCGATGCGCAGCTGCGGGATGGTGGACTGCTGGTCGAGTTTGGCGTCCTCAAAGCCACGGATGCTTTTGGCAATGGTCTGCACCTCCGTGCCCAACTTGCGCAGGGTGTCGAGGTCAGGGCCGAAGATCTTGATCGCCACAGGTGCAGACACTCCGCTGAGCATGTGGCCGATGCGGTCGGCCAGCGGGCCGCCGACCACGGAAAAGGTCCCAGGCACAGTTTTTAGGCGGCGGTTAAGATCGGCCAAAATTTCGGTGCGACTGCGCGCGGGCGGGCCTTCATGGGGGCCGTCACTGGCATCGCGGAAGTCCACATCGAATTCGGCGGTGGACACGGGCACCACGTGGTCGCCGCGTTCGGCGCGGCCGAGGCGGCGGCCGACTTTGCGCACTTCGGGGACGGCAAGTATCTGCATTTCGATGACGTCGGAAATGCGGTTCATTTCTTCAAGTGACGTGCCTGGCGCTGAGGTCACGGCGATGAGTGCGGTTTCCTCCCTAAAGGCAGGAAGGAAGTCTTTGCCCATTTTCGGGTACAGCAGAAAGGCGGACACCATGCCGATGACTACCAAGACGAGAACGGGGATCGGGTAGTCGAGTCCGACGCGGAGGCTGGTGGCGCTCAGAATGCGCTTGAGGCGGACAACCAGCCAGCCGTCGTGGTGGGCGTCCTTTGCGCTGGGATTAAGCAGCAGCGAACACAGCACGGGGATGAACGTGAGCGAGACGACAAACGAGGCGACCATGCTCACGATCGTGGCGATGGCGATGGGAGCAAAGAGCTTGCCCTCGACGCCGCTCAGGCCGAGCAGCGGCAGGAAAACGAGGATGATTAACAGCGTCGCATAAAAGATCGAGCTGCGCACCTCGCTCGAAGCAGCCGAGATCACCTGCAATTTGGGTAACGGCGTGGCGCTTGAGGCGTTTTCACGCAGGCGGCGGAACACGTTTTCGACGTCCACGATGGCATCATCGACCACCATGCCGATCGCCACCGCGAGGCCACCGAGTGTCATCGAATTCACCGTGATGCCGAAGTGTTTAAACGTGAGCAGCGTGATGGCGAAACTCAGCGGGATGGTCATGAGGGTGATGACCGTCGTGCGCACGTTGAGCAGGAACAGGAACAGTACCACCGTCACCATGATGGCGCCGTCGCGGATGGCGTCTTTGAGGTTGCCGATGGCGTGGTCGATGAAATCCTTTTGCTGAAACAGGGGAATCGTCTCGACCCCGCGCGGCAGGGCGGGCTGTAACTCGGCGAGTGCCGCCTTGATATGTGTGGTCAGGGCGCGGGAGTCGAAACCGGGGGACTTCGTGATCGACATGATGACGCCGTAGGTCGGCGTTTTTTCGGGTGTCTGGCTCACCGTGGCATCGCCGCGCATGGGCTCGATTCCCCAATTAACCGCGGCGACTTCACCAAGCGTTACGGGGCGATCGTTGGCGTGTTTAACGACCGTGCGGGCGAGGTCGCTCAGGTCGGTCGTCATGGCGAGATTGCGCACCATGATTTCGGTCGGGCCGGTGTTGATAAAGCCGCCGGTGGTGGTGCTGGCGGCGTGGGCGACGGCGGTTTCCAGTTCTGCAAAACTCACCTCGTTTGCCAGCATGCGGTACGGGTCGGGTTGCACTTCGATCTGCTTCACGCCGCCACCCATGTTGAGGATTTCAGCGATGCCGGGGATGCTTTGCAGGCGCCGACGGATGGTCCAGTCGGCGAGCGTGCGCACCTCGCTGGGTGGCAGGTAACCGAGTTCGCCCGCTGGCACAGTGCAACGCACGCCCACGAGCAGGATTTCGCCCATGAGTGAGGCCACCGGAGTCACGAAGGGTTGCACGCCTTCGGGGAGTTGCTCGCGGGCCGTAAGCAGGCGTTCCTGCACCAGCATGCGGGCTTTGTAGATGTCGGTATCCCAGTCGAATTCGGCGTAAACGAGCGAGAGCGACACGTCGGAATTGGAGCGCAGGCGTGTTAGCCCAGAGACGCCCAGCAGTGCGCTTTCGAGCGGCTGCGTCACGCGGGTTTCCACCTCCTCGGGGGCGAGGCCGGGCGACTCGGTAAGGATGATAACGGTGGGCTTGGTGAGGTCGGGCAGGACTTCGACGGGCAGCGTGAGGCTGGATTGCAGGCCGAGCACGAGCACGATGAGCGCCAGGCCCAGAACCACCGCTCGGTTGGCGAGCGACCACTGGATGAGTCGATTGAGCATGGTCGGTCGCTTTAGGACTGGGGGTTGACCGAGGGCGGGACCCCTTCAGTGGAGTCTGGATTTGAACGGCCGACACCGGGGGCGGGCCGCGCGGACTTGCTAAAAAGGGTTACGAGAAACGCCAAGAAAAACACGCCGCTGAGGATCTTCCAAAGCGTGCTGTCGCCGTGGGCGTGTTCGCTATGCGCATGGCCATGGTCGCCCGAGGCCTTGGCTTTAGCCGCTTTGGACTCGGCGGTGATTTCGGATCCATCGGCATTGTGTTCGTGGCCATGTGCGGCATCGAGCGCTTCTTTGAGCGACAGCGTGCCACCGCCCGCGAATGCCAGAGAATAGGCACCCTGGGTGACGACTTCGTCGGCGGGAAGTAAGCCGCTGATGATTTCAACGACACGATCATTACTGGCACCGGTTACCACTGGAGTTTTCACAAACGCGTTGGCCAGGTCGAAGTCCTTCACGTACACGAAGCGGCTCGAAGGTGTGCCCTGGATCGCGCTGCGTGGCACACTGGTGACGTCGCTGCGGTGCGCCGTGACGATTGAGAACTCGGCGCGCATGCCGGGGCGAAGTTTGAGTCCGGGGTTGGTCACTTGAAAGGCCGCCTCGACGGTGCCGTTGGCGGCATCGGCCTCGGCTCCAATATGGTGAAGCTCGGTGGTGAAGATTTCTTCGGAGGCCGCGGTCACGGTGATCTGCGCCCGTTGCCCGACCTTCAGTCGGCTGGCGAGGTGCTCGGGTACACGGGCAATCGCGTAGACGGTGGTCAGGTCGATGATTTCAGCCAACGGCTTGTCGGGGTCAACCGGCTCGCCGACGACGGCGTGGACCGCACTGACGAGGCCGCTAAGCGGTGCGTTTAACGTGACCGAGGGTGGCGGATCGCCGAGTTGGCGGCTTTCGACGACAAAGGCGGATTCACCCTGAGTAACCGGGTGGTCGTGCTCAAGGTTTACGGCGAGCACTCGTCCCGGGATGCGGCTGCTGACGACGGCACGTTTGCCGGGTAAAACTTCGATGCGCCCCAGGGCGAATACGGTTTCGTTAAAAACATCGGGCTCCACCTGCACGGTTTGGATGCGGAGGTTTTTAACTCCCGTCTCGTCGAGGATGATGGTGTTGGCGCGTCGATCGGAGGTAGCGGCCGCAAGCAAGGGGGCAACCAACAGGGGCAATGCTAAGCGAAACGGGTGGGTGAGGCTGACGAATTTCATCGGGGGGAGAGTAGGGCGCTGGTGAGCGGGTAAGTGGGGTTGGTGAGGGCTTCGAACCGTACGAGTGCTGCGGCGTAGGCGCATTCGGCATCGAGGATTTCACGCGCGAGGGCGGATTGCGCGCGCTGGGCTTCGAAGACCTCGGTTAAGGGGATTTCACCCTGCGCGTAGCCACGCTTGACGAGGGCCAGCGCTTCGTCGGTGGCGGGGCGGGCATCTTGGTTCAAGGTCTGGACGGTGAGGTGAGCAGTTTTTAGCTCCTGCCATGCGGCGGCCAACTCGGCGCGCAGTTCGGCTTTGATGGCGACCAACGTCTGCTCTGCGCCCGCAAGGCTGGCGCGGGCAGCACGGATGTTTCCCTGATTGTAATTGCGCATCGGCAGCGGCACCGAGAGGCCCAGAACGAGCGCGCCGTCAGAGTCCTCCCTATAATAGCGCAGGCCCCCGCTCGCCGTCACGTCGACGGCCGTCTGCGATTTGGCAACCAGCAGCGTGGATCGCTGGCTGGCGATGCGCGCCTGCTGTAGGGCGATGCGCGGGTTTTGGCCGAGTTGATCCAGCGCTAACGTGGAGTCGGGTAACGTAGCCGGGATGCGCAGCTCCCCAATCAGCGGGGCGAGCTCGGTGTCGGTGCCGCCCCAATACGTCTCCAGCGTGGCGCGGGTACTGGCAGCGGCGGCTTGGGCGCGCGCGAGGTCGGCCTGGGCGGCGACCAGCGCGCTGCGGGCCCGCGCTGTTTCAGTGGGTGAACCGGCCCCGGACTGAACGCGCGTAGTGAGCGCTGCGAGTAGTTCACGGGACTGCTTCACCACGTCTTCGGCAAGGACGAGGCGTTTTTCGGCAGCGAGGCAGGCGGTATAAGCCAGTGCGGTGGCGGCGAGCACGTCGGTGCGTTGCACAACAAATTCGGCGGCGGCCGCCTCGCGCTCGTGACTGGCGAGATGGATGCGCTTTTCGCGTTTGCCGCCGC
>CANIXX010000246.1 GCA_947471115.1 Opitutaceae bacterium | reverse complement strand
TGGTGAGGGCGCGGCTGATGATCGTGTGGCCGATGTTGAGCTCATGCACGTGGGGCAGGGTGCGGATCTCGGCGACGTTGTCATAGTTGATGCCGTGGCCGGCGTTCACTACGAGTCCGGCGGCGTGGGCACGGAGCGCACCTTGACGCAGGCGGGCGAATTCCGCGGCGCGGCCCGGGGTGAGCCAGGCGTTGGCCCAGGAACCGGTGTGCAGCTCGATCCAGGGCGCCCCCAGTTCGGCGCTCAGGTCGATCTGCGCCGCATCGGCGTCGATAAAAAGACTAGTGATAATCCCGGCCGCGTTCATCGCCTCGATACAGGCTTTGACCTGCGCGCGGCGGGCGACCACATCCAGGCCTCCCTCAGTGGAAATCTCCTCGCGGCTTTCCGGAACCACGCAGACCGAGTGGGGCCGCACTTTCAGGGCGAAGTCGATCATCGCCGGGGTGCAGGCCATTTCCAGGTTGATCCGGGTTTTCGCGACCTCCTTGAGTCGCCAGACGTCGATCTCCTGGATGTGGCGGCGATCTTCGCGTAAATGGATGGTGATACCATCGGCACCGGCGCGCTCTGACAAAACAGCGAGGGCGACCGGATCCGGCTCCGCCGGGCCGGGAATGGTCAGGTCGTAGCCGCGATAACGGGCCTGACGAACGGTCGCGCAGTGGTCGATATTAACGCCGAGAAGAATCATGGTTTGCGAAGAGGCCAGAGGGTTACCACGAAAGATTCGAAAGACACGCAAAGAAAACGTGGGCTTATTTCCGCCCCAGTTGTCGCACTGCCGACGGTGAATTTAGCGTGAAACGGTTTTCGGCATCGCCTCCGCCTTACCCTGCCGCACGGTTCGAATCCACCACCGGCGTTTTCCCGCAGCCCGCTTCTCTTTGTCACCATGTCCCGTCTCGCTTTCCAGCTCGAAAAAACCGCACCCGGCACCCGCGCGCGTGCCGCCCGCTTCCAGACCCTTCATGGCGAGGTGTGTACGCCCGTCTTTATGCCGGTCGGCACTCAGGCCACGGTTAAAAACATGAACGCCGACGGCCTGCGCGCCCTCGGTACCCAGTGTCTGTTGGCCAACACCTTTCATCTGCTCCTGCGCCCCGGCCCGGAGGTCTTTAAGAAATTCGGCGGCATCCACCGCTTCATGGACTGGGACCGCCCGGTGCTGACCGACTCCGGCGGGTTTCAGATTTTTTCGCTGCATGAGGATCGGGTGATGACCGAGGAGTGCGCGACGTTTCGCAGCTACGTGGACGGTGCTCTCCACCACCTCTCGCCTGAGTCCAGTATCGGCATGCAGCGCACGATCGGCAGCGACATCATGATGGTGCTCGACCAGTGCATCCCTTCGACCGCCGACCACGCCACCGCCGAGGCTGCCATGCACCTCACGCACCGCTGGGCCGAGCGATCGTTGCGCGCCCGAGGCGAATCGCCCCAGGCCCTCTTCGGCATCGTGCAGGGCGCCTGCCACCGCGACTTGCGCCTGCGCAGCGCCGAGTACCTGCGCAACTTGCCCTTCGACGGTCTGGCTATCGGCGGACTCGCTGTCGGTGAGACCCACGCCCAGCGCTACGAATTCACAGGTGTTGTCACCGCCGAGCTCCCCGAAAACCTCCCGCGTTACCTCATGGGCGTGGGCACCCCGATCGACATCCTCGAAGCGGTGCATCGCGGCGTGGACATGTTTGATTGCATCATTCCCGGGCAACTCGCCCAACGCGGCACTGCCTTCACCTCGCACGGCAAAATCCACTTTCGCCGCGCCGTCTATAAACTCGCCGACGAGCCCCTCGACGCCCGCTGCGATTGCTCCACCTGTCGCACGCATTCTCGCGCCTACATTCATCACCTTATCAAGAGCGACGAAACCCTCGGCTGGCAGCTCATCGCCCATCATAACATCGCGTTTTACCATCGGCTGATGGCCGAGATGCGCGCCGCTATTTTTGACGGCACCTTTGCCGCCTACTACGAAGTCAAACGCCACGAGCTCGACCGCGACGACGAGGCCAACCCGCCCGTTCACCCCGCTCCGGCTCGCCCGCCGACCGTCCCCACGTTGGGCGACTACGACATTCACCGCTCCCACTGCGGGACCTTTTCCAGTATCCGCCAACTGAGTTCGGGTGAGGTTATGCACTCGGTGTCGGCCCCCGAAGTGGAGGCCAACCGCCTCTACATCACGCAGTCCCGCCTTACCGAACGCCTGCGTCGGCGCACGCCCGACGACACGGATCCGCTGGTGATTTGGGACGTGGGCCTCGGGGCCGCCTCCAACGCGATGGCGGCGCTTCGCTGCGCCGAGCAACAGGCGACCGCGCTGGGCGCGGATGCGGTACGCCCGCTGCACATCGTGAGTTTCGAGTGCGACCTTGATCCACTCACCTTGGCCGCCCGCTACGCCTCGGTCTTTCCCCACCTGCGCCATGCAGCGCCCCACGTGCTACTGCGCGAAAAGCGCTGGGTTAACTCCGCTAATCTTATCGAGTGGAAGCTCCACCACGGCGATTTTTTGGCCCACCTCGAACGCTCGCCTGCGCCTGACCTGGTTTTCTACGACCCGTTCTCCGCCAAAACCGACACCGGGCTGTGGACCGCCGAGGTATTCACGCGCATCCATCGTCAAGCCGGTGAACGCCCCGCCGAGCTCTACACCTATTCGGCCGCCACCTCGGTGCGCGTGGCACTGCTGCGAGCCGGATTTTATGTGGGCGAAGGCGTGGGCACTGGGCCCAAGGCAACCACCACGGTCGCCTTTAGCCGGATCGACCCGGCGGCCGATCCTCACCCGGCCCGTTTACTCGGCGCCGAATGGCTCGGCCGCTGGAGCCGCAGCCATTCGAAATATCCGCCTGACGTGGCCCAGAACGAACGACCGCAGTTCGAGAAACGCATCACGGACCATCCTCAGTTCGAGGGCCTGGTTGGGGTTTAACCCACCAGACATCCCTTTCGCCCTTACGCCTGCTTGGGTTTTTCCACCAACTTGAGAAGCGCGATAACGGTTTCCTGCAGCGTTTTAGCTTGGGCGTTCAATTCCTCGGATGCACTGGAGGTTTCCTCCGCTGTGGCTGCATTATCTTGAGTCACCTTGTCCATCTGCCGCACGGTTTCGTTAAGCTGCTGGACTCCTTGTGTTTGCTCTTTGGATGAGGCGGAAACTTGTGAAGCTAGTTCGTCGACTTGGCGGACTTTGGTTACGATTTCCTCCAGGCTAACGGACACCTTCTCGGTGAGTTGCGCGCCTAGGTTGGTTTTGGTCAGTGCCGTTTCAATTTTCCCCGAGGTTTCCCTTGCTGACAACGCGGCCCGTTGTGCGAGGCTGCGCACTTCGTCCGCCACAACGGCAAACCCTGCGCCCGCTTCACCAGCGCGGGCTGCCTCGACGGCGGCATTAAGTGCAAGAATGTTGGTCTGGAAGGCGATTTCGTCGATGCTCTTGATGATTTTGGCGATATCCTGACTCGAACTACGGATCTCGTTCATCGCGATGATCATGGCATTCATGTCATTTACCCCATTGTCGGCTGCGGCGCGGGCATCGCGGGCAAGTTGGTTTACTTTTTCGGCGTCGCCGGTGTTGCGGTTGGTCATGCTCGACATCTCTTCGAGCGAGGCGCTGGTTTCCTCAAGCGCGGCGGCTTGTTCGCTGGCACCTTCGGCCAACTTTTGGCTGGAGCTGGAAACTTGGGTCGCGGAGCTTGTAAACTCATTGGCACCGACGGTGAGGGTCGCGGCGATTTGGGTGATTGAACGAACCGCGCCGCGAATGACCCAGATCAACAAGCCCAAGCCGATGATCATGGCAATAGGTAGCCCAATAGAGATGAGTGATTTAGAGTTTTTGGCTGCCTTCTGGAAGTTGGCCTCACGGATCTCAAGCAACGCGAGTTCTATATCGATGATTTCTTTGGCCATGGCACGCATGCCGTCCATCTGCGCCTTACCCTTGGCTTGGTTAAAGTTCGCAATGAACTCGGCTAGTTTAGCGCTGTCGCCGACCGCTTGTTTCCGCTCTTCGATCGTCGGCACGACGTCGGTTTTTAACCAAGTCGCTTCGGCTTCAGCTAATTTGGTGAGGCGGCCGACTTGGGGCGGGTTGTCGCTGACCAAGTTCAACGTTTCCGCCATGATTTTTTCGAAGTCGGCTTTGCCGAAATTATAGGGATCGAGGAACTTGTCTTCGCCACCAACGGCAAAGCCGCGAACGCCCGTCTCCATGTTGACCAAGGACGCGACGAGTTTGTCGACGTTAGCAGTGACCAGGTTGGTATGCTCTACCCAGTGATGGGTTTTTATGAATTGGAGGGTGTTGAGGTAGAGTAATGTGCCGATCACAGCGATCACTGAGTAGGAGGTCAGGATCGCGAGGTTGGTCTTCTTGCCGATGGTGAGCTTGCTCATGGTCGTTTTGAAAATTTGGGCGTGATGAATTGAGGTGGTTGGGTACCGAGTCAGAACGAACTGCGGTGGGTCGCACTAAAGGGTGGGGTAGCGGTGCCGAGGGTTAAGTGGTGCCCGACACTGGAGTGTCCGGACAGCGAACCAGCTCGATAAAGCCCAGCTTTCGTTTGCTGACCCAAGTACCCAGGCCTGGGTTGAAGCGGTGTGAGCCGGTTTGCGTTTGTTGGGTCATGGGGCATGCAGCGGCACCTATAACGGCAAAAATAACCTCAACTTGAGCGCCTATTAGAAAAAATCATTTAGCGGGCACTTGATTCATTCAGGACGGACTTATCGAAACCAAAGCCGACATGGGGCTGTTGACCGCTGCGGAGTTCACGCCCACCCACCGCCTCGCCCACTCGGCGCCGAGTGGCTCGGCCGCTGGAGCCGCAGCCATTCAAAATACGCTAGTAGGCAGTAACATGAAAATTGTCGGATCAAACAGCTATGGATTGCCGAAGGTTAACACTCCTACATCAGTGAGTATGAGTGCTCATCAGTGGTTAACTTGGATCGGGTTTGTTGATCCGGATACGGAGTTTTTAACCACTGATGG
>CANIXX010000245.1 GCA_947471115.1 Opitutaceae bacterium | reverse complement strand
GGCTCATGCCCGCCAAAACCATCGGTGAAGCCCTCGAGCACATTCCCGCCAAACATTTTAAGGAAGTCGGCGTGTTTGTTAAAACCAAGGTCGCCGTGCTCATGCTCAAGACCGACAATGAAATCCCCACCGAGGAAAGCGACAAGGACGCACGTAAGCGGAAGGGCTAATTAAAATCACCTTCACTCTCAGCGTATCGCGGATTTTGGCCAGGGACGGCCAAACCTACACCACTAGCTCGTTGTAGTTGTCGTCCCCAGCCAATTAAGCCCACGTTGAACACAATTTCGCACAAGTGGATCGCCGCCCCGTACGCTCATTTTAAATGACAACGGACTGGCTCTACCTCCTCGCCCCGATGTTTGTGGTTTCGGTGCTTTACGGCTCGGTAGGCCACGGCGGAGCGTCGGGGTACTTGGCGGTCATGGCGCTTGCCGGCATCGCACCGGCGGTGATGAAACCCACCGCGCTGACCCTTAATCTGGCAGTCTCACTTATCGCAACCGTACTATTTTTACGCGCAGGCCATTTTGTCTGGCGGTTGTTTTGGCCCTTCGCGCTCAGCTCGATCCCGTTCGCCTTTCTCGGGGGGCGACTCGACCTACCTCCGCCCATTTTTAAAATCCTGCTGGCACTCGCACTCGGTTTCGCTGCCCTCCGGCTGCTTTTCCCCACGTCAAAACCATGCGAGCTGCGCCCCTGCCCGCTCGGCTGGGTTTTGGTGCTCGGGGCGCTCATGGGACTGGTCTCGGGCCTGATCGGTGTGGGAGGCGGCATTTTTTTAACCCCACTGCTGTTACTCCTAGGCTGGGCGCAACCGAAGACCGCTGCGGCGGTCTCGGCCCCCTTTATCTTCGTCAACTCGGCCGCAGCTCTTTTGGGCAAGCCCCTGGAGTCCTCTCTGGGGCAATTACCGCCCGCTTTGCCTTGGCTGCTGCTCGGAGTTGTCGCGGGAGGCTGGCTTGGCGCACACTGGGGCAGCATTAAAGCCCGTGGTGCTCAACTGCGCCCTGCGCTCGCTGTGGTACTGGTACTCGCCTGCGTCAAACTCGCCGTTGGCTGACACCCTAAGCCGGACTAACTTTTGGCGGCGTTTTCTGGGGAATACACTCAGCGAGGTTTCACACAAATAGGCCATCCACTGCTGGCCCATGCGCAGCAACGAATCATGCATCGGACAGGGATCCCCATGGCCGCACCAATTAGGCCCAAACGGACACATGCTCTGCGCATCACTACGCTCAAACTCCTCGACGATATCCAACAGCGAGATTGCTTCTGGCGGACGTTTAAGCCAGTCACCGCCGCTAGGTCCCCGCGTATCGGCGACCAACCCAAGCGAGGACAAGATCGTGAGCACCTTGGCCACCACCGGCTGGGGCAACAAGGTAACGCGCACGACGCTGACCAAAACTTGCACCGGCCGCGGGAGCCATGCCTGAGCATCGCCCCACCAACCCAGTGAGTGACGCGATCATTGTTACAATGAAAAAGATCCATTCCCTGCCCTTCATTTTCGCCGTGCGCTTCGCCCCCTCGCTGCCAACTTAGCTTTTTCGCTACCATGACCGATTCCTTCGGACGCACCATCGATTATCTGCGCATCTCCGTCACCGACCGGTGTAACGAGCGCTGCCTGTACTGCATGCCCGAGGGATATAAAGGGTGGGCACAACGTCCGGACCATTTAACCGCTGCGGAACTCGTTCGCATCGCGGCCTCGGCCGCCCAACTCGGTTTCCGCAAGTTCCGCCTCACCGGTGGCGAACCGCTGCTGCGCTCGGATTTTGTTTCCATCGCTGCAGGAATTGCAGCGTTGCCCACCACCACCTCGCTCGGGCTTTCAACCAATGGCACCCGGCTCGCCCCCGTTGCCCGCGAACTCTGCGCCGCAGGCGTCACTGCGGTTAATGTCAGTCTCGACGCCCTTGACGCCGACACTTACCGCCGTGTCACCGGAGGCCGCCTCGACGATGCCCTCGCAGGCATCCACGCCGCTCTCGCCACCGATTTCGAAGTCGTAAAACTCAACGTCGTACTCATGCGCGGGGTGAACGAGGACCAACTCGTGCCGCTGGTGCGATTCGCCGCCGAGCACCGCATGCCGGTGCGTTTTATCGAGCTGATGCCTCTCACCCGCACCGACGTGTTGAGCCCGGCCAACTTCCTTTCCTGTGAAGACGCCCGCGCACGCATCGAAGCCGAGCTAGGCCCGCTGGAAACGATGCCCGACTACCGCGCCGGCCACGGCCCCGCCCGCTACGCGCGTGCAGCCAACGGCGCGACGATCGGCTTCATCGGCGCTCTCACCGCAACCGATTTCTGCTTAACCTGTAACAAATTACGCCTCACCGCCGACGGCAAGTTACGCCCCTGCCTAGGACGTCACGGCGAGATCGACCTACTCGCGCCGCTCCGCGCCGGCCACGCCGACCTGAGCGCGCTGCTCACAGAAGCCATCGCCAACAAACCCGAAAACCACACCTTCCAAGCCGACTACATTCCCGACCGCCCGATGACAGCCATCGGCGGCTGATTTGTATATGATACTTCTTTATTTTGCTCACGCCCGCCGGGCGACCGGCTGCTCCTTGGAAGAAATCCCGCTCACCTCGCCGCTAACGGTTTCATTACTTTGGGATCTGCTGGTGCAACGTCACCCCGAACTCGCCGCCTTGCGCAACGTCTCCCGCCTCGCCCGAGGCGACGATTTCCTTCCTAACGACGCCGTTCTGGCCCCAGCCGACGAAATCGCCGTGATCCCCCCGGTCTCCGGGGGCTGATATGCGGATTCACTTCAGACATGAGTGCTCATTAGTGCCCATCAGTGGTTACCCCCTCCGCTTCCAACCGCCACTACCCGTGCACATCGAAATCGTCATCAACGACAGCGTGATCGCCCCGCCCTCACCCCGCGCAGATTCACGAATCGGCGCCTTGGCCGAGTTCACCGGTACGGTTCGCGGCGAGGAAAACGGCATCCCTATCGCCGCGCTGGTTTATGAAGCTTATCAACCCATGGCCGAGATGGTAATGCGCCGCCAGCTCACCGAACTCGCCGACGCGCATCCTTGTCTGGCGGTGCGCGTGCAACACCGCATCGGGGTTATCCGTGTAGGCGAAGCCGCCATCCACATCTCCGTGCAAGCCCGCCACCGCGCCGAAGCCTTCGCGCTGCTGGCCGCCTTCATGGATCGCCTCAAGCAGGATGTACCCATTTGGAAAACTGATACGATTTCCATATGATCACCGTAACCGAACTCTGGACACGCCTCGACACCCTTGCCGCTCCGCTGCCCAGCGAACGCATCCCCTTGTTCTCGTCGCGCGGACGTATAATCGCCGAGCCCATTCTCGCACCCGAAGACCAACCGCCCTTTAACCGCTCCGCCATCGACGGCTACCTGGTCCACGCCGACCAAACCACCGCCTTGGTCACCCTCTTCGGCACCCTTACGCCTGGCTCCCCACCACCGCCCGCCGCCCCAGCCATCGGCACCGCTTTACGCATCCTCACCGGCAGCGCACTACCACCCGAGTCCGCCGCCCTCGTCATGCAGGAAGATACCCGACCTGGTCCCACCTCCGGCCAAATCGAACTGTTGCAACTGCCCTCCACCAGACACATCCGCCCCCGCGCCTCGCAGGCCCGCGCCGGCGACCGCCTGATCACCTCCGGCCAACGCCTGACTCCCGGAGCCCTCGCCCTGCTCGCCTCGCTTGGCGTCACCCACCCGCTCGTCTACCGCCGCGCCCGCGTCGCCCACCTCGTCACCGGCGGGGAACTCGTCGCCCCTGATGCCATTCCGCAGCCCGGCCAGATCCGCGATTCCAACTCCACCCTGATTGCCGCACTGCTCGCTGAAGCAGGGGCCGACTTGTGCTGGCACCGCCGCGTGGCCGACTCCCGCACCACCACCGCCGAAGCCCTAGCCGATGCCCTCACATCCCCGGCCGACATTATTCTCATCAGTGGCGGTGCGAGTGTCGGCGATCACGACCACACGGGCTCACTCCTCGCTGAATTCGGTTTCAACATCCACTGCGACAAAGTCTCCAGCCGCCCCGGAAAACCCTTCATCGCCGCCTCCCGCGACGGACGCCTCGCCTTTGGCCTGCCCGG
Source organism: Opitutaceae bacterium (assembly GCA_947471115.1). GTDB lineage: Bacteria > Verrucomicrobiota > Verrucomicrobiia > Opitutales > Opitutaceae > Rariglobus. Next base: position 952 of record CANIXX010000245.1, on the reverse strand, counting down.
CAATCCCCTGGCGCACTTCGTGTGTTTCCACCTGTTTGTTAAGCGCGTTCTGGCATGTCTCGCAGGCATCTCGCCGACCACCCTTGTTCGCGCCCAACTCGGCGAAGGCGCGGCAATTGATGGCAACCCCCGCGAAACCTGGTGGCCTGCTTATTTTACTCCCAACAACACCCCCGGCGCCGCAATCGTTGTCACCCCGCTACCTTGGCGCGACTCATCCGACCTGACCGCGCTGGCGGTAGCCGACGCCCTGGTTCGCATCCCCGCAGGCGGCACCAACGAACTTGCAGTCGAAGTCCTGCCCTGCCGTTAAAATCCCGCCCGCGCACCCATGAAAAAACTCTCCCACCTCGACGATACCGGCGCCGCCACGATGGTCGACGTCGGCGGCAAGCCCCCGCAAATCCGCCGCGCTGTCGCCACCGGTGAACTACGTTGTGAACCGGCCACCGTTCACCTCCTCAAAAAGCAGGCGCTTCCCAAAGGCGACGTCCTGGCCTGCGCTCGCCTCGCGGGTATCATGGCCGCCAAACGCACCAGCGAACTCATCCCGCTCTGCCACCCGCTCGCACTTGAAAAAGTCGGCATCGATTTTACCGTAAACTCCGACCGTATTCTTATCACCGCCGAAGTCCGCCTAACCGGAAAAACCGGGGTCGAAATGGAAGCCCTCACCGCCGTTTCCGTAGCGGCTCTTACGCTCTACGACATGATGAAAGCCGTGGACAAAACCATGGTCATCGGCGAAGTCCGCGTGACCACCAAAACCAAAACCGATCCGCAAACCGTTTAGCCCACGGAACACACTGAACACACAGAAGAACAAATTACCTAGCGATCCATGCATTTAATATATCTCCGAGCACGTCCCGCATTCGGATCAGATTCATTATTCTTCAGTGTGTTCTGTGTATTCCGTGGGCAATAATCCGATGCCTTCTTCACTCCGCAT